>NZ_PIZT01000010.1:0-347842 GCF_002834115.1 Methylomonas sp. Kb3 | reverse complement strand
GGCCGACGGCAGCAACGGCGGTTTGGCCAGCAACTACACGCTGACGGGCGGCACGCATAGCGCCGATATTTCAGCCGCCGGCTTGACCGTCAGCACCAGCGACGTCAGCAAGGCATACGACGGCGGCACCAGTGCGGCCGGCACCGCCACGCTGACCGGCGGTACGCTGTACGGCAGCGATAGTCTGAGTGGCGGCACATTCGCTTTCACCGACAAAAACGTCGGCAGCGGCAATAAAACGGTGAGCGTCAGCGGCGTGACGGTGAGCGACGGCAACAGCGGTGCCAACTATTCGATCAGTTACGCCAATAACACCAGCAGCACCATCACGCCGTTCGTGGTCAGCCTGACCGGCAACCGGGCCTATAACGGTTCGAGCAACGTGGCGGCGGGCATATTCTCGACCGGCAGCTTGGTTGGCAGCGAAACCCTGAGTGTGAGCGGCACCGGCACGGTCGCCGATAAAAACGTCGGCACCGGCAAAGCGGTGACCTTGGGGACTTTGGCCCTGGCCGACGGCAGCAACGGCGGTTTGGCCAGCAACTACACGCTGACGGGCGGCACGCATGCTGCCGATATTACGGCCTACGTCGTCGACCTGACCGGCAGTCGCACTTACGACGGCACCACCGCCATCACTGCCGCTAGTTTGGCGACCTCTACCCTGGTCGGTAGCGAAACCCTGGGCCTGAGCGGTGCCGGAACGGTCGCCGATAAAAATGTCGGCACCGGTAAAACGCTTTCGCTAGGCTCTTTGGCCTTGAATGATGGCGGCAACGGCGGTCTGGCCAGCAATTACACCTTGGTTGGCGGTACGCTTAGTGCCGATATTACGGCTTACACAGTCAGTTTGACAGGCAATCGCAGCTACGACGGCAGTGCCGATGTGGCTGCCAATATTTTTGCCATGAGTGCGCTGCTTGGAACCGAAACCTTGAACCTAAGCGGTACCGGTACGGTAGCGGATAAACACGTAGGGGTCGGTAAATCCGTGACGCTGGGCAGCCTAGCGCTGGCCGACGGCAGCAACGGCGGTTTGGCTAGCAATTACACGCTGACGGGCGGCACACATAACGCGACCCTCACTACGGCAAGTTTGACCGTCAGCACTGGAAACGTCAGTAAAACCTACGATGGCAATACGTCGGTGATAGGCGCCGCCATGGTCTCAAGCGGCACACTCTATGGTAGCGACAGCCTGATTGGCGGCACGTTTGCCTTCACCGATAAAAATGTCGGTATCGGCACTAAGACCGTCACGGTTGCCGGGGTCACCGTGAACGATGGCAATGCCGGCAATAATTATTCGGTGTCCTATCTGAACAACACAACCAGCACTATCAGCCCGTTTGTTGTGAACCTGAGTGGCGGCAGGAGCTATGACGGCACCACAGCCGTCGCCGCCACGGATTTGCACATCGGAAGTCTGGTCGGTAGCGAGACTTTAACCCTATCAGGTGCGGGCTCCATCGCTGATAAAAACGTTGGCATCGGCAAAAGCGTGAGCTTAGGCTCTTTGACCTTGGCCGACGGCAGCAACGGCGGCTTGGCCAGCAATTACACCTTGATAGGAGGAGATCTTAGAGCGGACATCAGCCAAGCCAATTTGGTTTTGACCACCAGCGACATCATCAAAACGTACGACGGCACCACGTCCGCCTCGGGCACGCCAATCGTCAAAGCCGGCAGCGCTAGCCAACTGTTCGGCTCGGACAGTTTATCCGGCGGTGTGTACACGTTCATTGATAAGAATGCCAGCGGCGGTAGCACTGTGAGAGTTAGCGGTATTAGCGTTTCCGACGGCAATGGTGGCAACAACTACGCAATCAGTTACAGCGATAACACGACCAGCACAATTTTGCCTTACGTCATCCATTTAACCGGTTCGAGGGCATTCGACGGCAGTAACCTTGTGAATGCTAATGTATTCAATTTAGGCACTTTGGTTGGCAATGAAACTCTGCTGCTGAGCGGGGCTGGCCAAATGTTAGATAGTAGCGCCGGTATCGATAAACCGGTCGATCTTGGAACCTTGGCCTTGAGCGACGGCGGAAATGGCGGCTTGGCCGGCAATTACACGCTAGCCGGCGGCAATCCAGTCGTCACCATCCTACAAAGCTCCGCCGGCAATACGCCAACCGATACCGTCGACGCCGGTACCGTAGTACCGGACAGCGGCGGAAACGGCGGCGTGGGCAACAACGGTTCCAACAGCGGCGCCAAAACCGGCGGCTTGGCGCTTTCTGCGTTACGCGGTGCCGATAGCAACCGGACCGTACAATTTAATATCGCCGACTCGGGGATCAATGGCGGTGGTAGTAGCGCTACCGGCTTGACGACGGGTGGTACCGGGCCGTCGCAATCAGGCAATACCGTGCATTTATTGGCGTCCCAAACCTTGGTGGCGGGAGGGCAGATGCAGATCGTTGCCAACGTTGAGGTTAATGATTATTCAAGTGGCTTCAGTTTTGCGCTGCCTGCCGGAGCACTGCCTGCAACGGCCGGAGACAGCACGGTCTCGGCGAAAATGGGTAACGGCGAGCCGTTACCGGCTTGGCTGAGTTTTAATAGTCAGTCGTTAAGCTTCAGTACCGACAGCGCCGGTGCGGCGCAGTTACCGCTGCAAGTCGTAATCACTCAGACCAGCGCGAGCGGCCAACAAAAATCGATTGTGGTGACTATCGAAAAACAAGACCAAGCAATCTGAATCTGCGGCGATAAAAGCTGATCGACCGGGCGAACCTTTGCTCTGTTTAACCGCGTCGGCTTCGCGATGCACTTACCTTTTCGCTCCTTTCGACAGTTGCCGGCAGCAGGCTAAATGAAGTTTCCCCGGATCAATTCGGGGTTTATTCCCGATGAACGCTGGCGGTGCGCCCGGATAATACCGGGTTTTTCACCACCCTTCGGGATTGCTTATGCGACACATCATGCTTTCATTCAGCTTTTTGCTCCTTTCCTGGCAAGTTCACGCTCACGGCCCGACGCCGCAAAAAGCCAAGGAGTCTGTGACCATCCAAGCGCCTATCGCCAAGGTATGGGCAGAGCTGAAAAATTTCGACGACATTGCCAATTGGCATAGCGACTTGAAAAAGAGTGCGGGTGACCGCAAGAATCAGTCCGGTGGTTTACGCACGTTAACCTTTCAAAACGACGAAACCCTCACTGAAGAATTGGATTATTACAACGAAGCCGAACACGAATACAGCTACCGGCTGAAAACCGAAAACACCAAAGCGCTTCCAACCAGTTCGCACACGGTGGATGTGAAAGTCGCGGCAGGTGAGACCGCCGACAGCAGCGTGGTCACCATCAAAAGCCGCTTCTACCGCGGTGATACCGGCAACACGCCACCGGAGAATTTGAGTGACGAAGCGGCGGTTAAAGCGATGACCCAGTTTTTCAAGAACGGCTTGAACGGCTTGAAGGCCAAGCTGGAGAAGTAAGTTTTATGTCGTCATTCCTGCTTACGTGGGAGTGACAGAGCCAGGGACCTTTGTATGTGAATTTCAATCGTCTCCTGTAGTGAGCGGAGTCAACCCACAAAAAAATCGCCCCTTGCGGGGCGATCTGTTGTCTGAGGTTTTACGGATTGGGTCCGTTGTGGCAGCTAAAACAACTCACTTGATAACCCGCCGGCCAATTCTTAATACCAAACTCATCGGCATCAATGGTTTTCGCAACCTTTACCGCACTCAAGGGAGTGCCGGCGCTGGTCGTACCGTGGCAATAGCTACAGCTTGGCGTAGTGGCTGTGCCGTTTTTATTGGCGTCTTCGTGTTGCTTAACCCAGGCGTCACCGGTGGTATGCATGCCGTGCGGGCCGCCGTTTACCGTATTCGGCACCGTGGTATGGCAAGCCTTACATTCGGCTACCGTACCGGCGTGTCCTTGCACGGCGATGCTTTGCAGGTTTTCGTCAGCATGTGTGGAGGGATACTCCGCGTGTGTCGCACCGTGACAAGCCTCGCATTGCAAGCCGCCGTGTCCTTTACTGAAGCGGTACAAGTTCAATCCGGGAACCGGCGTATTGGCATTGGTGGCAAAGGTATGATCTGTTGGCACAATCGCTTTACCGGTGGCGTCGATGCCTGAAATCGCGCGTTTGCCGGGCGCGGCGCTATTGTGGCAAGACTCGCAGGTCGGCTCGTTGAACCAGCCTTGCCGAGTGGCACTACCGACCGCTTTCATATTGCCGTGACAGCTTTGGCAACTGATAGACGGGTCGCCGCTGGCGTCGGTGGCGGTGGACATTGCTCCGCGCAGACATTGCGTTACCGATCCCGGATGACATTGGTAACAAGCGCTGCGGTTGTCCAGACTATCCAGGGTTAACTGGGTGGCAGGGTCTTTTACATCGGCATGTTTTAAATGCAAGGACTGGGTGAATGGCGCAATGCCGGTCATGCCGCCCATCACCGTGGTCTTGTTTTCCTTATCGAAATAGGCATTGCTGGCATGGCACGCCACGCAAAGAACCGGTTGCCCAGCATCGGCCGTCGCCAGTAAGCCTGTTGATTTGTAACCTTTGCTATTCAATGTGGTCAGCGCATCCTTGAATAATGGATTGGCGGCCTGTTTTTCATCATGCAGACGCAGAATGTTACGCTTCCAGTCTTTGTCAGGGTCGGCATCGAACACCCAGCCCGTCACCGGTTTGGCGGCAGTTTGTGCGGCATTGTTATTGGTGTCAGTGGATGCGTGGCAGCCTTTGCAAGTCATCTCGTCGCTGACCGGCAACACGGTGGTGGCGCTAGCCAGAACCTTACCGCTCAGCGCATCCTTAGCCACGACCTTAACGGTGGGATAGAAGTTCTTGTTACCTTTGTCGTCGAAGGGCGTCACCGGAATACCCTCGGCCTCGAACCAGCCGAACGCTGTGTTGTAGGTCATCGGCGCGGGTGTTAGGGATGGCGTTTTATTGCCGGGCATGGGGTTTCCGCTGGCGAGTCCATCCAGGTTAACCCCGACATCCGGTGCCGGATTCAAGCCTACCAACTCACCGACCCAAGACCAGAAATTGGTTTTGTTGGCGCTGCTGGTATTGATAGAGCCGCTACTGTCGACGACCGCTTCATAAGTCAGCAACACGTTGCTGCTGACCAGCTTGCCGTTTTTGTCTTTCAATTGCGCATGCAAAGTGTTGTAGGGCGGCAAGATGGCGAACACGGAAAAATCCAGGCCGTCCATGCAATGCATGCCTAAGTCGTTCCAGGCGAGCAGGGTGTATTCGCCGACAGCCGTGGTATTTAAGACCGTCACCGCGACCGTTTTGGACGTCTTGCTGTCGCGGATGGTCACCGTGGCCGAGCCGGCTTTAAGACCTTTTATGGTAGCGATATTATTGGCATAGCCGACGCTGGCAATTGAGTTGTCCGACGATTGAACGTTTACTGTGCCGGAGGCGTTAGTGACCGTGACGGTGGCAGTGCCGCCCACGTTGACCGCCAATACGGCCGGCGAAATCGTCAAGACGGGAGAAGGGGCGCTGATGACTTTGACTTCCACACGCTTCGAGCTCTTACGATCTTTTACCGTGACCGTCGCCGAACCGGCTTTTACACCCTTGATGCTAGCGATACCGCTGGCGTAAGTGACTGTTGCCACACTGGTATTACTGGATTTTACACTGATGCTTCCGGATGATTTTGTGACCGCAATCTTGGCTAGTTCATCCACGACGATTTCGACGGAATTAGGTTTGAGTTCAAGCGCCTGGACGCTACTAAATTCGCATACACCCAGAAAAATCAGCAAAAACTGAAATATAAATAGACGTGCATTCATAATATCTCCCATGAATACGTTTTGATCGGATGGGTAATCGTTAATGAATTGCCCATATGAATGGAAGCAAACGGCCAACATCCGATACCGCGTCGCTTCTCGATGATGCTTTATTACTTTTTTTAATAAGGTTATTCAGTCGGCACAATAACCATTCAACATGAATTGAAGATGAAAATATAATGAAGTAATGATTAAGACTGGCGCAGCTTTTAGACCCGGAAGGCTTGAATCGGGCGTCTTGAGCCAGTTGCTTGGGAGAGGGATTTGCAGGCTTACAACCGGGAGTTCCGGTCGCAAGCGCCCATTAACAGCGTTGTTAACCTGGTTAGCTCTGAGTCTATCGAAGCGCACACCGCTCGCTCAGTCCGAACGGCATGCCAGGGATAAATAGGGTCTGGTTAATAGGGAAGGGTGTGTTCCGCGCTAGCTGTGCTCATACAGTTCGCTGCCGGTATTGATAATACCTTGGCGACCAGCCAGCAGTGTCAATTCCGACATGGTTTTGACGTTTAATTTTTCTTTGATCGCCGTACTGTGGTTGCAGACGGTTTTGTAGCTCAAACATAATTTTTCCGCTGCTTGACGGGTACTCAAACCATTGGCCAGCAGGCAAAAAATGTCGAATTCGCGCGGCGACAGCGATTTAACTTTATATGCCTCATCCTGGCCGATAGCCATATTCACCGCCAATTGCTGTGCCAAAGCGGGTTCGATATACGTGCCGCCTTCCGCCAGCGTGCAAACTGCGGTCACCAGCGTGTCCGGCTCATTATTTTTGGTGATGTAACCTTTGGCGCCGGCCTTGATCGCGCGGGTGACGTAGACCAGTTCGTTATGAATCGAAAATACCAATATCTTGCAACTGGGGTAGCGGACCAATAGGCGCCGCACCGATTCCAAACCGCCCAGACCGGGCATGGATAAATCCATCACTACCACATCAGGCGTCTGCTTGTCATATACCTGGCAAGCGGTCTCGCCCCTATCGGCTTCATAGACGGCGCCTATTCGTTCAGACAAGGATAAATAAGTCTTGTAACCGGCTCTGACCACTGCATGGTCGTCTACTAATAAAACGCTGATTTTATTCGCCACTAACTACGTGTCCTGATTGGTTTTTGGTGTGGATGAGCAAGACACGCCCGCGGCAAAACCGGTGTTATCCCTAGCTGGCGCTTCTTGCCCCGCCATGATGCCGATTTTTATGCCGGGAAACCATGGGAGCTTTTCCCGTTTTGCCGCGGCGTGCGGCTGCGTGCGACCGGGAAAACTTCCAGGACTTTTTTCGCGGAATTCCCAGGCTATTTATGGATTATTCCGTAACGCCCGATAGGCCGCCTTCTTTACCATTTGCGCCAGCATGGCCCGGTAGGTCTAAGTCAATATTGTGTGCGACTTGATTGAGATTGCTGATGTGAAAAGTGAAGGAGATTTCTGCCGCAAAGCAAAATCTCGCGTCACGGATGGACGCCAAAATTAAGCGCAGCGTGTGATTGATTTTGCCCGGAAATGCCGATGGCGTTATCCGCTTTTAACGGAAGGCTCCCCTAACCAACCGATTTGCCGGGCCATGCAACCTAATAAACAACATAGGAGGATTCATGCAAATTTCACGGTTTGCCAAGCAGGTATCGACCACGGCCTTAGTCACGGCTGCGGCCTTGGCCGTGTCGTCATCGGCGCAAGCGAATAAAGAACTGGAACAACTAGCCAAGCAAAACACCAACTGGGTGATGCAGACCAAGGATTACGGTTCGACGCATTTCAGCGAAATGATCGACATCAACGCCAACAACGTCAAAAATCTGAAAGTGGCGTGGTCGTTTTCCACCGGTGTCTTGAACGGCCACGAAGGTGGACCTCTGGTTGTTGATGGCATTATGTACGTCCACACGCCGTATCCTAACAACGTATTTGCCATCAGCTTGGACGAGCCGGACAAAATTTTGTGGCAGTTCAAGCCCAAGCAAAATCCGGCGGCTCGCGCGGTAGCCTGCTGTGACGTGGTTAATCGGGGCTTGGCCTATGCACCGGCCGGCAAAGATTATCCGGCTACCATTTTCTTGAACCAGCTGGATGGCCATGTGGTGGCGATTAACGCCAAGACCGGCGAAGTACTGTGGAAAATGGAAAACTCCGACATCGCCATGGGTTCGACGTTGACCGTCGCACCGTTCGTGGTGAAGGATAAAGTCATCGTCGGCACCTCCGGTGCAGAGTTGGGGGTGCGTGGTTACGCCACCGCTTACAACATCAAAGATGGTAAGCAAGCCTGGCGCGTTTACGCCACCGGTCCGGATGAAGACATCAAATTATCCAAAGACTTCAACAGCGCCAATCCGCATTACGGTCAGTTCGGTTTGGGTCTGAAAACCTGGGAAGGCGATGCCTGGAAAATCGGCGGCGGCACCAACTGGGGTTGGTATGCCTATGACAGCGACCTGGAAATGCTCTACTACGGTTCCGGCAACCCGGCGCCGTGGAATGAAACCATGCGTCCCGGTGACAACAAATGGACCATGACCATCTGGGGCCGCGACGTCAATACCGGTGAAGCCAAATTCGGCTACCAAAAAACCCCGCATGACGAATGGGACTACGCCGGTGTTAACTACATGGGTCTGTCCGAGCAAATGGTCGACGGCAAAATGACCAAACTGCTGACGCACCCGGACCGTAACGGCTTGGTGTATACCTTGAACCGCGAAAACGGCAGCTTGGTCAATGCTTTCAAAATCGACGACACCGTCAACTGGGTGAAAAAAGTCGATCTGAAAACCGGTCTACCGATCCGCGATCCGGAATATTCGACACACATGGACCACCAAGCCACCGGTATCTGCCCGTCGGCCATGGGTTACCACAACCAAGGTATCGAGTCTTACGATCCGAACAAAAAGCTGTTCTTCATGGGCACCAACCATATCTGCATGGACTGGGAACCGTTCATGCTGCCTTACCGTGCCGGCCAGTTCTTCGTCGGCGCGACCTTGAACATGTATCCGGGTCCGAAAGGCACTTTGGGTCAAGTCAAAGCCATGAATGCCGTCACCGGCAAAATGGAATGGGAAGTTCAGGAGAAGTTTGCGGTCTGGGGCGGTACCACAGCCACAGCCGGCGACTTGGTGTTCTACGGCACTTTGGACGGCTATATCAAAGCCCGTCATTCCAAAACCGGCGAAGAGCTGTGGAAGTTCAAACTGCCTTCAGGCGTCATCGGCCACCCGATTACCTATAAACACAACAACAAGCAGTATGTGGCGATTTATTACGGTGTCGGCGGCTGGCCTGGCGTAGGTCTGGTATTCGACTTGGCCGATCCGACTGCCGGTCTGGGTGCAGTGGGCGCGTTTAAAGAGTTGGCGCACTACACCCAAATGGGTGGCGGCGTGATGGTGTTCGCGTTGTAGAAAGCTTTCCTGGTTCCCACGCGCTGCGCGGGAATTCAGGTTAACCGCGCTGCGGTGGCGATGATCTGCCGCAGCGCGGCTACTAAGGCGTTCCCGCGCAGCGCGTGGGAACGAGGCAACGAGTCTACTTAATTCCTTAAATCACTATGAAAACAAGCACACGCATTGTGGCTGCGTTGGCATTGGGCTTTGGTTTTTCCACAGTTCAAGCCGAACAGCCGGTTTTAAAAGTCTGCACGGCTGAAAACGAAATGCCTTACTCCAATAAAAACGGCGAAGGCTTTGAAAACAAATTGGCGCAGTATGTGGCCGAACAACTGGGCCGCAAATTGGAAACCGTCAGCTGGACCGACCCGCGCTACTTTATCCGCGATTACCTGGATAAAGGCTTGTGCGACGTGGTAATGGGCGTCGATGCCGGCGACCCGCGTTTGTTGACCACGGCACCTTACTACCGGTCCGGCTACGTGTTTATCAGCCGCGAAAAAGACGGGTTGGACTTGCAGAACTGGGATAGCCCGGCCTTAAAGCAAGCCCAGCGGATTGCTTTCGCACCGGGCTCTCCGGCCGAAACCATGCTGCGGGCCATCGGCCGTTACAACGATATGTTCAATTACCAACAAGAGTTGGCCGGATTCAAGTCCAAGCGTAACCAGTACGTCAAGTACGACAACGACAAGCTGGTCAACGAAGTGGCTTCCGGCAAAGCGGAAATTGCCATCTTGTGGGGGCCGGCGGCGGCCCGCTATGTGAAGGCATCGGCCACGCCGCTGACGATGACGGTTATTCCGGACAATGCTAAGCGTGCCGACGGCGAGAAGGTAGGTTTCCACTACAGCACCTCCATCGGCGTGCGTAAGGACGACAGCGCTTTGCTGGCGCAATTGAACAAAATCATCAAAGACGGGCAGGACAATATCGAAGAGTTGCTGGAAGCGGAAGGCATTCCGTTGCTGGAACAACCCGAAACTGCCGTGTCCATGAACTAAACAGGAAACCTTGAATGAAATTGAAAACATTTTTGACTGGCGCCGTGCTGTCGATGTCAGCGGTGGCGGCAAGTACTGTCCAGGCCGACATCACCTTGCGCCATGCCTTGACCGGTGAAGCGCTGGATTTGAGTTTTGCCAAAAAAGGCGGCAACACCGACAAATTCAAGCAATTCATGCAAACCGGCAAAAACCCTTACAACGGCGATGCCGAAGCGGCAAAAAAAGGCGAGAGTCTTTACATGACGGGTTGCTCGGGCTGCCACGGCCATGAAGCCGAAGGCAAACTCGGCCCCGGTCTGGCCGACGACTACTGGACTTATCCGCGCGGCCTGACCGACCAGGGCTTGTTCGAAATCCTGTTCGGCGGCGCCAATGGCATGATGGGCCCGCAATACGTCAACTTCAGCACCGACGACATGCTGCACATCATGTCTTTCTTACGCAGCATTTACAAAGGCGATCCGAAGAAAGCCGAGTGGTTGAAGTGAAGCCACGTTTTGACTCGTTCTCGCGCGTCGCGTACCCAAGGGCATAAATGGTAATGGCGATTTTGCCGCAGCGCGTGGGAACGAGTAAGAGCTAAAGCAAATTTAAATTTAATATATCAGGAGATCAACATGAACAAATTAGTAATGTTAGGCGCGGTCCTGCTGGCTTTTGGCCTGTCCGGCGCAGCAAAAGCCTACGACGGCACCAAATGCAAAGAAGCCGGCAACTGCTGGGAACCGAAACCGGGTTATCCGGCGCAAGTGGCGGGTAGCAAATACGACCCGAAACACGATCCTAACGAGCTGAACAAACAAGCCCAGTCGATCAAGGAAATGGAAGCCCGCAACGCCAAACGTACTGAATTGCTGGCGAAAACCGGCAAGTTCGTTTACGACGTCGAAGGCCAATAAGCAACGGGTGGGTCGGGATGCGCAGTGCGCATCCCGACAGTGACCACGAGGATAGAACCCTTAGGACGCCGCCAGGGATGGCGGTAACTAATGATGCGGAGGGAATCGAAGATTATTCTGCCGAAGCGAAGACCAGGGAATGCCCAAGGCAACGGCGCGCTCAACCCATGCAAGCTGTTTAAGAACTTCGCGAGTGCAGTAGCCTTTAAACAGCTTCTAAACGAAACCTCACGGCTCCGGGCCGTTGCTATGCCGGTTAGATCAGGACAGCCCGTTTTCAGCGGCGCGTATGTCTGCAATTGGCGGCATGGCAACCCAGCACCGGAGTTCTTTTTGCGGTATTGGCTTTAATCAACAGCGCTCAATTAGCTATGACAAGCAAGCAAACCCTCAGCGACTGGCGCGCCAGTGCTTTGCAGTTGGAACAACAAATCAACCATGTCGTCGTCGGCCAGCAGGCGGCGGTACGCAATCTGCTGATAGCCGTATTCGCCCGCGGCCATGTGTTGCTGGAAGGCCAGGTCGGCGTCGGCAAAACCACCTTATTGCGTGCCATCGCCCAAGGGCTCGGTGGCCACTACCAGCGTATCGAAGGCACCATCGACTTAATGCCGGCCGACTTGATCTATTACACCTATTTAAATCAAGAAGGCCGGCCCTGCGTCGATCCCGGCCCTTTGCTGAAGCAGGGCGAAGAGCTGTCCGTGTTCTTTTTTAACGAGATCAACCGGGCCCGGCCGCAAGTGCATTCGCTGCTGTTGCGGGTGATGGCCGAGCGCAGTATCGGCGCGTTCAACCGCGAATACCGGATGCCGCACATTCAGGTATTTGCCGACCGCAATCGGGTGGAAAAAGAAGAAACCTTTGAATTGCCGGCGGCCGCTCGCGACCGGTTTTTCATGGAAATCAACATTACCGCACCCGGTGACGACAAGGTGTTGGACGATTTGCTGTTCAATCCGCGTTACCACGATGTCGATGCCTTGATCGGGGAAATGGCCGCCAGCCAAATACCTTATTACCAGCTCAACGACTGGGCGGCGGCGATTCAAGACAGCATCCAGCCCAGCGCCGCTTTGCGCCAATACGCCTTGGATTTATGGAAAGCCACCGCCGATCCCGGCGCATTCGGCATCGGTTTAGCCGATGTGGACATGGACAACCTGCTGCAGGCCGGTGCCAGTCCGCGCGGCATCAGCTACATGATACGTGCCGCCAAAGTCCGGGCCTGGCTGGAAAATCGCGACAGCCTGTTACCGGAAGATTTGCAGGCGGTGTTCGCCGTCACCATGTCGCACCGGATATTCCTGAACCCGATGTACAGCTATCGCCAAGACGACATTATTCCCACCTTGATAGACAGCATACTCAACCAAATCGCCGCACCGTAACAGCCATGAACATTAAATCGATTCTGCACGCCATGCTGCCGCATGCCGGCCTTGGCCATTTATTAGACACCTATTTAACCTGGTCCGGCGTCGGCTTTATTTGCTCGTTTATCGCCAGTAGCTTGGATAAACATGCCGACGTCCCTTACGCCGCGTATTACACCAGCGCCTTGAACGACGCGGTGGGCTTTAAGTTCTGGATTTTATTGGCGGTGGTCGGCACTTTACTGTTTTGCCTAAGCCTGCCGGTGTTATATCTATCGCTGCATTTTCCCGCCTTGACGGAGTTCAGCCGGCGCTTGCGGCGGTTTACCTACACGTTTTTTTTGGTGGCCTTCGACGAGGGCGGATTGATGATAGGCATTTTGACCGCCAATTTTATCGATACCAGCGAGCGCATCTCGCTGCTGGCTAACAAATCGTTCTTGTTCAGCGATGTCGGTTTTTTCACGATCCTGGCTTTATGTCTGCTTAACTCCCTACTATGGCTGTTCGGCGAAGCCATCCATAGCCGCAATCCGCAAACTTACTCAGGCGTGGTGGCCTTATTGATGCGGGTGCCGCTCAAATTTTCCATTCCCGGCTACTTGGTTGTGACGGCCGTGCTGGCGAATTTGGTTGTCAGCCAATAAGGTAATCGCTAAAACGATGTCGGCCACGATAAAGCCTTTCCAATACCGCCTGCCACGCCCGGCAGTCGGTGTGTTTCCCGGCGCGCACCCCGGACAAATGGTCGGCAACGGCCAATTGTTCAAGCGTCATGACACCTTAATCGCCCGTCCGGACCCGAGACGCATCGATCTGCGGGCCAGCCTGCTCGACCCGTTCGGAAATTATCAAGTGCGGGTGCAGCAACAACACAGTGCTATCGACGTGTATTTGCTGGCCGATTTGTCTGCTTCCATGCGTTTCGGCGGCAATAACGACAAGCGCCGTGTAATGGCCGATATGCTGTTATCGATTGCCGCATCGGCCTTGGAATACGGCGACAACATCGGGTTTATTGCGGCTAACCAGCAGGTGCTCACCGACTGTTATTTGCCGGCCGGTAAACACCTAGGCCGGATTCAAGCGACGGCAAAACGCCTGGAAACACTCGACCTGCAACCCGGTTCGGCCGGTTTGCAGCAAGCGCAACGCTATTTACCCAAGCATAGGGCCTTGGTGTTTCTGGCGTCGGATTTTCATTTTCCGTTGCCGCAGCTGCAAGCCATTTTACAGAACTTGCGTCGCCACGACCTGATACCGCTGGTGCTGTGGGACCCAGCCGAATACAGCCGCTTACCGGATTGGGGGTTGTTTCAACTCCAGGATCTGGAAACCGGCAAGCGCCGCACGCTGTGGCTGCGTCCCGGTTTGAAGCGCAAGATAGAACAGGCATTTGCCCAGCGCCGGGAGCAATTGCAACAGCAGTTTCGGGCCTCGGGCTGTGAGCCGCTGTTTATCGACAACGGCTACCGCGCCGAGCAGCTGGGGCAATATTTTTTAAGGAGAGCAGGGTGACGTTGGCGGCAAAGCGGCTTGGTTGTGCTTGGGTATGGGTATGCGTCACGCTGCTGGCGGCGTGCTCCGGCACGTCTAACCAAGCACTCCGCGACTTTCAACTGCAAACGCCGCGGCCGTTCGGCTATGTGATCGGCGATACCATCCTGCAGCGGATTGTGCTGGAAACGCGCGCCGGCATGCTCTTGGAGCGCAACAGTCTGCCGGCGCCGGGCCGCTTGAATCGCTGGCTGCAACTGAACGCGGTGACTGTGCAGGAAACGGCCGGCAATGACGGCAAGCGCTATCAAATCGACCTGCAATATCAGCAATTTTACGCACCGCTGGAAGTGAAAGCCTTGAGCATACCCGGTTTTACCTTGCGCTTTCAGCAGCACGGGCAAACTCTGGAACAGCCGGTCGCGGCCTGGACCTTCACGACCGCGCCATTGCGGGAGTTGGTGGTCAGGCAGGATGAACACGGCGAATACATGCGCCCGGACCAAGCGCCGAGCTTGTTGGATGACGCGGCAATTGTCCGGCGCTTATGCGTGTCGCTGACGGTGGCGCTGGGCATCGCTTTGCGTTTGGCTTGGCTTTACGGTTATTTACCGGGACTACCGAAACGCAGCGTATTCAAGCGCGCGCAGCGTCAGTTGCAAAACCTTGGCCTTCAACAATTACCGCAAGCACTTGCCGCAGTGCATACGGCGTTTAACGGTCTTCACGGTAAGCCGGTGTTTTTGCACAAATTGGCCGAGTTTTATCAGGGCCACCCGGAATATCGCAGCATCGCTGACGAATTGACTTGGTTTTTCGATTATTCCAATCGTTACTTTTTCGGTGACGCTTCGATAATGCCGCAAGAACACGATCTGCAAAAACTCAAAACCCTGTGCCTGCATTGCCGGGAAATCGAGCGAGGCAGCCGATGAATTTGGGCTTTGAGTATCCTTGGGTCTTGCTCGGTTTGGGCTTATGCCTGTTGCCGATGTGGAGAATGGGAGTGGTCGCCAACCCCTATCCCTGGCTGGCGATATTGCCTGTCGACCCACTATCGCTGGCTATCAGCGCCTTGATCCGCTTGCTGGGCGTGCTGGCGATAGGCGGGTTGATTCTGGGCTTGGCCGGTGCCTATCAGCAAGAACAGCAAGTGGAGCGCATCGGCCACGGCGCACACATCGTCATGCTGTTGGATCGCAGTAACAGCATGGACAACACCTTCGCCGGCAAGACGCCGGAAACCCAAGGCGAGGAATCCAAAGCCAACGCCGCCCGCCGCTTGTTGAATCAGTTTGTCGATCAGCGAGCGCACGATTTGATCGGCATCGCCGAATACAGCACTTCGCCGCTATTCGTGCTGCCGCTCACTGAAAACAAAGCCGCCATTCATGCCGCGATAGACGCCACCGCCTTGCCGGCCTTGGCTTATACGAACGTCAGCAAGGGCTTGAGCATGGCTTTGGAGTTCTTCGATAGCCGGCCGGTGACCGGCTCGCGCATCGTGTTATTGGTGTCGGACGGCGCGGCGGTGATCGATCCGGACAGCGAGGTGGCCTTGCGCGAGTTGTTCAAACAACGCCAAGTCAGCTTGTATTGGGTATTCTTGCGCACCGCCAACAGCCCTGGCTTGTTTGAAGTGCCCGACGACCCGCGCGACGATAATGCTCAGGCCATGCCGGAACGGTATCTGCATCTGTTCTTTAACAGTCTGCATATTCCGTATCAAGCCTATGAAGCCGAAACGCCCGGTGCATTGCAGCAGGCCATTGACGACATCAACCGCTTGGAGAATCGGCCCCTGCATTATTTCGAGCGGATTCCGAAGCAGGATTTATCCACGCGCTGTTATGCCTGGGCGGCAGCAATGTTGCTGGGTTTGCTAGGCGTGAAACTCTGCGAGGCCAGACTGTGATCCGTAAGTTAAAACACTGGGCGCTGTGGGCCATATTGGCAGCAGCTTTATTAGTAACTCTGACGCAATTGCTGCAACTATATGGCCTAGCCGGCCAAAATCGGCTGATCGGCCAATTACTGGCCGATCAGGATGTCGGCGCAGACGAATTGGTAACTTCGGCGCCGGAAGTACGCATGGCCAGAGCGGTGTATCTCAGCCGGCACCAACGCTACGACGAAGCCTTGGCGACGCTGAACCTGTTATTGCAGCAAGCCGATGCCGAAGCGCAAGCGCAAACCCGTTATAACTTGGGCAATCTGTATCTGCGCCAAGCCATGGAGAAAGCCCAGGCCGGCAATGTCAACGAGGCGATGCCCTTGCTGGGTCTGGCCAAGCAAGCCTATCGGGAAGCATTAACGTTAGACAGCGGCTTTTGGGATGCCAAGTACAATCTGGAAGTGGCGATGCGGCTGTTGCCGGAGATGGACAGAATCAGCAGCGGCGACGAGCAGGACGATCTTAATCAACAGACCCAACTATGGACCACCTTGCCGGGCTTTCCGCGTGGCTTGCCCTAACTTGGCGCTTATCTTCCCGACCGATAATTTCGCTATATGACTATCGCCCCCAATCTTAGGGATTACCGTTTCTGGCTGCTGACCGCGGCCTTGCTGTCCTTGTCGGTAGTGTTTTTCCATCCGCAAACCAGCGCGCAAGTGTCACTGTACCGACTGGTGTTTGTTGTCGACATTACCCGCAGCATGAACACCGAAGACTATCAGCTGGATAAACAGCCGGTCAGCCGCTTGCAGTTTGTCAAACAGGCGTTGCGCCAGGAGTTGTTGAAACTGCCTTGCGGTTCGCAAGTCGGTTTGGGCGTGTTTACCGAACGGCGCTCGACGCTGCTGTTCGAACCGATAGACGTGTGTTCGGGATTTGCCGAGATAGACGCGGCGATTGCGGCGCTGGATTGGCGCATGGCCTGGGCCGCCGACAGCCGCATCGCCAGTGGCTTGCTGAGTACGCTGGAGCTGTTAAAAGACAAAGACCAAACCCTGGTGTTTCTCAGCGACGGCCAGGAGGCACCCCCGCCCAATCGGCGTTACAAACCCGATCTGTCGCCAGTTAAAGATAAGGTAAAAGGTGTGATCGTCGGCGTCGGCGGCGATCAACTTGCCCCCATCCCAAAGTTCGACGCCAAAGGCCAACGCCAGGGCTTTTACAAACCCGAAGACGTGCCGCATCGTTCGTCCTTTGGTGAATCGGATCTAAATCCCGAGAAGATCCAGGGCTACAACGCCCGTAACGCACCTTTCGGCAGCGAGGCGGCAACCGGCGACGAGCATATGAGCCGGCTGCACGAAAGCTATCTCCGCCAGCTGGCTGCTGAGAGTGGTTTACAGTATCGACGCCTGAGCGATACCGACAGTCTGGATCAAGCGCTGCAACAAGCCGAGTTTGCCAAGCCTGGCACGCACACCGTCGATAGCAGCTGGCGCTATGCCGGTCTGGCTTTGTTGTTTCTGGTGATGGTGTATCTAAAGTAGCTCAATCGCCCGCCACGGTATCCACCAACAAAATCCGCTCGCTATCTAGGCGTAAAGACAGGGTTTTACACAGCAAGCTGGTTTCAAAATCCATGTAGCGCTCGGAAGTGACGACCCGATTGCGGTCGCCGCAGTTTTCCAATGCCAGCAATTGAAAGAAATAAGGGCGCCAGGACCAGTTAAAACCGATTTTGCGCGGATCGGTGAACCATTGGTTTTCCTTGAAATTAAAATCCGGCGAAATCTGGTCGCCCTGGTTGTTGCACAAATAAAAACGAATCACGCCGCTATCGGTAAAGTTCCAGCTGACCAGTTCATTCAAGTTAAAGTCGTCCTGCAAGGTTTCGGCCAGCTTGTAAATCAAGGTTTTGGTGGTGTTGATGGCGCTGACTTTCTTTTGCACCTTAACCAGCGTGTTTTTCAAAAACTTAGTGCGCAATGAGGCGATGTGTTGTTCGTAAAGCTCGGCATGCTGAAAATCGGCTTCGGCTTTGGCAAACAAAAACCCCTGCATGAATTGCGCGCCGCAGTCCAAACTAAATAAAAACGCTTCGTCAGATTCCACGCCTTCGCAAATAATCCGGCAGCCGGTGCGTTTACCCAGCCGCGAGATCATATGAATGATGTCGCCGGCGATGCCGCCCTTGGTGGCCAGTTTGAACAGCCGCATGTCGATTTTGATGATGTCGGGTTGAATGGCGATCACCCGTTCCAGCTGCGAGGCGCCGGCGCCGAAATCGCCGATAGCCACACTCAAGCCGTGTTTGCGGTAGCGCTGTACGATTTGTTTTAACTTTTGCGGATCGACATGCGCATTGGAAATTTCCACGATGATGCGTCGCCGGTCGATATTCAACTCGTCCAACATCCGTAGCGTGGGCAGCGTGTTTAATTGGCGCAGATTTTCTATCCAGGCCGCGGAAATATTCAGCGCCAGATAGCTTTGCGTATCGGCCAATTCCGAGAACTTTTCCAGGGCTTGCCAGCGTACCTGCCTGTCCAGCTCGATACGGGTTTTGGCATCGACCTCGGCGGAAGAGAACAGGGCACCGGCGGAAACCACTTTGCCTTTGTCGTCGTATTGGCGGGCCAGGGCTTCGTAGCCGACGATTTTGCCGCTGGCCACCGAAATAATGGGTTGGAAATACGGAAATAACTGTGTTTTAGCTTGCATCGTCCCTTGGGCTATCAATTTAACTGGGTTTGGGTAAAAACTCCTTCAACTCCGCGACGCAGGAACCGCAACCGCTACCGGCGCTCAAACAGGCGCTGATGTCGGCGACGCTTTGCAGTTGCTGGGTTTGCACCGCGTGTCGGATAGTTTTTTCGCCCACATTGAAACACGAACAGACGATTCGGCCAATATCGGCTTCACCTTTTGGTGGCAGTCCGCTCAGCAAGCTCAGGCGCTCTGCTCGGCTCAACTCATTTTTAGCGAATAAACTGCCCAGCCAGCCAGGCTCGGGCAGTTCGCAATCCGGTCCGACGAACAAACAGGCTTGTAATTCGCGATCCGGTAAATAAGCGGTGCGGTAATAGCCGGCTTGTTGGTCGCTGTATTCCAGCCAGCAGTTATCATCATCAATATGTCTTGTGTCAGCGAGCAGCGCGCGGCTCCAGGCCCGCCAGTCCTTGGCGGGTTCGGTAGACGCTAACTCGTAACGAAAATAGCGGTCGCCGCGCACACTGACTTGATACTCGGCCCCGCCAATTTGCAAGGGACGGCGCGACAAAATAGTGGCATACCAACGTGCCGGGCAGGCATAGATTTTGGCCGGTGTTTGCTTGCTTTCCGGTTGCCCGGAATAGGGATCGACCACCGGATTGACCACGGCGCCCATGCGGCCGTGGCTGCTGAGTTGTTCGGTCCAGTGCATAGGTACGAACAGACTGCCGATTTGTTGCCCCGGATTGAGATCGACGCGGGCCAGCATACTGCCCCAACGGCTTTCTATCTGCGCCAGACTGCGCGCGCTTAAGCCGAGGCGTTCAGCGTCGGCGGGGTTTATCTCGACGAAAGGTTCCGGGCGGTGCGCGTTTAATTTGGCGGCCAGACTGGTGCGGGTCATCGTGTGCCATTGGTCGCGCAGGCGGCCGGTATTCAGCGTAAACGGATAATCGCTATCCGGCGCATTAACCGGCGGACGCGGGGTAATCGGGATGAAGCGGGCTTTACGATTGCTTGTGTAGTACTGGCCGTCAGTAAACATTCTGGCTATGCCTGCGGTTTGCTCGTTGGTGACCGGCCATTGCACCGGTTGCAGCGCGTCATAACCTTGCCCATCCAAGTGGACAAAGGCCGATAAATTAAAATCGCGTAACTGATGCTCGTCATCGTTTTCGAAGGCCGACAGCGCGGCGTGTTCACGAAAAATATCGGCGCTGGATTGGTAATTAAACGCATCGCTAAAACCCATGCGTTGCGCGACTTGGCTGATGATCCACCAGTCGTGTTTGGCTTCGCCGGAGGCCGGAAACAAGGGCCGTTGTCGAGAGATGCGCCGCTCCAGATTGGTGACGGTGCCGTCTTTCTCGCTCCAGCCGGTGGCCGGCAGCAGCACATGGGCTAACTTGGCGGTATCGGTGTTGGCGATGCAATCGGAAACCACCACCAATTCGCATTGCTGCAGAGCACGTTTCACTTTGTCGGCGTCGGGCATCGATACGACCGGATTGGTCGCCATGATCCATACGGCCTTGATTTGACCGGCGGCAATGGCGTCGAACATGGCCACGGCCTTCAAACCTTGTTTGTCGGCGACTTTGTCACTGCCCCAAAAGCGGCCGACTCTATCGACGTGTTCCGGGTTTTCCAGGTCCATATGCGCAGCCAAGGTGTTGGCTAAACCGCCCACTTCACGGCCGCCCATCGCGTTGGGTTGGCCGGTAAACGAGAACGGTCCCATACCCGGCTTGCCGATGCGGCCGCTGGCGAGGTGGCAGTTGATGATGGCGTTGCATTTATCCGAACCTGAGCTGGATTGGTTGATGCCTTGCGAATAGACCGTGACGGTTTTCTCGGTGCCGGCAAACCAGTCGAACAGTGTGGCGACTGCTTCGCTAGGCAAGCCACAGCCTGCGGCGACCTGCTCGATACTGCCGGCGGTTTTCACAGCTTCTTGCAATGCGGCCTCGAAACCTTCGGTATGCGTGTCTATATAAGTCTGATCGATCCGGCCGTTTTGCGCTAAATAAGCCAAAATGCCGTTGAACAATAGCGCATCCATGCCCGGTTTAACGGGCAGATGCAAATCGGCGATGTCGCAACTGGCCGTGCTGCGCGGATCGATCACCACGATTTTTAAATGGGGATTGGTTTCCTTAGCCTTGCGAATGCGTTGAAAGGCAATCGGGTGGCACCAGGCGGCATTGGAGCCGACCAGTAAAATCAATTCGGCCAGTTCCAGGTCTTCGTAATTGCAAGGCACGGTATCGGCGCCGAATGCGCGTTTGTAGCCCACTACCGCCGAGGACATGCACAAACGGGAATTGGTATCGATATTAGCGGTGCCGATGAAGCCTTTCATCAATTTGTTGGCGACGTAGTAATCCTCGGTCAGCAATTGGCCTGAGACATAAAACGCCACCGCTTCGGGGCCGTGCTGCGCAATAATGGTGTTAAAGCGTTCTGCGACATGATCTAAAGCTGACGCCCAATCGACTTGTTTCCCTTGAATGCTGGGATAAAGCAGGCGGTTTTCCAGCGACACGGTATCGCCCAGCGTCGCGCCTTTGGAGCAAAGTCTGCCGAAATTGGCTGGGTGCTTACTGTCGCCTTTGATGCTGACCCGGTGTGTCGCGTGGTCTTCTATCGTGGCTTCGATGCCGCAGCCGACGCCGCAATAAGGACAAGTGGTTTTGATGGTGTTCATGGGTAAAGGAATTTAAGCCGCGCGCGCGAGCGGGATTCTGCCGAACATCAAGCGGTCGCGGATCGCGGCAATCGGCGTGCTTTCTTTAACCAAATTCAGATACCAGGCACTGTCGCTGGTATCCCCGTACAAAATAACGCCGACGACGACGTCGCCGCGCAGGACGATTTTTTTATAGATGCCCAGGCCGTGGTCAATCAACTGCAAAATCTGGCATTCGCTGTCGCCTTCGAAATCGCCTACCGAGAATAAATCGATGCCTGTGACTTTCAGCATGGTGGCGGACGATAAGGTTTTAAATTGGCTGTCGACTTTACCCGCCAGTTGGTTGGGCGCAGACTTTGGCTTGTTCGTAGACCGGCGCGACCAAACCGAACAGTTCGCCCCGATGCTGCACGCATTCGCCGACCGAGAATATCGCCGGGTCGCTAGTCTGCATGCCGTCGTCGACTACGATGCCGTGCTGACACGCCAGGCCAATGCGTTTCGCCAGACTGATATTGGGTTTGATACCGGTGGACATGATCAGCATGTCGGCCGGTAAAACACTGCCGTTACTTAAAGTCACCGCGCTGATATGCCCGTCCTGACTGTCTATGCGTTGGATGGTGGTACCCAGATGAAATTGAATGCCTTTATCCGCCAATTGCCGTTGTAAAAACGCCGCAGCTTTACCATCCAATTGCCGGTTCAACAAATGGTCGGCACGGTTGATGACGCTGACTTGCATACCGCGTTGCAATAAGCCGTTGGCGGCTTCCAGACCCAGTAAACCGCCGCCCAGAATGACCGCATGGCGTTTGCTGGCGGATTTTTCGATCATGGTTTCCACGTCGGCGATGTCTCTAAAGCCCAATACGCCTTCGACGTCGCGGCCCGGTATGTCCAGCATCAGCGGCAAGGAACCGGTGGCGATCAACAGTTTGTCGTAAAACGCACAGGTGCCGTCGTGGGCGATGACACAGCGGCGTTCGCGATCCACATCGACAACCGCTTTGTCCGGTCCGCAATACAAGGTCACGCGGTTTTTTAGATACCAATCGAAATCGTGAATCATGATGTCGGCAACGCTTTTGGCGCCGAACAACACCGGTGTCAGCATGATGCGATTGTAGTTGCCGTGCGGCTCGGCGCCGAACACGGTAATGTCGTAGCGATCCGGTACGGTTTGAATCAATTCGTCAACGGTGCGCATGCCGGCCATGCCATTGCCTATCACTACCAATTTGAGTTTCATGATGTTGTCGGTACTATTTGCGAAGATCGTTGGGAAATCGGACGCAAACTGTGCAAAACAGTTTGCGCCGCTGTTGCCTAGAAGCTGACGTTGCCTTGCATCCAAATCACTTGGGTGTCCGGGAACGCCGGGTTATCACTGTTAAAGTTCGCGTACTTGGCTAACAGCGAGTAATGTTTGCCAAACTTTTTCAGGGCCTGAAAATCCCATTCCTTACCGTATTCAATTTTGCCGGTATCGTCTTTAAAGTCGTGATAGACGCCGGTAATGATCAAGCTGTCGTTCATCGCTTTGTAGCTGGCGGTGGCGAAGACGTCGCGGATACCATTAGCCGGTGTAGTCAAAAATAAATCCGCCCACCCCTGGAAAGCGTGATTGGTGCCCAGCGGGGTTTGGAAAGATTTGCCGGCTCCGTAGCCGTTTAGCTGCTCCACGGCACCTGATACGGTCAGGTTGTAAGCACTGGCCCCCGCCATCAGATTGAAGCGGTCGGCCTGGTAGTGGTTGGGGTTGTCGCCGTAGTCCGATTGTTTGCTCCATTCGGCCGTGTAGATGGCATTGACAGTGTCAAAAAACTGCGGCGATTTGCCGTCGAAGCGCAAGCCGTAGGTTTGCGAGGAGTTAGCGTAGTTAGCGCGTTCGCGGTAATCCAGCCAGTATCCATAACCGATCAGGTTGCCCCAGTCATTAATCTTGTAATTCAGGTTTAAAAACGGCGCGTTTATCGAATGCGTTTCGCCGAATATGTTTTGGATGTGGTCGATATAGCCGACGTTTGCTGTCAGCCCGAACAAGGTCTGATTATTGTGGGTGATCAGAATCGAATCATAGGTCATTTCCATCTGCCGCCAGCCGACGTTACCGATGAAGCGGTCGTCGTCCAATTTGATGCGTTGCCGGCCGACTTTGATCAGGGTGTCGGCGATGCCTTTGTAGCTGATCCAGAATTGATTCAGCTCGTTGCGGGCCGGATCGGCAATGACGGCATAGTTGCGGTCACGGTTCGAGGTAGTACCGCCGCGGTCGTAGTCGGCTTGCGCCGCGTAGAGGCCTTCCTTTTCCGCGTAACCTTGGAAATCGTGAAAAACCGGCGTCAGGAAACCCAGCCGCAGGCGCACCGTATTGGCGTTGGCGGTTTCCACCGGCTGGCCGCCCATATTGGCGGGTTTACGAACAGAGTTGTCTTTATCGACATTCTCCCAGCGGTAATTCAAATCCATTTTTACTGCGCCGTTGCTGCCGTAATGGTAGAAATTCAAGGCGTCTTCCACCTCTTTGGTAATGTCGGCGGCGGCCGGCAGGCTGAAGAAGGTGAGTGATAATAGTGTCGCCGGTAACGTGCCGGTTGGACGTTTGAGTGTTTGCGGCATAAGGCCCCCTAGGAAAACAAGCGGTTATAAATTAATGGGTGTGATCGCATTCGGACAGGAAGGTCAGCAAGCTCTCCCGGTACTTGTAGTAATCCGGATGCTCCAGCAGGGCCTTGCGAGTACGCGGCCGAGGCAGGTCGATTTCTTGAATTTTGCCGATTTTGGCGTGCGGGCCGTTGGTCATCATCACCACTCTGTCAGCCAATAGAATGGCTTCGTCGACATCGTGCGTCACGACGATCGCGGTGACGTGGGTGCGTTCCCAGACTTCCATCAATACTTCCTGCAATTCCCAGCGGGTCAACGAATCCAGCATACCGAACGGTTCGTCCAGTAGCAGTAATTTGGGCGACAAGGCAAAGGCGCGGGCAATACCGACGCGCTGGCGCATGCCGTTGGACATGTCCCCGGCTTTTTTAAACATCGCATCGGCCAGACCGACCCGGGTCAGGTAGTATTCGACGATGTCCTCGCGTTCGTCTTGCGAGGCATGTGGGTAGACTTTATCCACGCCCAGCATCACGTTTTCGAAGGCGGTCAGCCAGGGAAACAGGCTAGGAGCCTGAAACACCACGCCGCGATCCGGACCGGCGCCGCTGATTTCCCGGTTATCCAAAATAATGCCGCCTTCGGATATTTCGTTCAGGCCGGCGGTCATCGACAACACCGTGGATTTCCCGCAACCGGAGTGGCCGATGATGGAAATGAATTCGCCTTTCTTCATTTTTAAATCGAAGCCGTCCACCACTTTCACGGTACTGTTGCCGTCCGGGGTAGGGTAGATTTTGGACAGATTGGAGAATTCCAGATAGCGGGCCTTGCCCAGATCGCGGGCGCTGGGTTTTAGCGCCGAGGTATCCAGCTTCCAGTCGTTACTGGTATTGGGGCGGACATCCGGTAGCTTGAGCTTGTCGCCAGCGTCGGCTTGGGCTTTTTCCATGCCGATATTCATCAAATAGCGGGTGATTTCCGCGCGCAGGCGTTTGAATTCATCGTTATGGTTTAAAGCGGTGCGGTCGCGCGGCCGCTCCAGGTTGACCGTAAAGGACGGGCCAAAGCTGGCATCCGGGCCGGGATTGAGTGGAATGACCCGGTCGGCCATGTAAATGGCTTCATCGACGTCGTTGGTAATCAAGATGACAGTCTTTTTATCCTGTTCCCAAATTTGCAGAATTTCGTCTTGCAAGTTGCCGCGGGTCAACGCATCCAGGGCGCTGAGCGGTTCGTCCAGCAGCAAAATATCCGGGTTGGCGGCCAGCGCCCGGGCCACGTTAACACGCTGGCGCATACCGCCTGACAACTCGGCGGGTTTTTTGTCCATCGCCCGGCCGAGGTTCACCATTTTGACGTACTTCTCGGTATGCGCGCGGCGTTGTTCCGGCGTCCAGTCCTTAAAGATCGCATCTACCGCCAGCGCCACGTTTTCGTAAACGGTTAGCCAGGGCATCAAGGAATAGTTTTGAAACACCACGCCGCGATCCGGGCCGGGTTCGGTGATGGGCTGGCCTTGTTTCAATAGTTCGCCGCTGTCGGCATGGATTAAACCCGCAATCATCGATACCAAGGTCGTTTTGCCGCTGCCGGAAAAACCGACAATGGCGATAAACTCGCCTTCGCGAATATCCAGATTAATGTCTCTGAGGATGGAGGTTTTGTCTTTGCCTTCTCCGTAGGATTTACAGACATTTTTTAACTCTACTAGCGGCTTATACGCATCGTTGGCGGGAACGGAAGACATAGCGGATTGTTTGTGCATGGAAAGTTCGATGATTTTGGCTTGGGCGGCGCTCATGACGGCATCCTCAGATTTTTTGGAACGAGAACAGGTTTTGTAACGAGTGCATTACCCGGTCGAGAATGAAGCCGATAATACCGATGGTAAATACCGCCACCATGATCCTGCTCAAGGAATTGGAACTGCCGTTTTGGAATTCATCCCAGACGAATTTGCCCAGTCCTGGGTTTTGCGCCAGCATCTCGGCGGCGATCAAAACCATCCAGCCCACGCCCAAGGATAGGCGCATCCCGGTAAAGATATAAGGCAATGCCGAAGGCAGAATGATGCGTTTGATCTGCGTGGCCCAATCCAGTCTTAACACTTTGCCGACGTTGACCAGGTCGCGGTCTATCGATGACACACCCACGGCGGTGTTGATCAGCGTTGGCCATAAAGAGCATAAAGTCACGGTGATGGCCGAGGTGACGAACGATTTGGCGAACCAGGAATCGTCGTCAGTGACATAGATGGCGCTCACCACCAAGGTGACGATGGGCAACCAGGCTAGCGGCGATACCGGTTTGAAGATTTGAATCAAAGGGTTAAACGCGGTATTCAACACCGGACTCATGCCGCAGATGATACCTAGAGGCACGGCAATCAGCGTAGCGATGATAAAGCCGGCGAATACGGTGCGCAGGCTGGTAAATATTTGGTCCAGATAAGTCGGTTTGCCGGTGTAGGGGCGGGGCTTGATTTCCGCTTTGGGGTCTTCGGCCAGTTTTTCTTTATTCCGTAATTCCTGGCGTTCGTAAAACTCGGCCATTTTGGTTTTTTCCGCATAGTGTTCGGTCACCAAGCCGCTGACTTCCGACCATACCGCGACCGGGCCGGGAATGGCGCCCAAACTGGTGTTGATGCGTGCGGCAGTGACGCTCCAAAATCCTAAAAACAAGATGAAAGCGATGATGGGGACGCCCATGACCAGCCATAATTGACGCATTTGTTGGGCAGGGTTTTCGCCAGCGGCGATTTTGACCAAGGGTACGAACCAAGTCAGGCCGGTGATGTTGAAAAATTTGATCAATGTATTAGTCATGTCTTTGCTCGCTTGTCTTAATGGTGTCGGTAAAAAGGATGCGTCCATGCATCAACATACGATCCTTGTGTAGAGCACCCACCAGAGTTTCTTAGTCGACAATCTTGCCGCCGGAGACGGTTTGTTTGCCTTTCAAGCCAATCGGAAATTTGGCTAGATAATCGTTAGGTTTGTTGGCATCGAACGGAATTTTGTCGATGAAAAAGTTTTGTGAAGGCTTGATGCCGGTGTCGGCCGGAAAATCTTCCGCTTTGGCTTTACCCTCGGCCACCAATTCTTTCGCCGCAGCCAAATAGATATCGGGGCGATAAACTTTTTTCGCGGTGTCGAGATACCAGTTATCCGGTTTTTGCTCGGCGATCATGCCCCAGCGCCGTAATTGCGTCAGGTACCAAACCGCACTGCTGTAAGAGGGATAGCTGGCGCCGTGACGGAAGAAGGTGTTGAAGTCGGGCAGGGAGCGTTTGTCGCCTTTTTCGTATTCAAAGGTGCCGTTCATGCTGGCCGCCAGTACTTCAACGTCGGCGCCCACATATTGTTTTTGCGACAACATTTCAATCGCTTCCTTACGGTTTTTGTTGCTCTCGGCATCCAGCCAGATCGAAGCGCGGATCAAGGCTTTAGTGACTGCCAGATAGGTGTTGGGATATTTCTCGGCCCAAGAGCTGGTCACGCCGAACACTTTTTCCGGAGTGTCTTTCCACAATTCCTCGTCGGTGATCACCGGCACACCGATGCCTTTAAATACCGCTTGCTGGTTCCACGGCTCGCCGACGCAATAGCCGAAGATGGTGCCGGATTCCAGCGTCGCCGGCATTTGCGGCGGCGGCGTGACCGACAACAAAGCATCGGCGCTGATCTGGCCGGAAATGTCTTGCGGTGGCGCATAGTAGCCGGGATTAATGCCGCCAGCCGCCAGCCAATAGCGCAGTTTCAGGTTGTGGGAACCGGCCGGAAAAGTCATCGCCATATTGAATGGCTTGCCTTCGGCTTTATATTTGTCCACTACCGGTTTCAGATAATCAGCCTTAATCGGATGCACCGGTTTGCCGCCCTCCATTGGCACATTGGCTTTCATTTGTTTCCAGATGTCGTTGGATACGGTGATGGCATTGCCGTTGAAGCCCATGCTGAAGGCAGTCACGATGTCGGCCTTGGTGCCGAAGCCGATGCTGGCCGCTAACGGTGCCGGCGCCAGCATGTGCGAACCGTCCAGCTCGCCGTTCACAACCCGGTCCATCACCACTTTCCAATTGGCTTGTGCTTCCAGTTGCACAAACAGGCCTTCCTCTTCAAAAAAACCTTTTTCCGCAGCCACCGCCAGCGGGGCCATGTCGGTCAATTTGATAAAACCGAACTTCAAATCTTCTTTTTCCAGTTTCCCGGCGGCGAAGCTGTGGTTGGAAAAGCCTAATATGCCCAGCGCAACCACCGAGCTGAAAGCGGCGGCAAGTGTCTTCGGGGTGAAAATGCGGTTCTGTTTCATGTCGGTTCCTGTCAATTGAGAAAAACGGGCCAAAAAAAAGGCGTCTATGTCCGACTTGTTTGCAAGCCTGACAGTAGACGCCTTTGTCTTTAGTGCTCAACAGTGAGCGGGGTTTGGGTTTACCACTCCTACACTGGAGTATTGCTGCTTACTAAGCAATGCTGATGCCAGTTTAATGACTCTTGTGATAACTATATGTAAAAAACCATTATAAACAGTGTGTTACACCTATTTTTGGTGAGTCTGTTTTTAGAGAAATTTGCGGGTGCATCTTGGCATGCAGAAAAATCATGCACTCTATTGATTCGGAAGTGCTTTTTTTGCACATGCGTGGTGCGCACCGGAATGGGGAGGCTCGCCGAGACATGCGGAAGAATTAGCGGTATTGCTAAGGTCGCGGGTCTGCGATGTAGGATTGGCCGGGCCGATATGAGCTTCCCGGTGGCTGGATAGGCATTTTGCCAGGTGTAAACCTGCCGGATAATGGCAATATTTCATTTAGGTGCACCAGCGAAGCAAATTGATACAATTCGTAGCAATGATGCTCGCCGTCTATGAAACAGAATAGGATGCAGCGAGTTTTAGGTAGACGAGTCAATCGAATTTAAGCTGGGGCGGATTATGAAATACATCGTAAAACAAATTGCCGATGATTTTATCTTTGAAGAAATGGAGCAGGCCAGGAAGCAGTTTGTCGAGGCGCTGAATTACACCATGGAAAGCGCTACGATCTTCTTTGATAAAAATCCCACCAATCCGCTGGATTTTTTTATTGCCTACGATTTTCAGCAAAAGCACGGCGACCCTGTGGTGTATGGGTTTAATTTGCGGGATGAAATGATCCGAATTTTTAGTTTGGACGACAACAAAACCCATTCATCTCAATCAGCCCTGGCAATCAGCCAACAGCTAAAAAAACTGGCTGAGGAACTTGAAGAGCGTTACGACCCGGAACCCACGAAGACCATCGCCGAAACCCAAGAGAAAAAAGACACGCAATATGCCAGCAGCATCAATCGGTCTTACCGCGATGTACTGAGAGAAGCGCTAGAACACGACCGGGCCGAGCAATTGCGGAAAGCCGAGGCTGCGGCTGCGGCGGCGGACGACGGCTATCAAAGGCATACGATTTTACTGGGCAGTAAAAGCGCGGCTAAATCCTAAGCCCGGCCTTTAAATATCGTCGCTCCCACGCAGTCCGACATTCACGGGGCAGCGCTTAGCTGCCATATCACACTGCTAAGCCAATTTCCGGCTGACAAGACCAAAACGGTATTTTGAAAACGCCAGACAAACTCACTGCGGATGCATTGATTAGAGAGGGATCCGCAGCTGGGTTAATGCCACCATTGAAACGTGTTTAAGCAAGTGCTTTGCGCTTTGGAGTACCCAATACCCCCATCAAACCAGAGAGGAACAGCCAACCCGCTGACTGTGCGTGGCCTTGTCCTCACCGGTTCGAGTGTTCTGTTTGGCTAGTATGCTCTGCCTTTACACCGACAACATCCAGCCGTTTGCATAAAAAATCTCAAACTCCCGGAACAGCACGAAGAATCTGCCGAATTTGATTTTGCCTGTCCCGGATTCATTCAGATCGGCGACGGTGCCATCGCCATACCAGTTACTGTGGATGACATCGCCGATTTGTATTTTTTCGTAGGTTTTCATGACGCGCCCCTGGTTATTTAATGACAAGCAGTACGCAGCATAAAAAATGCCAAAACTATCGAATTAAACGGGGTTTGGGGTAGTGGGCGTCCAAGCCTTGCCGGCTGTGGCCTGGGTGCGAAGAGCCTGATAGGGCCTGATACAGAAAAGCCGGCTTCCCGCCTGCAATCGTTACGGAAAATCGTCACCGATACGATATTTAGTAGCTTATTGGCCCCATGCCGCTTTCAGGCGTAAGATTTCCGGCATTATTTCCATAAACAAGGCCAGCAGGCGCGGATCGAAATGGCTGCCGGCCATGCTTTGCATCGATTTTAAAGTCTCTTCCAGCTGCCACGGTTCTTTGTAAGGACGTTTAGTGGTCAAGGCATCGAATACATCGGCTATCGCCACGATTCTGGCGGATTCCGGAATTGCCTCACCGGCCAAACCCATCGGATAGCCGCTGCCGTCCCATTGTTCGTGGTGATGGCGGGCGATTTCCGCAGCCATTTTGAAGACCGGATTGTCGCTTTTATTCAAGATGTCGTAGCCGATTTGCGAATGCGACTGCATGATCGGCCATTCTTCTTCATTAAGCGCCCGTGCCGCTTTTAAAATGGCATGTGGAATGCCGATTTTGCCGGTGTCGTGGGTGGGCGCGGCCAATTCCATCATCGCCACTTGCGATGGCGTCCAACCGGCGGCGCGAGCCAGCGCCGCAGAATAAGCTGCCATGCGCCAGATGTGGTCGCCGGTGTACGGATCGTTATAGTGGCCGGCATCGCCGAGCATTTCGATGGCGGCGCGGGCGAGTTGATCCAACTCGTCCACCCGCACCAGCGATAGATGGGTTTGTACCCGGCGCAGCACGATAGGGCCTGAGACCGGTTTTTGGATGTAATCGACCGCACCGACATCGAAACCGCGCGCTTCGTTTTCCATTTCGCCCATCGCCGTGACGAAAATTACCGGGATTTTCTCAGTCAACGGATCGGCTTTTAACTGCGTACACACTTGGTAGCCGTCCATATTCGGCATCATGATGTCCAGCAGAATGATGTCAGGTTGATGTTCCCGGGCGGCCGCCAGGGCTTTTTCGCCGTTGATGGCAAACAGCAGTTGAAAGTGGTCCTTGAGTATTTGCTGTAACACTTTCAAATTGTTCGGTTCGTCGTCGACCAGCAATACTTTGTAGCTGTCTTTCATGGCTTATTCCTTAAACGTGATCGCTAATTTATCCGCCAAGCGGTTAACTTGGATTTTCGCGGCGTCGAAATCGAAACTATCCACTTCAAAGCGGATGGCTTTCAGCTCGGTTTCGCCGAGAAACGCGCCAAGCCTTTGTAAAACCGGTTCGACGTGGTCAGGATTCAAACTGTCCAGCGCGGTGTTTAATTCCAGTAAAAGATCGCTGACCCGTTCCGCATCGAAGGCTGTTGCGGCAACCGCTGGCGGTTTGCTCGGCAGTTTTAGTTGGTGTATGGCTGCAACAGCGGTGTTTAGCGCGGCGTCGAGCGTCTTGATCAATTCCTGGATATTTTGCAGGTCGCCGCTTTTGAATTGCGCGTCAACCTCGGTTGCCAGACCGGCGATAACGGGTAAGGCCAGATTGCCGGCCACACCTTTTAAAGCATGAGCGATGCGCCGGACCGCTTCCGGATTCTCCGGGTGCTCCTGCAGATTGCGCAGTAATTTGCTGCCGTCCGCGCCGTGTTGTTCGGCAAAATTTAGTAAGGCATCGGCGTAAATCAGCGGGTCCAGCCAGGTTGCCAAACCTTTCTCGTAATCGGCGACGCCGGCCAAAGGCGTAAAGTCGACGGCGATTTTCGCCGGCTCGGCAATGTTTACGCCGGTGTTGGCAATGCCATGCCCCTTGGGCACCAGCCGTTCCATCTGCGTTAATAAATCGTCGACATCAATGGGTTTGCCGACGATGGTGTCTATACCGGCATCCAGCGACTCGCGGCGTTCGTGGCTCAACACGCTGGCGGTCAGGGCCAGAATTGGGATGTGGCTGCTGCCGGCTTGTTCCAGTTCGCGGATTTGTCGGGTGGCGGCTATGCCATCCAGCACCGGCATTTGCAAGTCCATCAGAATCAAGTCGTAGTCACCGCTTCGAAAGGCGTCCACCGCTTCCTGGCCGTTTTTAACCCAGCTGACTTGATGGCCCTGCTGCTCCAGGCGCAAGCGCGCCAAAGTGGCGTTGGCTTCTATGTCTTCCGCCAGCAATACCTTGAAGCGGCGCGGCGAAAAATAAGCCACGCTATGCACCGAGCTCACATCGTACAGGCAGTTTTCCGCGCTGGCTGATTCCGGCATATGCACAGTAAAATGAAACACCGAGCCGACGCCAACCTGGCTTTCCACCCAAATCCGGCCCCCCATCAACTCGACAATTTGTTTGCTGATGGTGGTGCCCAGACCGGTGCCGCCGAAGCGACGGCTGGTGGTGGTATCCGCTTGCGAAAATGATTCGAAGATGTGTTCGGTTTGTTCCTGGGTCATGCCGATGCCGGTGTCGCTGATGGCAAAATGCAACATCTCCACACCTTCCGCGCGGGTGATGGTGACGCCTATGCTGCCGGTATCGGTAAACTTTACCGAGTTGCCGACCAGATTCAAAATCACTTGCCGTAAACGGTTCGGGTCGCCGACGAAATGGGTGGGCAAGCCGGCTTCTATAGCCAAATCGATGCGCAAGCCTTTTTCGGCGGCGCGCAGTCCCATAATTTGCAAGGCTTCTTGCACCGCAAACGGCAGGTTGAAGCACACCGATTCCAACTCTACTTTGCCGGCTTCGATTTTGGAAAAATCCAGAATATCGTTAATCACACCCAGCAGATGCCGGCCGGAGCTGAGGATGGTTTTGATGTGGCCGCGCGTATCGGCGGCCAGGTTTTGATCTTGCAAGGCCACTTCGGCAAAGCCAATCACGGTATTCATGGGCGTACGGATTTCGTGGCTCATATTGGCCAGAAAATTGGCCTTGGCTTTGGCGGCGGCCTCGGCTGCTTCCTTAGCCAGTCTCAATTCCTGCTCGGCTTGTTTCTGCAAGCTGATGTCAGAAATAAAGCCGACAAATAGATGCCGGCCCTCCGAGATAATGCCGTGACCCACCGCCAAATTGGCCGGAAAGCGGCTGCCGTCTTTGCGTTGGGCGATGACTTCCCGCTCTATGCCGAGAATTTTGGCTTGATGGGTGGCTAAAAAATGCTGAATGTAACTGTCGTGCGCAGAGGCATCCGGTTCCGGCATCAGTAGCGAGACATTCTTACCGACGATCTCGGCGCTGCTCCAGCCGAACAGTTTTTCGGCGGCGGGATTGAACATCCGAATCAGACCGCTGCTGTCGATGGAAATCACACCGTTTACGGCGGTTTGCACGATGGCTTTGACCTCGGTGGTGGCCATCGCCACCAGTTCTTCCAAGTGCTCGCGGTATTTCAGCAATTCGGCTTCCGCCGCCTTGCGTTCGGTAATGTCGGTGATGGAACCGACCATCCGCACCGGCCGGCCCTCGGCGTCGCGCAACGCATCCCCCCGATCCAGCACCCAACGGTAGCTGCCGTCCTTGTGCCGAAGACGCAGTTCGGTAGTGTAACGCTCGTTATGTTCCAAGTGTTTGCGAAACGCTTCACTGGCGCGGGCTTTGTCATCGGGGTGGATTAATTCGAAGAAAATCGATTCCACGTTCGGCAATTCGCCGTCGGCATAACCCAGAATCTTGTTCCAGCGCGGTGATAAGTAGTATTCGTGATGCACGATGTCCCAGTCCCAGATACCGTCGTTAACGGCCCGTTCGGCAAGCATATAGCGTTCCTCGCTGGTACGCAGGGCGTGGGTGCGTTCGGCGATTTTCGCTTCCAGATTATGTTGGGCATCCGCCAGTGCATCGGTCATGTGATTGAAGGAGTTGGCCAATTCGGCGATTTCATCCAGACCTCGGACTTCGGCTCGCACCGACAAGTCGCCGTCGCGAATGCGTCGGGCGGTGCAGGTCAGGCGCGAGATGGGCCGGACGATACGCCGGGCCAGGGCGTTGGCGATTATCGTCGTCAAGCCGACAAAGACCAGCACGATGAGCAGCATTTGTTTTTCCAGGCGCTGAATGGGGGCCAGCGCCTCGGCCTGTTCGATATGCGCCATGATGCAGCCGCCGCCGATTTCCGGAATCGTGCGGAAACCATGAATGACGGCACGCTCCCGGTAATCGCTGGCCATCATTTCCGCGTTTTGCCGGGCCAGGCAGCTTTGCATGGGTTGCGTAGCGATAGGGTGGCTATTGGCATAGCGCGGCTGGGTAACGAAAAAGCCGCTGCTGTCGGCCAGGAAAGATTCGCCGGATTTGCCCAAATCGGAGTGAGCCGTAAAAATACTTTGAATCAGGCTAACCGGATAGCTGATCAACAATTGCCAGGGCAGTTTGGCATCTTTGGCAATCACATAATAAAAACGTGGCTGGTCCGGAACCGGTTTGCTGAAGTCGGCCAGTTGTCCGGCTTGAAAATTTTTTAGATCAGAAAGTGCCACCGGCTGCTCGCCGACGCTGACCGTGCCCGATTCGGAGTCGAGCCGGAAAAACACCGCGCCGGCAGCGCCTTCGGTGAGTAAATAGTCGTTTATGAAATCAGTGGCACAGGCGCGGTTCAATTGCTCCGCCGCCACGCATTTCATTAGCACCTCGGCCAGGAAGGCGTGGGCGCGCGTGTCGGCACGTGCCAGTACCAGTTTGAGTTGTTCATGGCGGTTATCCGCGACGCGGCTGACAATATTAAAGCGGTCCGTGCGGATATTGTCGATGGCAAACCGATAGGCCATGTAACCGACCGATAAAGTCGGCAACAGGATCAGCAGCAACAGCAGAGCAATCAGGCGTTTTTGCAGCATGTTGGGCCTCAATGTCGGCAAGCAGGTCAGCCGACGTTATGCCATGGATGGTGGCGATGCGGCAATACCTTCTGCCAATCGACATCTTCATACCGCTAAGATTCCTCGGGGTAGGTAATTGTCAAACTGCGGTGGGAGGGACGTCTCGGAATCGCAGAGTCTGTCTAGTGATTGATCTAAACTTAAAAATCGCCGCTCCCGCGCAGGCGGGAGCTCAGTGCTTGCAATGGATTTGCTTAGCCGCCTACCGGCCCCAACTTTTGCGGAGAAAGCTGCGCAGCTTATTTGCGCAGGGCATTAAAAAAACTACACTCGGGCGCGCCGCCGTTACTCTCGAAAAACACAAAACAATCGTTAAACCATTTCACAAAACGGTCGGCGTGTTCGGCGCTGCCGATCGGGTATTGACGCATTTTCCAACGATTGCGGGCCGAGTCGTTACGATAGATGCCGCCGGCGTTGTAAGCGCATGCGACCTTGGGAGGATCGAAATGGGTTTGCTTCCATTGTCCGGCGATGTAGGCGGTGCCGGCCTGAATCGAATTGCTGGGGACTAATAGCCAGGCTTTATCGATGTCATCTTTGTTTAAAGCCGCGCGGGCGGTGGAAATCAAAGTCTGCATCAGGCCTGGCGAAATTTTATGCGGTGTGCGCACTTCGTCGATAAAGCCCGGTTCTTCGCGCACCGCGTTTTGATTGCCTGACGACTCGGTGCAAATGGTGGCGATGATCAGCTCCACCGGCACTTTCAACTCGGTAGACCAATGCGTCAAGGCACTGCCGAACTGGTTCCAGACTTTGCCTACCGTTTTCGGCTCGCCGCCAGTGCCTATTGGGGTATCGTCGCTGCCTACCAATAACCCTTGATCGGTCAATTGCCAGGTCACGCTGTCCTGATAAGCATGCCGGGTTTTTAACTCGTCGAGTAAATCTTGGCCGATAACCGTGCTGCCGGCATCGTTAGCGGCGGGACGTTGCATATTCGGAGAACTGTCGTCCTGGAATAAACTGCTCCAGGTTAGCGGGCCGACGATGCCGTCGCTGTCCAAGCCGTGGCTGCTTTGATACGCCACCACGGCTGCGGAGGTTTTGGCACCGAATAATCCGTCGGGCTGGCCGACACCGTTTATTTGCAGGCTTTTTAAGCGCGTCTGTACTTCCAACACATCGCGGCCGCGCAGCATAGGCAGTTGAAATTTAAGTGGGCGACTGAATGCCATGACCGGCTCCTATCCGCTAAAGGCTTATGGGCAGCCGGGAATCGAAGCTTTGATTCCGGCGATGTCGTTTAACAAGCGCCGGTGATAATCGGCGTAGCGGCTTTGGCCAGCCTGCGCGGCAGCTTGGTTCTCGTTTTGTTGTAATTGTTTCAGCGCTTGGCAACTGCCGGTATCGTTGATTTGAAAACGAATCGCTGCCAACTCGGCGTTATGCAGAAAAAAGGTGGCGGCGGGTTTTAAGTCGCCGGGCGCTTGCAGAAATTCGCGGGCACAAGCGTGTAACTTTTGGTTGTAAGGCTTAGCAGCGGCTGTGCTGGTCTGTTCGCTACGCAGTGAGCGCAACGACTCGCACCAGTTTTCGAAATACTGGGCGCGTTGCCCGACGATAGCCTCGGCCGCAGCCCAATCCGTTGTCAAATGTATGCCTTGTTCGAGTTGCTCTGCTGCGCATTGATAATTTTTGATGCTGTCGGTGTTTTGTTTAGCTAGCCGGTAACAGGCGTCGCCTTTCAGCAGATGCAATTGGTTACAGGTCTCGTCGTCGGCTTTGCAATCGACTTCCGCCCCCGCTATTTCGTGCCAATTATTTTCATCAGCGGCTTCTTTGAAGTTTTTCAATTGCCGGGTCGCGCAGCCGGAGGCTAACAAAACCGTTGCTAATAGCGGTATGACTATTTTCAGATTCGGCCTCATGACGCTTGGCCCTCGAGGATTTTGTTAATCATGCCGGAGACCGGTTTGTCCTCCGCTTGCAGCTTCTCGGTCACCACAATCAAGCTATCCAGGTCCTTTAATGCATCGGGGTTTTGGTGCAGTTTGTCCACGGCTTGCAACACCGATTCGTAACCGCCGGTGCTGCCGAACATCGCCGGGTCGCGGGCTAGGATCAAAGACTTCAATTCCCGGTCGGCAGCGGTGCGATGGAATTCGTCCAGGCCTTCTTCAAATTGCTGCAACGTCGTAAAGCCGCCCAGTTCGGCATATTTTTCGAATAATGCCGCCGAATCGGCATTGCCGATAAAGTCGTTGACCGCGTCTTTCATAAACTTGGGATTTTCCATCTGCGCCTGAAACGCGGCACGAAATAACGGGCTTTGTCGCAGCAACATAAAGCCGGTGTTGTCATCGACCGGCTCCAGCGTCAAACCGGCCGCCGGTGAGAAGGGCATGTGTAAAATCCGGGCTTTCCATTTTTGATAATAAATACCAGTCAGTTTCACGGTGCCGGCCACCACGGCGGCGATCAACGCAGCAGGCGGCATGAAGGTCCCCAGCGTGGCGCCGAAGGTTTTTACCGCGCTGCCGAGGATGTCTGTCAACGGCCCATCCTGGTCCAGCGCGGTTTGCGTGTCGGTGACCGCGTGCAGCGCATCTTCGATTTTACCTTCGCCCATCAGGCCCTTGGCGACATTTACGCCTTTTTCGACTTTGTTCGCCAGATCGACGTATTTGCCGCCAATTTCCTTGGGCAGCAAACCGGCCACCGTGCGCGCCATGTCGATGCCGCTGCTGACGGTTTCCAGCATGGAGCCGGTTTTGGATTGCTGTTGTTGGCTGACCGCTGCGTCGCGTTGCGTGGTTGCTTCATGGGCTTGCTGCAATGCGGCGCTTTCCGAATCTCGATTCTGGCCGCGTGCGCCGAAGTAAAAGCCGATGATGGTGCCGAGGATGCCGCCCAATACGTCCGGAAACTGATTGTTCGGCAAGGCCAAAAACAACATTGAGGCCGTGACGATCAGCATCGCGATCACACCGCGTATCGTGCCCTCCGGCAGGCCGGCCGGACTTTGAAAAAACAGCGCCAGTTGTTTTTCGCGGGTGCAGGTTTCCAGAAAGGTTTTTTGCAGATGCCGCAAATACAGTAAAAAAGCGAGCACAACCAACGCCAAGATGCCCAACGTAATCAAAAAATGAATCGATAGGGCGATGGGTTTTTCCTCGCCGTTAACGGCCGCAGTTTGCGCGGCAACGGAGAGCGGGAGCAGGCTCAGCGCGGCGTAACCCAGGGTTTTAAGTCGATATGTCGGTTTATGCATAAGTCCGCCTTTTGGGTAACGATCTCGTTGATCGATTAAGGTCTCTAATTAGGCTTGCCGCGCGGATGATATACCCGCTCTATCCGCCGGTCTAGGATTCGTTCTATGCGCCTCTTGCCGTCTTTTGATGTGTCAATGACGATTTTTTATTCTATAGACTCGGTCTCGGGTAATTGCTGCGCCGGTTTTTTGATACGAGTGACCGGGGAAGTCCATATGGGGTGACGGCGCTCCTGGCGGTAATAGGTTTCGTAAAGCGCTTGATAAACCATTTCGGACGCGGCCCAACGTTCCTTGCAAAAACTGGAAAGCATTAATCCTGAAACCCCGCCGCATACCCATCCCAGTAATAGCAACTTCTCAATAAACAAGACCACAGTAAAAATGGCCAATATCAAAGTCAGGCTGCGCGCTAATTTGGATTGCAATTGCAACGCCTCCACCTTGGCCACCACGGGGTTGTCGTTGTCCCTAAGCCTATCCAAGGCTTCGTGATATTGACTCAACAACGGGTCGTTGGTGGTTAAAGCCAGATTTTGCGCGCGCCGGTACCAACTATCCGTTTTCAGGCGTTTACGGTTCCGATATAAATAATCGTAAGTGGTATTGAGTATGTCGTGCGACAAGCGTTTGACAATAAGGGAGATCGCCAGTGTCAGCAGCAGAAAAATCAATGCACCTGCCGTGCTGGCGGCAAACGGGTCAGGCAAACGCTGCAATGCGGGGTGAATCTGTTCTCGATAATTAAAGAATACTGCTACCAAAGTAGCGGACGGCAGAGCGATGCCGACTTGTTCGATCGGGTCTGTGAATAGTTTGCCGATCAGCGTGCTAAGCGGGTTTGACATTTTGTCCCTCCTTCTAAGTTGGGAAAAATGAGTTGCGGGACGCGGTGCGCCCGGTTGCTTTGACCGTTGGTCATTAGATAGCAAACGCGACGAAACAGCAACTCAATTGATAAAGCGATTATGCCGACGCTGGCGTGTATGAGGATGTACGAAAATACCCAAGCTTTGGATGCATTTTTCACTTTCCTAGCGACAAAAAATAGTGCGTCCGACTTTAGATCATTAACCCGCGCCTCAAATGGCGTCGTTCGCACGAAGATAGGCGCCTGGAGATAGTTAAAAACTGGATTTCCGTATATTCAAGAAAATATTTCCGGCTCAGTGCATTTGCTTACTCGCTAAAAACCGGTAAAACTGGAGTACAGTGAACGAACAAAGAGGCCTAAACAGGTTCCCCATTTTGGCTGGAATGGCGGATTAGGGACCCTGCAATGGCCTCGATAACTACAAGAGGGGAGTGCGTCATGATAGACCAGCAAAGACTAACCGAGCTTTATCAGACTTTTGTTAAATGGTTATGCGTGTTTTGGGCGTGGCTCAAATCGACGTGGCAAAGCCTATCCAAACCTAAACCGGGTACCGACCAGCCCGACGGCAGTGAGCCTAAGCGTTCACCGGTATGGTTATACGTGCTGTTGGGGATTTTTGTAATGTCGCTATTCGCCGGCGGCGAACGCATCCAGGGCCAGGAAATTCCCTTTAGCCAGTTCTTAACCCTGGTTAACGACAATAAAGTCGAAAACGCCGTGGTTACCCAGCGATTCATCAACGGCACATTAAAAGAAGAAGATAAGAAAATCGGCAAGCATTTCTTCACCGTGCCGCTATGGGACGAGTCGCTGGTTAAAAATCTGCAAGAGCATAAAGTGGAATATGTGGTCAGAAGCGGTGACAACTGGTTGAGCAATTTGCTGTTTAACTGGGTAATTCCGCTGGCGATTTTTGCCGGCATATGGATGTGGCTATTGCCGAAAATGACCGGCGGAGCAGGGCGCGGCTTTTTGAACTTGGGCAATAAAATCCGGATCCAGCAGGAAACCTCTAAAACCACTTTTGATGACGTGGCCGGCGCGGAAAGCGCGAAGCAGGAATTAAAAGAAACCATTGAGTTTTTAAAATCCCCGGAAAAACTGCAAAAGTTGGGCGGCCGCATGCCCAAAGGCGTGTTGTTGGTCGGCTCGCCGGGTACCGGCAAAACCCTGTTGGCCCGCGCGGTGTCCGGTGAAGCCGGGGTGCCGTTTTTTAACATCAGCGCCTCCGAGTTTATCGAAATGTTTGTCGGTATCGGCGCGGCGCGGGTGCGGGACTTGTTCGAACAAGCCCGGCAAAAATCCCCTTGCATCATCTTTATAGACGAACTGGACGCGATTGGCCGTTCCCGTGGCGGCCCGGCTATGCTGGGTGGCAACGACGAACGCGAGCAAACCCTGAACCAGTTATTGACCGAAATGGACGGCTTCGACGCCACCTCCGGCGTCGTGGTGATGGCAGCCACCAACAGGCCGGAAATCCTGGATAGAGCTTTGCTGCGTGCCGGCCGCTTCGACAGGCAAATTGTGGTGGATAAACCCGACCTGATCGACCGGGTGGCTATCCTGAAATTGCACAGCAAAGCCATGCAATTGGACAAAGATATCGACTTAAACACGGTTGCTAAACGCACACCCGGTTTCGTCGGCGCCGATCTGTCCAACATCGCCAACGAAGCGGCGATATTGGCTGCGCGCGGCGGCCGCGACACCGTCAATATGGCAGATTTCGAAGCAGCCATAGATAGAGTGATGGCCGGCCCGGAAAAGAAAAACCGCATTCTCGGCCCGGACGAAAAGCGCCGAGTGGCTTATCACGAAGCCGGTCACGCGCTCGTCGCAGAAAACGTGCCCACCGGCCAGCCGGTACATAAAATCTCCATCATCCCGCGCGGTGTCTCAGCGCTGGGTTTTACGTTGCAGTTGCCGGTCGAGGAAAAATATCTTTCCACCGAAAACGAACTGAAAGACCAATTAGCCATCCTGCTTGGCGGCCGAGTGGCTGAACAATTGGCGCTACAAAGCATTTCCACCGGTGCCCAAAACGATCTGGAAAAAGCCAGCGAAATCGCCCGCAACATGGTTTGCTACCTGGGCATGAGTAAAAAACTCGGGCCGCTAATCTACGGACAACGCCAGCAACTGCAATTCCTGCCCGGCGACGTCAACGAGCAACGCAACTTCAGCGAGGAAACTGCCCGAGTCGTCGATGCTGAAATCAAAGCCTTGATCGAAGACGCAGAACGCCGCGCGCAAAAGATATTAAGCGAGAAACGCGGTTATTTGGATAAGTTGGCCGAGCTGTTGCAGGAGAAAGAGGTGATTCAGCGGGAGGAGATGGTGGCGTTGATTGGCGGCGGTAAGTAAGAGGCAGCTATTGTGGAAAATCCACAATAGCTGGTGGGAGTAAAGACAAGCTAGGGTAGTGCCAGGAGGTCAACTAAGTGCATTCGCCCAAGCGCTATCAATCCATTATTGCTAGCGAGCCATTTTGAAAGCGCAACACGATTTACGCCGCCACCGCTGCTCGAGCTTTGAGATATGAACCGTTCATTGGCATCTTCACCAACAATTACAATATGATCAATGTCCAACGCGCGATCACGATCCCATGAATATTCAGCAAAATCGATTCCTACCAGACAACCCGGTTTAAACATATCCTCAGTCAACCAATTTGCTGAAATAATTTGACTAGTGATCTTGCCTACGTTAGTAATCTGCTCGTCTGAATAAGTAAATAATTGACTAGGCTTAGTGGAAAGACTATAGGCATTTAATATTTCTTTAGATAAAAGGTAAATCCAACCAGAACAGTCAACATATTCTTTTTGCTGCAAATCTTTCCATGTTTTTGCTTTGTCCCCTAATGAATATTTAATGGTATCGAACTCAAGAGTACGATCCGCGATTATCTGGGCTGCTTTATCTCTATTAACTGAGGAAAGGACAGGAGAGTTTTGAAAATACTGTATCAACCACTTGCGTCTAACTACTCCGGATTTTCCCGTGTTAATCCCGCTCAAAACGTTTCCAGAAACCCATGTTAAATCCGATTTCTGAGCATCTATTTCAAACAGATCTCCTAGCCTCAGTTCACCAATAATACTACCGCGTGGCGTGGATCTAATATTTAAAGCTGTTGCAATGCATTGGAATGTTGTTTTCATCTGGGGCTATCCTGGTAAAAACTGGTAAAATAAAACTCTTTCTATGTGATTTTTAAACCGGTAGATCTTCAATTTTGCATCTATTTTGGTTTTTTGATATACACCAATTGTCAATTGCGGTTTCCGGCTCGGGAAAGGCAAGGTTCAATAACTCAAATCCAGCTGTTATAAAATCTGTATAAGGCTTTTTTAATTTTAATATTCCAAAATTATTGGCGTTTGTGGAAAATGCTTTTACGCCCATGAAACCAGGTAGTTTTTGTGTGAATTTATAGAATTCACTTGAGCTCAATGAGACATCTTCTGGTACCCCAACATTATATTCGGTGCTTAGTAAGCTGTTAATTCCACCTACTCTTGCTAGCGGGGATGCTACAAATTCAATCAGCTTGGCTTGACTATTTTTCGGCGGGACCCAGTAAACTAAGCGTCCCCAGTGAATGTCCCCTGTGAGAATAATAAAGCTTACGCCCCGCTCGTTAATATTATTTACGAGATTGCTAAGTAGCTCTTGATATTCTCGCTTATAGTCTTCTAGTGCGTTATCAAATAGTGTGTTAACGAGCTTAATTGGTCCCTGCATCAATGGTTGACCAATGACCAACAAGCCAATTCGTTCAACTGTGTTAATCCACGATATTAATGCGGACTTTTGCGGCGCAGATAATGTGTGAGGTTTGTTGGCATCTCTATTCGTACGGTCAGTGCGGGTATCTGAAATAAATAAGTCTATACCTGCTAATTTGTAGGAAGCCCAGCAACGCTCAAATTCAAGCGGAGAATCTCCTATCATATTCATTACACCTTGATTTCTCCAAAACGCTTCTTGTCCACATTTTGCCCAATTTGATTTATTCTCACTCCAACTCCTTGTTAAATAAGGCATTGATTCGGGATATCCGTTCCAATATTCATGATCATCGCATGTAAACACATTCGCTCCCTTTTTTAGAAGGCCTCCAAGTCTGTCCGCTTGAAAAGCCTTCTGGTAGCGGTCTTGGTATAACATTTTTGGTGAAATAGAATTGAATGCTGCTGGAACATCCGCATATATCTGGTCACCAGAAAATATTTTCAGATGAGGGATATTATTTTTTATGAAATTTTCCATCCTGATTGGATATTCAACAAATTGGTCAGAAGGAAAGTAGCATGATGATAGAGCGATAACTAACTCGTCTTCCGGATGCTCTAAAGAGACTGGCGGGGTTCTTATTAGTATAGTTTCATCATCATTGGTAGCTTGAAATTTTGGCTTTATCACATATTTCTCATTTGGCTTAAGACCGGTGATGAGAGCGATGTGGCTATCTAATCCCAATGCACCAGGTATTGGGTCAAGACCAATTATATTTTCATTATTGCTATTTGGAGTGATTTCTAGGTGATTACTTGCTTTGCATGGTAAGTGGGAAGGCCAGCCATCAACTCTTAATCGTAGCGAATATGTATTGCCTTCAGCGTTAATTGCTCCGGGATACAACTTCAGATCTGCCATATTTATCTCCTAAATCTGGCGCCAATTCCTACTATAGTTTGAAGTAGACTTTTACCTGCTTCAGACCCAAGTGTGAGAGCTCCAAATCCGAATAGAAAACCAATAATTTGGATGTGAGAATCTGATTTAATAAAAATAAAATTAATTGCAAAAGCCTCGGTAATTGCAAGAAATGCCGAAAAGGAACGAAGTTGCCTGTGATAGCGGAATTCAGCCGACTTCAGCGCATTTGCGAGTTCACGTTCGGCTCGGATTACTCCAGGTAGGAAAGATTCGATAAACTGAACCCTCCATACATAAAATAGAGCAGGGCTTACATCTTGTCCTTCAGTATTTAAGATATTAATCCAGTTCCGTAAGGTATTTTTTAAGATTTGATCCTTATGGTCGTCTAAGTTGGTTAGAACTGCATCTAATATATTTTGTGCATCATTAGGATTGCGTATATTCAAACGAATCAGTTCATCTAATGCCGTAGCTGTCTGTTGGACTCCCAAGGGTGCCATTAATTTGGATATATCCGAAACATTGCGAATATCGGCATCTGACACCTCTGTAATTGGGCTGTCTCCAACTGAGCGTAATAAAAAGCTCTGAATTAGCCGCACTTGCTTGCCAGATTTCTTATAATGATCACGAATTCTTTTAGGGAAAGTTGTCGGTATTCCAACCACAAATCCTTTAAGAATATCTGATGCAGAGCGTTTCAGTTCTTCTTTATCGTCTAATCCGTTTTCTGTGCCATACACTATATAGTTTAATGCTTCCCAATATCTTCTGGTTCTGGATCCAAATAGCTTCCACAACTCGATGATGCCTTGATGAAATGGAATAAATGTCACTGTCAGTTCAATTACACTGTATATTTCGTTGAAGTTTATTGCCATGACAACCTCTATTGAATAAATTCAATTAATTGTATATTTAAGATTGTGCTCGTCATTATTCAAACTCATTGTAATTTGGTTTTTGATGCTTGCCAAAGACAGCATGTTAGCACTCCCGTGTCATTTTTTTATTGAGTCGGAATTTATTGGGTAAGTATTCCCGTTAAGTTTTATAGGGTTTTCATCATCGTTATACTATATATGTGTTAATTTAGTGATTTGAATTTATGTGGCGTTAAACCTATTTAGTTAGGTTAAGGGTTAAGATTATTATCGTAGAAATGTTTATTTGGTATAAGATTGAATAAATAATTTGAATTATAGTCCATGGCGATCATTAACTTACGAGTTAATATTTATATGTTGCTATTTCTTATCTTTTGAATTTTCTTCTGGAATAGTTGCGACACTGATTTGTAGTATGGCCGCGTCTGTGGAATTTAGTTTTGCTTCTAAATATTTCAGTTCTTTTTCAATATCTTTAATTTTTGACTCATCGCGATTTGATGCCTTTCTTTCGTTATCTAAGGTTTCGCGTAGTGTGCTAATTTTATTTTCCAATGCCTTCTTCTGGTTTAACAGGTTTTCTATTGCTTTATTGGAGGTCTCTAGCTTTATCTGATTTTTTCCAGCTTTATCCAAGAGTGAACTGAGTCCATCGTAAAATGAGCACTTATTGTGATAATTCATTGCGTCGAAACGTATTTCTCCGAGTCCTATTGCTTGGGATGCGTTTTTATAACTTGTTAGTTTATCGTTCAAAAAATTTTGTCGGTTAGTATTGATTTCCATTAGTATTGCTGGTGTAACAACATTTTGAAAAACCTCTTCATTCATTATGGCCTGACTGCCGGTCAGGAAACTAGCAGAACCCGCAAGAGCTTGTGCCGCGCCGACGCCAGACATACTACCAGCAATACCTGCGCCAGTTGCCATGACTTGAAATATGGTATTCATTGCGGTTCTATTACCGTATATATGTGATTTGTGTATTTCACAAATTTCATCTGATCTACTTATTAAATAAGTAAGACATCCCAATGAATAGGCATTAATGCTTGCGAGTTGTGCTTCGCTAATTTTTAACTTTTCAATAGCCAAATCGAGTTCGGATTTTTTGTTTTCGGCTGTTTCTTTCCATTCATTGGCTAAAATCCTACTTTCGTTAGCTATAGGCACTAGACTTATCTGTTTTTTAGCCTGTTTTTCAACACTTAAAGCTTCCTTCTCATGCTCTTGTGCAATTTTGTTTGATTTCTCTAAATCTTTCTTTAATGTTTCAATTATTTTTTTATCTTCTATAATATTTTCTTTGTATTTCAATGCGTTTTCATTAGGATTTTTATTTTCGCATTGCTCAAAATATAATCTATCTGCATTTGTATTTTTATTGTTTGAGTCGTTTATAGAAATTGTCTGATATTCACATTCATCTTTAACAATAAAGCTACCAAAATTTTTTGTTGACGTGTCTTCGCTTAAAGTGCTTAACCAATGTTTGCCATCTGGCGCACTATAGTTTTTACATTCCGGACTGCGAAATAGCGGTGCTACTCTCGCATGAGATGCTGCTGGATCAAATATGTGTTTATCAATAAAAGCGCACCCATTTGTTATGAATATAAGGCTAAATAGGAATATTTTTATTTTCATTTTATTGGCCTGGGATATTTTCAGTAATAATCTGTTTTTTTTTAGATATTGTCTACGGTGTATTTGTACTAGTACAAATGTACTGCGCGACATTAAAGCTAACCAACATTTACAATCGGATGAAATTACATTTGGACGGCTCTATCCATGAATATTCTCCTGATCGACGACCATTTCTGCGCCCGCGAGGGTGTGGCTTGTTTGTTGAAACAAATCATTCCGGAATTACAGGTGTTTGAAGCGGAGAGCTTCGACGAGGGGTTGACCTTGGCTCAGCAAACGCCGTTGAATCTGGTTATGTTGGATGTGCAGTTGCCCGGCAAGGATGGGTTGGCGGGGCTGGTGGAATTGAAGGCGGCATTTCCGGATTTGTGCGTGGTGATGTTTTCCGGGCTGGACGATAGGGAGTTGGTATTTAAGGCGCTAAGGGCGGGAGCTATGGGATTTATCGTCAAAACTGTATCTCGGCAGGCGTTTGTCGATGCGTTGCGGGACGTGTTGGCCGGGAAGGTTTATTTGCCGGCATCCGCGGTGGGCCCGCAACGAACTGTCGATTCATATGCCGGCCATGTTACAGAAATACCTAAGGTATCCGATTCGGCCAGTTTAGGCCTGACAGCGCGCGAGTTCGAAGTGCTGACTTGGTTAGCACAGGGGATAGGCAATAAGCAGATTGCTCGGCAGTTGGGTATAGAAGAACAAACGGTGCGCAATCATCTGCGGCCGATTTACCAAAAATTCGGTGTCGCTAAACGTACCGAGTTGTTGGTGAAGATTTTTGAGCGGGGGATTGTGTTTGGGAAGCCGGGGGTGGGGAATTGACGGCTTTGAAGTTGAGGGGATTTATATAGAATCTCCCCTAGCCCCTCTTTTTCTAAGAGGGGAATTAATAGCGCCAAAGCTTAACTTAACGCCAATGGTTAATAAACGGATTTTCTTTGTTGACTATCCTTCACACGGATTTGGTTATCTGCAACGTTTTAACCATGGTTTCCCTCAGGGCTTTGGCGCCGGCAGGTTTGCGCAGAACGGCGGTGTGTGCCGGCAACAGGGCTTTTTCGTGGTCCGAGATGGCGCGGGCGGAGAGGATCATGGTCGGTACCGGCCCACAAGCGCTGTGGACTGCGGCGATAATGTCGTGGGCGGTTTCGCGGTTGCCCAGGTAAAAGTCGGTGATCAATAAATCCGGATCTCTATCGTTTTCGGCTAGTAGTGCTGCGGTTTCCGTGAGCGATGCTGCTTCCTGTACCAGGCAGCCCCAAGCTCTGAGTTGCTTGGCGATGGCTTGCAATACCTCGGCGTCGTCGTCCACCACCATCACAAAGTAGCCGGAGAAGTCGCCGTTTTGATCTAATCCGATGTATATAGCCAGCATCGGCTCGGCAACCGGTAGTTGGATTTTAAAGTCGCAGCCAAAACGCGAACCGCATACCAAGCTCAGACTGTGTTCGGGTAAACATTTAACGGCTGCGGCCACGTAAGCCAAGCCTATGCCCAAGCCCGGTACTATGTTGTCGTTCTGGCGACGCTGGTTACGAACAAATTCCTTGAATACCTCTTCGCGCATTTCCTCGGCGATCCCGGGGCCGCTGTCACAGATATGTAGCGTCAGACGGTGCTTACCGGTTTTTACAGCAGAGACCAATATCCAGCCACTCTCGGTATATTTGATGGCGTTATCCAGCAAATTGCCGAGAATTTGCCGCAGGATGTTGCTGTCGCTGCATAGGTTGTAAGGCTCCTGGCGGCGTAAAACTACTTTAAGCCGGATGCCGCGCTTGGCGGCTTGCGGGGCATATTGATTTTCCAGGCTGGTCAGCAGCGTATTGAGATCGATATTGGCCGGTTGCGGAATTTGCCGGCCGGTTTCCAGGTTGGCGATGTCCAATACATGGTTAAAGGCGGCGTTCAATTCGTCTATCACCAGGCCCATGCGGTTGAGCATAAATGCCGCGTTATTACCGGCCGGCTTTGTTTGCGCGGCGTCCAATACGGCGGCGTAGCAGGCCAACGCTTGAAGTGGTTGGCGCAGATTGTGGCCCATTTGCTGTAAAAAGCGGGTTTTGTCTTCCGCATTGACCTGGGCTTTGCGTTTTTCGCGGAAGGATTTGCGGGCGTAAGCTTCCAATTGACAACGAGTGCAGACGCCGAAGATATTGACGATGCAAAGGTTCAGAATAGACGGGATCAAGTCAATCATAGTCAGCCCAAGCCAATAGCCGGCCAGCGGCATGGTCAGCGCAGTACTCCAGCCAAAACTCATTGTCGCCCGCAACGACATGAACATTTGCCCGTAACTGAAAAAATACATGGGCAATAGGGCCGGCCAGGTTTCAGCGTAGTAGCGGGGATTACCGTCGTACAGCAAGATGGCGATTAAATTGGCTGCGGACAGTCCGGCGCTGAGTTTGGCGATGGTGTTGATTTTTGCCGCTGCTTCTACGCAGACATTTAGGTATCTGAATAAGCCCAAAAGTACCAGGACTATGGGAAGTCTTAAGATGGCTTCTGCGGTTGAGGTATTACCTGTATGCAGATCCAGCAGGATATAGACCAGGAATGCGACGGCTCCCAAGCCTAACGCCCATTTGAGGGGGCTTAGTAATACTAGGTAACGTTCTTCCCAAAACTGCCGTTCGCTATCTTCATCGAACTGCGGGATGGCAAACAGTTTGGTGAGGCTGAGCGATAGTTTGGTATCGAGAAAAAGTCCGAGCGGACGGTGGGTGGGGGCGCGAAAAAAAGCCTTGCCGGCAAGATGTTCGATGAATGGATTTGGTACGCGCATGCCGCCGGTCTTGGTCGCAACCATCGTACTCGATGCGGCGCAAAGAGCGCATCAGTTTTTCCGATAGCCAAGTTATTGTTGTTTTTGTAGCTGGGCTTTATTTTCTCTATTCCGGTAGGCCTAAGCAAGAAAAGTTAGCTAACGCACCAACAAATTCTATTGGCCTTAAACACTTTGCCGCCAGCGTTGATAAAGTAGGCGTAAAATCAGCGCACATTGCAGCGCGGCAAAAGCTAACGCCGAGAATGCGGAATCCGCCCATAGTGGAAAGAATAACGCTGAAACGCTGGTCATGCCGACTGCGCCGAACAGGCCGGGGAGAATGCCGTACAGCAGCGCTGCGGACAGTAAACTCAGGCTAAAAGCGCGTTGCGGATTTTTGCCGTAGCAAAAAAACAGGTAAACGGCGCAATCGCGTAATACTAATAGTGCGACAGCCAGTGGGTAGGCATGCAGGGAGATGTCCAGCCAGGCAAAGCGTTGCTCTTGGAAGCTCAGAAATATCGCAAACGGCAGGCTTAGCGCAAAACTCAATGCGCTCAAGGGTAGTTCCTCACCCACTCGGCGCCAATTCGCTTGTCGCCAATAATCCAGTAAGCGTTTGATGCGCATTGGCTCGTGCCGTTCGACGATGACGCCAATGTAAGTTAAAGCGCTGCAAACGGCTAAAGCAGCCAGCGAAAAGGAATAGTGGGTATTGGGAATAAAGCCGCCCAAATAGATAATCAAAAACAGCGTAAAACCCAGCCAGGCCGAGGGCAAATTGCGCAAACTCAAGTCTTGCGCCAGCAAGCGATAATTGCCCATGACGCACCAGAATAAGGCGCAAAGCAGGCTTATTTGGTGCAAAGTCTGTGGGTTAACAGTCAGGTTATACCAGGTGTTGCTTTGAAAATGACCGGGCAAATAATTGGCCGTTTCGGTTAAATCAGTCAAAGACGGCATGAAAACGAGGAAACCCACCAATACCAAAATGAGTATCGAACCGGTTTTTAGCTGGCCGCGTTGCACTGCCAGCAAACCCAACAAAAGCCCGGCGCTTTGTACCAGTAATGCAGTGCCAATGGCGTAAAAAAACAATAAGGGTAGGGCGGCCGGATTGTCGGTAGCCAGCGCATGGACCAGTAAACAAATGCCGGCGCAGTACCAGGCCATGCTGGTACTGCCCAGCAGTTTGCCCCAGGTCATTTGCCACGGCCCGAGAGCCGACAGGCGTTGCGTATCCCAGGTGCGATCGCGGTATTCTTCAACAATGCTGTCCAGGCTTTGCCGGGTGCCCCATAGCAGCGTGATCAGCATGAATAGCGTCAAAGCGGCTTGCGCGGTGATGCTGCCCAGCCGGTAGTCATCTAGGAAATAGGTTAAGGTAAACACCGCGCCCAACACCACAGGCGCGCCTATCAGCCGGGCCGGCGAGCATTCCAAAATCAGTTGGCGTTCAAATTCGGGATTTAGATTCATGAGCTGTGGCGGATGGTTTGTAGGTAAGCGTCTTGCAGATTGCTGGCGACCGGGGCGAATTCGCAGACCGGTAAATCCAGTGCGATGAGGGCTTTCAACACTTGGTGTTGTTGAGCCGCGTCGCCGTTCAGCTGCAGTAAGGCTTGTTGTTTATCGTCGCTATTCAATACCTTAACATCAGGTAGCGATTGCAGGCGTTGCAACAGGTTTTCTACTGGATGTGCCAGCAGCAACTTGAAGGGTTTTAGCAAGGACGGCGCTTTCACCGCAACCTGTTCGACGATTTTGCCGTGACGCAGCACCAGCATATCGGTGCAATAGGCCTCCAGCTCGGCGAGGATATGCGAGGACACCAGCAGCGTCATGCCTTGGGCTTGCAGGTCTAAAAATAGCTCGGCCAGTTCATGGCGGGCTTCCGGGTCCAAGCCGGATGCCGGTTCGTCCAGCAACACCACCGGCGGTTTGTGGATGATGGCTTGGGCGATGGCTACCCGTTGACGTAAGCCGCGCGATAGCTCGGCCGGGCTGTTTTCCAATCTATCTTGAATATGCAAACGCCTGCTGACAGCTTCGATAGCGGCCGGGCAATCAGCTGCAAAAATGCCTTGGGCGCGGGCCACGTAATGCAGGCATTGCCGCACCGTCAAGCGTTGATAAAGCCCAAAAAAATCCGATAAGTAGCCGATGATGCGATGGCACTCGCGCGGTTGTTCCAATACGTCGATGCCGGCGATATTGATCGCACCGCTGACCGGTTGATCCAGCGCCGCCATGCAGCGCAGCAGCGTGGTTTTGCCGGCGCCATTGGGGCCGACCAGCGCGGTGATGCTGCCGGCAGCGATGTCGAACGACACATCATCCAATGCGCGCAGGCCTGGGTATTCGAAAATCAGCTTATCGACAGAGATCATGTTTAGCTTTAATGAAGGCTTGGGTAAAAAATGATGCGGGTTCGATGATACCGCTTTTTGGTTTGCCGGACGCCGATTATCGGCTTAGGCTGCTTGGGTATGAATTTTGCTGCATTTCTGGGGTGAGTTTGGCTGATAAACTCCGAGTACGCCCGAAATTAAGGCCTACACCAATCCCGCTTGACCATGCGGCGGGGCGCGAAACTGTGTATTATTACTCGCAATAACGGTGCTTTATTGCGCGAATGAGTAACGGCTCAATCGCGATACAGATGAGTGCACGCAAAGACTGGTTATTTTTAAACATCAAGTAGGAGAAATGAATGCATAACGTCACGTTGATTAAAGGTGATGGTATTGGCCCTTCGATCATGGACGCCGCCGTGGCGGTGATCAACGCTTCGGGTGCGAAAATTCATTGGCATGAGGCGGACGCCGGCATGTCGGCTTATGAAAGAACCGGCACGCCGCTGCCGGATGCGACGATGGAATCTATCGCCCAGACTCGGGTGGCGTTTAAAGGACCATTGACCACGATGGTGGGCGAGGGTTTTAGAAGCATCAACGTAGAACTGCGCAAACAATACGATCTTTATGCCAACGTGCGGCCGGCGAAAAGCTGGAAAGGCGTAAAAACCCGTTACGACGACGTCGATATTGTCATCGTGCGTGAGAACACCGAAGGCCTCTATGTCGGTTTGGAACATTATCTAACCCCGGCTAAGGACATCGCCGAAAGTTTGGCGGTGGTTACCAAGGCCGGTTCCGAACGCATCGTGGAATATGCATTTAAATATGCTATCGATAACAATCGTAAGAAAGTGACGGTTTGTCATAAAGCCAATATTTTGAAATACACCCAGGGCTTGTTCCTGAGAGCGGCACGGGAAGTGGCGGCCAAATATCCGGGCATCGAATTCGACGAAAAAATCGTCGATGCCGCCTGCATGCACATGGTGATGAAGCCGGAACAATTTGACGTTGTCGTTACTACCAATATGTTTGGCGATATTTTGTCGGATTTGACTGCCGGTTTGGTAGGTGGCTTGGGCTTGATCCCTGGTGCGAACATAGGTGCCGATGCAGCGCTATTCGAAGCGGTACACGGCAGTGCGCCGGACATCGTCGGCAAAAATATCGCCAACCCTACGGCGGTGATGATGGGGGGCGTGATGATGCTGAACCATTTGGGCGAACACGAAGCGGCTACCCGGATGCTGAACGCGATTGAAAAAGTCGTGAACGGCGGTGTCTATGTCACCCCGGATTTGAACCCGGACACCAAATACGGCACCCAGGAAATGGGTCAAGCCATCGTCGATGCGATGGAGTGATTAACCTGCGGCGGAGGCGGTTATGAGTGCGCAACCTAAATTCGATAAGCCCTGGATGTCTGTTGAGGATTATCTGGCAGCGGAATTGCTCAGCGACATAAAGCATGAGTATGACGCCGGCGAACTGGTGGCCATGTCGGGTGCCAGCAAGAATCATGAGCGCATCAAGATGAGTTTGGCTCGACTGTTGGGTAATCATTTACAAGGCAAGCCTTGTGAACCCTTCAGTTCCGATGTCAAAGTCAAGATCGGCCAATATCTGTTCTACCCCGATGCGATGGTGGTTTGCGAGGATACCTCGACCCACGACTATTATGCCGAGGCGCCAGTCTTGATCGTCGAAGTGCTGTCCAAATCCACCCGCCGCCGCGACGAAACCATCAAACGCCGCCTGTACCAAACCATTCCCAGCTTGCTGGAATATGTGCTGATCGAGCAGGACATCGTCGATGTCGAAGTCTGCCGGCGTAGCGAAGGCTGGGTGTCCAATCATTACTTTCTCGGCGATCAAGCCCGCTTCGAGTCAGTGGATTTAACGCTGGACGTTGCCGAGATTTATCAGCGGGTTGATAACGACGACATGCGTACTTTTATCGCCGAACAGGCCGCCGCAGACCAAGCGTCCCAAGTCCAATAATTTTTACCGGAAATCATCATGCTAGAACAATACCGAAAACATGTCGCCGAACGCGCTGCCGAAGGCATCGTTCCCAAACCACTGGACGCCGAACAAGTCGCCGCGTTGGTTGAATTATTGAAACAGCCGCCTGCCGGCGAAGAAGCGTTTCTGCTGGATTTGCTGGCTAACCGTATTCCAGCTGGGGTAGACGAAGCTGCATATGTCAAAGCCGGTTTCTTGACTGCCGTTGCCAAAGGCGAGGCGACATCGCCACTATTAACAGCTGAAAAAGCCACCGAATTGCTCGGCACGATGCTGGGTGGTTACAACGTCGCGCCGTTGATCGAATTGCTGGAAAGCGCCTCATTGGCGCCGATTGCCGCGAAAGCGCTGTCGCAAATTCTGCTGATATTCGACGCTTTCCACGATGTGCAGGAAAAAGCCGAAGCCGGCAACGCTTACGCCAAACAGGTGCTGCAATCCTGGGCTGATGCCGAATGGTTTACCGCCAAGCCGGAAGTGCCGGAAAAACTGACGGTCACTGTTTTCAAAGTTACCGGCGAAACCAATACCGACGATCTGTCGCCGGCGCCGGACGCCTGGTCCAGGCCGGACATCCCGTTGCACGCTAAGGCCATGCTGAAGATGCCGCGCGACGGCATTACGAATGCTGAGCAGCAAATTACCGAACTCAAAGCCAAAGGTTTTCCGGTGGCCTATGTCGGCGACGTGGTGGGTACCGGTTCCTCGCGCAAATCCGCCACCAACTCGGTGTTGTGGTTCATGGGCGACGATATTCCGTACATTCCGAACAAACGCGGCGGCGGTGTTTGTATCGGCGGTAAGATCGCGCCGATTTTCTTCAATACCATGGAAGATTCCGGCGCGCTGCCGCTCGAATGCGACGTCACCGCTATGGCAATGGGCGATGTGATCGACATTTATCCCTATCAAGGTGTCGTCAAGCGGCACGGTACCGATGAAGTGATCTGCGAGTTTGCATTAAAAACCGAAGTAATCTTCGACGAAGTCCGCGCCGGTGGCCGGATTCCGTTGATCATCGGCCGCGGCTTGACCGACCGTGCCCGGCAATTCTTGGGCTTGCCTGCCTCCACGGTATTTCGCCGCTTGTGCGAAGCCGCCGACACCGGCAAAGGTTTTACCCTGGCGCAAAAAATCGTCGGCAAGGCTTGCGGCGTGGCCGGCGTGCGGCCGGGTAGTTATTGCGAGCCTAAAATGACCACGGTCGGTTCGCAAGACACTACCGGCCCGATGACCAGAGACGAGTTGAAAGACTTGGCTTGCCTGGGCTTCTCAGCCGACTTGGTGATGCAATCGTTCTGCCACACTGCCGCTTATCCGAAACCGGTGGACGTGCAGATGCAGCATACATTGCCGGACTTCATCATGACCCGCGGTGGGGTATCTCTACGTCCCGGCGACGGCGTGATTCACTCTTGGTTGAACCGCATGTTGTTGCCGGATACCGTCGGCACCGGCGGAGACTCGCACACCCGTTTTCCCATCGGTATTTCCTTCCCGGCCGGTTCCGGCCTGGTGGCCTTCGCTGCGGCGACCGGCGTTATGCCCTTGGATATGCCGGAATCGGTATTGGTGCGCTTCAAGGGCCAGATGCAACCTGGCATTACGTTGCGCGATTTAGTCAACGCTATTCCTTATGCGGCATTGAAAAGCGGCTCATTGACCGTCGCCAAGCAAGGTAAGAAGAACGTGTTTTCCGGCCGGATTTTGGAAATCGAAGGTTTGCCGGATTTGAAAGTCGAGCAAGCGTTCGAATTATCCGACGCCTCGGCCGAGCGATCCGCAGGCGGCTGCACGATCAAGCTCAACGAAGCGCCGATTCGCGAGTATTTGAATTCCAACATCACCTTGCTGAAATGGATGATCGCCGAAGGTTACGGCGATGCCAGAACTATTCAGCGCCGAATCAAAGCCATGCAGGATTGGTTGGCGAACCCGGTATTGATGGAAGCGGATAAAGACGCGGAATATGCGGAGATCATTGAAATTGACCTAAATGAAATCACCGAGCCATTGCTAGCTTGCCCGAACGACCCGGATGACATCAAACCGCTGTCGGAAGTGGCGGGCACCAAGATAGACGAGGTGTTCATCGGTTCCTGCATGACCAACATCGGCCACTTCCGCGCCGCCGGCAAGTTGCTGGAAAAAGCCGGGGCCTTGCCGACACGTTTGTGGGTAGCACCGCCGACCAAAATGGATCAAAACCAGTTGGTGGAAGAAGGCTATTACGGCACCTTCGGCAAGGTCGGAGCACGCACCGAAATGCCCGGCTGCTCCTTGTGCATGGGCAACCAGGCGCGAGTGGCGGAAGGTTCGACCGTGGTATCGACATCGACCCGCAACTTCCCCAACCGTTTGGGCAATGGTGCGAACGTCTATTTGTCCTCAGCGGAATTGGCAGCGGTGTGCTCGCTATTGGGCAAGATTCCGACGGTTGCTGAGTATATGCAATATGCCGCCAGCATCGAACAAACCAGCGCGGATACCTATCGTTATCTTAACTTCGATCAAATTGATAGTTATCAGGATAAGGCCAAGGAAGTCGCTTAGCCCGGCGGATTTTAGGCATCGTGCCGTAGCAGGCGCGGTAACCCGGTTTTAGCTGGGCTACCGCGCGCACCCAGTGGGAAAATATTTACGTCTTCCACTTGCAAAAAAAATTACAGGCTATCAATAATCTCCAGGCAGCGCTGAAAAGCACTACGGACGATGAAAAAGGTCATTGCAAGCGGGTAGGATAGATAGTGCTCAGGTAGTGCCAGACAAATCAGCACCAATACCGCAACGGCGCAGGAATCGAAGCGGGCCAAATATTTTTGCATATAGCGCAAGGATTCTTGGGATTCCCAATCAAACTGCGGACTTTTGTTGATTAAAGCCAGTAGCATCCAACTGCTAAGCAAAGCAAAATAAACTGGAAACACGCTGAATTGCGGTGAGCCGTCGCTGAATTGCGGGCTCCAGTAACCGTACCAAGTCCATAAGCCTGTGGAGGCAAAACCATCGTGCCATATTTTGCTGGGTACTAATTTCAAACAACCACTCAATAGAAAAAGCACCGCAAGGCACGCTCCCGCACCCCATACGGCCTCTATATTCAGTAAGGGTAAAAATGCATTTTGGGTTAAGGTTAGGGGAGTTAAGATTAGACAGCAGACGATGAAAATAGGCATGGTAGTAACAATGGCTTTTTTAAGTTTTACACAGTCTGCCATAAGCTCGACGGATTTGAGCAATCGATATAAGCGGCTTACCTGGCTCGAAATTTCCTGAGCTTCTGATGCGGGCTCAAACTGGAGTCACGATATTTGCAAGCGCCTGTCCTTACGTTGCGACCTTTTTGATTGTGACGTGCTTTTGCACCGAGCGTCAATCACACAATAATTGGGTTATTTCAGTTATTGCATATTCTCGCTTGCTATCCCTGGCTAAAGATTCACTCAATTTTCAATTGATTAAATGCATCTGCAAAGCGGAACGGAGTTGGGTGATCCTTTGTTCGGCCTGATCACCCGCATACGGCAGGCTGGCGAACTTTCCCCATACCGGCGCCGGCCAGGCTTTATCGGTTTGATAGCGCACCACATGGTGCAGATGCAATTGCGGGACGAGATTGCCGATTGCGGCAATATTGAGTTTGTCGGGGCGATAAATACTCGCCAGTGCCTCGGCAAGCAGACAGGACTCGCTTTGCAGAGCCTGTCTATCCGCCTGTCCAAGCTGATAAATTTCTCTGATATTGTGGCGCCTGGGCACCAGGATGAACCACGGGTATTGGCTATCGTTCATCATTAACAATTCCGATAGCGCAAAGCTTCCTACGTTAAAACAATCTTGCGCCAGTTGTTGATGAAGTACGAAATCGGGCATGGTTATCTCAAATGACGAATAAAATATTTAGCTGACTGTGGTTCTGTAAAAGCCGATGTGCCAAAACCATCAGGGACGACGCAACAACTGCTCGCACAATGCCGGTAACGGTGGCGGTGGTAGCGGCACGCTTTTCGACGGTGCTTTGGCTTCCGCGGAAAACCACCAGGCCAAACTGGCGTCGCAACCGTCACCGGCAGGCAATGGCTCTTGCGAGTCGCAATGCGGGCTGTGCGCGGGGCATTTCAAGCGCACATGAAAATGATCGTCATGTTTCCACCATGGGCGAATCTTGCGCAACCATTCGCCGGCTCCGGGACTTTTAGTGGTGCACAATTCTTGTTTGATGCTGGGGTTTACAAAAATCCTGTCGACCTCCGGTTGGCGTGCGGCGGCTTCCAGTACCTTTGCCAGGTCCGGCGACCAATGCCGGTAATCCATACTATCGTTTTGCATATTCACGACTGACGGTGCGCTCCAAGTTTCGCGTTCGTTGGCCGTCAATTGCCGGTTACTGGCTGGTTCGGATAACAAAAACCATATATCCACATCCAAGCCCGACTGATGGCTGCGATGTCCGCTCAAGGTCGGGCCGCCGCGCGGTTGGCCCAAATCGCCGATCAACAACGAGCCCAATTTATGCTCGGCGCTGAACTGGCCCAGATGCTGGATAAAGCCGATTAAGTTAGGATGCCCATAATAGCGGTGGCGCGATAAGCGCATGACTTGATAGCCTTGGCCGTCCAGGGGGAGGGTGGCCGCGCCGCTGATGCAGCCGCTGGTGTAAGTGCCGATGCTTTCGCTGGGTTCCTGGGTCGGTGTGGTGATTTTGGCCCAGTCTTGAGCGGTCGAGCCGGCCGTAGCGTCGATGTTAACGCCCAACGCGGCAACGCTTACTAAAATGGATGAAATGCTAGCTAGGCGCATGGTCAATTGGCAAGGAAATGGAATAACGGGCCGCGATTATACCGTTGGCTTGCCGATAGCGGCTATCGCATCGGTCACTCGCCGCCCCAAACTCATGCTGGGGATTTCCAGCCAATGATAAAACAACAAAGAAACCCCTTGTACGCAGCCGATAGTGATAAGCCAGCCGCCAAACCAAAGTGCCAGCCGATTTTCGGTAAACCCTTCCAAAAATTTTAAAACCAGCGGCGTTAGACAAATCAGAATCGCCATGTGGCTGAGATAGGCGCTGTAAGACACTTTGCCGATTTGCCGTAACATCGGTTGCGATAGCACCTGCTGTGCATCTTTAGAACCTAGCACGAACATCAAAATCAAGCCGGCTCCCAAACCGGAACCCAGCCAGACTGCGGTATCCCCAAATATGTCGGACGGCACAAAAGTGCCGCAGGTATAAAACGCTAAGCCGGTCAATAGCAACAAACGCCGTTGCCAGCGTCGGCCGGACAGGTAATGGGTCAGATCGGTGTAGTGTCTGGCAATGGTCATGCCCAATAGAAAATGCAGCAAGAAAATCGACACACCCAATAGGCTGGTCGCCAGCAAGCCAAAAAATACCAGCCAAGAACTGCCGCGTCCCGCCAGCAATAAGCCTACCGGCAGCAGCAAAGACAAGACCAATTCGATACTTAAAGTCCAAGCTTGCGGCAGTAGTACGATCAAGGCGGGCAATTTCAATAAAAAACTCTCACGCAGCATGTCGGCGGGCGTTAACGGAAATTTATGCCACATGCCGGTTATCCAGTCAGTTGCCGGCAGACTGGTCTTCAGTATCGCGCTGTCGAAGGTGTTCACAAACAGGCCGGCGCTGATCAGTAAAACCAACAAGTACGGCAACCAGATCCGAAACATCCGATTAATCAAAAAACGCGCCAAATGAAATTCGCTCAGATCGGGCATGTGTCCGGCGCGAAAATAGCGTAAAGACAGTACCACGCCACTGAGCACGAAAAACATCGATACCGCCGCCGAGCCGTCCCACCAAATGTGTAGCGGCGAGAAATCCAACCATTGCTGGCAAAGTGGCGTTTCGCAGGGTAGGCCATAGGCGATGACGAAATGTTCGCTGATAACGGCCAGGGCCGCCAGGCCGCGAATGGTGTCCAGGTAACTGATATGTGTTTTAGGTGCCACGGGCAGAATCTTATTTTGGAGTAGTCAGTGTCGGCTGGCATAGGTATAGCAGGCTTTGGCGATTCGGCTATCGAGCGCTGTTATATTTGCTGGGTTGCGAAAGCAGACGCTGTTAAGTTGCTGATCATCCGTCTTCAGCCGTCATCCCCGTGTCGGCAGGGATGCGGGAATGCCGTCAGAAAAACCAAGCAAAACCGCTGCGCAAGGCTTTAAACTAATTCCATTGCGATTTGCGCACGTTGAAATTGCGGCCCTTGATTTTGCCGGCCCGCAAGCAGGTCAAAGCCTTATCCGCACTGCTGCGTTTCACCGCAACATAGGCGTGTTTATCGAAGATGTCGATTTTGCCCACTTCGCCGCCGGCTATGCCGTTAGCGCCGGTGAGTGCGCCCAAAATATCGCCCGGCCGCATCTTGTCTTTGCGGCCGCCGTCTATCCATAGCGTGACCATCGGCGGCTCGAAGCGGTGTTCGCTGCTCAGTTTAAACGGGGCGATTTCGTCCCATTTCACGGAACCTGCCATATAGTCTTCGATGGCTTTGACTCTGTTCAACTCCGCTTCGCTGACCAAACTCAGCGCCAGGCCTTTCGCACCGGCACGGCCGGTACGACCAATTCTGTGCACATACACTTCCGGGTCCCAAGGCAGTTCGTAATTGATCACCGCTTGCATGTCTTTGATGTCCAGCCCCCGAGCGGCAACATCGGTGGCGACCAGAATCGAACAGCTTTTATTGGCAAAGCGCACCAATACTTGATCGCGGTCTTTTTGTTCCAAATCGCCATGCAAGGCCTGCACGGAAAAGCCGCAATTGGTCAATGTATCTGCCACGTCCTGGCATTCGCGCTTGGTATTGCAAAACACCACCGTCGATTCCGGGCGATGATAAGCCAGTAAATAACCTAGCGCATTCAGGCGTTTGGCTTTGTCTACCTGATGAAAACGTTGTTCGATAGGGTTGTCCAGATGGCTGGTTTCGACGCTGACCGAGACCGGTTTGAATTGAAATTTCTGGCTCAAGGCGCGAATCGGCTCGGCGTAAGTCGCGGAGAACAGCAGCGTTTGCCGATGTGTCGGCGCGTAGGCAATCACGTCGGTGATGATGTCCGCAAAGCCCATGTCCAGCATGCGGTCGGCCTCGTCCAGTACCAATACTTTTAAATGATCCAGGCGCAAGCTGGCTTTTTGCAGATGCTCCTGCAAGCGGCCCGGCGTCCCCACTACTACATGCACGCCGTGCTCCAGCGAACTGCGCTGCGGCGCGAACGGCGTGCCGCCGCACAAGGCCAGCACTTTAATATTTTGCGTGAAGCGGGCTAATTGGCGGATTTCTTTGCAAACCTGATCGGCTAGTTCGCGGGTAGGGCAGATCACCATGGCTTGCACTTTAAAGCTGCTCAAATCCAGCCGCGACAACAAACCAATGCCAAACGCCGCCGTCTTGCCGCTGCCGGTCTTGGCTTGGGCGATCACATCCTTGCCCTCCAGAATATGCGGCAGACTTTCGGCCTGGATTGGTGTCAGGTGGGTGTAACCCAGCGATTCGATGTTTTCCAGCAGGGCGGGTTTTAACGGCAGGGACGAAAATTCGGGTGTATTCACAAAGGCTCTAATTGATAAATGCGGCGCGCTTGCCGACATGCGGGAGGCCATGATACCAGAGTTGCACATTGGGTCCTTGCCGAATCAACGGGCTGCTAGCTTGCCATTCGCGGTCGATTTTTCACTTATCGGCTGATAAACAAAATCGTCCGCCTTTCAAACATTAAAAATATCGATCATTCGCTTTAAGCCGGAGGCAGACAATCTCAGTGAAAGCTTGGATCCAAACGACGATGAAAAACACGATTGAATTGATGTGGCAAAGGCGGGGGAGGCGAAGGTTGTTTGACTAGGAGATGAGAACCGTTCACCACCCGGTCACATTCGAGCGGGAATTTCGAGAGGCGCTGGCTAAACAAATGACCGGTTTTTGTTGACTATTAGATTGGCGTTTGGTGCATGTTCTAGCACAATCCATTGGCCTCATTTTTTGATACAGTACATCATCAAGTGATGCCTGGAAAACCCTATGAGAACCACTGTAACCATAGACGATGCGTTGTACCAAAAGGCCCTGGAAATGGCTGATCCAGGTATGGATAAGACCGAAATTTTCCGGGAAGCGATGAAAACCTTCGTCCGAATCCAGGCCGCCAAACGCTTGGCTGCCTTGGGCGGAACCCTACCGGAGATGGCCGATATTCCCCGAGAACGCGGCCAAACCGAACCGTCTGCATGATATTGGTCGATACCTCGGTTTGGGTTGACCATTTCAAAAAGTGCAACGAAGACCTGGTGCGTTTGCTTGTTTCCGATTCGGCGTTGATTCACCCGCTGATCGTTGCCGAATTGGCTTGCGGTACGCCGCCCGCGCCGAGAACCCAAACCCTGAACAACCTGCGTCAGCTAAGGTATTGCAATCAAGCCGGTTTGCAGGAAGTGGAAGACTTTATCGAACGTGAAGCACTATATGGCTTGGGTTGCGGACTAATCGATTTGCAGTTGCTAGCCTCGGTTTTGATTACGCCCGGCGCCAAGCTGTGGACGTTGGACAAGCGGTTGGCGAAACTTGCCGAGCGGTTTGGGGTGGATTGCTGGTCGTAAATTGATTATTGCGCGTTCCGTTGCCTAAGCGCACGCTACGGGATGCTTGGTATTAGAGAATGCTTCCAAACCAAATGTAGGCTGGGTTGAATACAATGAAACCCAGCTTTGGTGCTGTCCTGGAGCGTCTAGGGCGGCGTTCCCACAAGGAGCGTGGGAACGATGAAAAATCCTCAATACATTATTTGCCTTCAAGGCGCGAGATAACCGGTAGGGCGACAATAGGCGAAGCCGTATTGCGCCGAATGAAACGGTTTCACATCCGGCGTATTACGCTATCGCTAATACACCCTACGCGGGCTAATCACCAGGTTCAGTTTTGTAAATTGGATTCAAAACTTGCGGCAATTCGGGATGTCTAGCCATTATATCTTCGCTTTGCAAATGATCTCTATGAGGGGATTGAACATGAGCATAAGCATGGCCCCGTAAATTACCGGCTTCAGCTTTGTGCGTGGCCGTACGATTTATTACTTCAGTCTTTCCAATTGCCTTAGTTGCCCACCCTTCTACAGAACCGCCTTGGATACTGTCGCCTACTTCAAGCATTGATGTCTCGAAAACTACTTTTGATAAATCTTCCAGCGAAGACTCTATCTCTGCATATCCATTAATACCCAATTTAAACGGGAATACTTTAACTCCGAGGTGTTCATGCACATATGGTGTATATTGATAAAACTGTCGTGTGTTGAAAGAAATTCTTTTCCCTTCAATCGAAGCACAAATGTTTGACTTCTTTGCCATTAAAACAATCCCTTTTCGCCAGATGTTATTCGGAGGGTAGTAATTCGGTAAATTGTTTTCCGGGCAATAGTCTTAAACCTTCCATGACATTTTTCTGCGTGCATTTAAAATAATCGGCATAGTCGGATGTGTCGAAGCTAAAACCTAGTAATTCGTGCATTCTTTCAACCACAAATGCTATTTTCTCTGGATCAACAGAACGTTGTCGAAACGTAAATTTATCCGACTCAGTGTCAAACTCTTCTTCTGATATTGAATTTAAGAGATATGCAGTATGCAGTGCTTGAAAGTCAATCGTCCTTTTCTGCCACACGATTACCGACGATAGAATCGCAATGTCTTTCTGATGATCATCACATAACTGATTGAGGCCATCCCTCACGAATTGTGTCTGTGTTACTGCTACATGCTCCCATCGAGCGCCATCAGTGCTTACAACTCGAAAAAGAACATCTCCTGAAGGATAGCCACCGGAAAGAATACCGCTGCCAATATCTGACGTAGTTCGAAAATCATTCTCAACACGCATTGGCTTCATTACTTTATCCCCATTATTTTATCAGCATCGCCGTATATAAAATCGAATACTTTATTTAAAATAGTACCTGTTACATCTTTCGTGTTAGAAGTATTCAGTAAAGGTCTGCTATTGATATCAACCTTCAACTCAATACCTGTTTCAGATATAGGAAGAGATGAAAAGTCTAATATTAAACCGCTTGATCCAATAGGAATCTCACTTGATGCCATCTTATACTGTGATATCCCAAGGCTTATATAATAATTGTCATCCGTTTTATAGCCAACATTTAAACTAGCACTAGCGGGTAATCCAAAAGACGGTAAAGAAATAAATTTATCTTGTATATAACCGAAAATATCGACATCACTATATTTTTCAATATCTACAGGATACTTCACAGCAACAACAAGCCCGCGCTCCAGTTGAGAAGCTAGCGGAACTACGCTGCACAAACATTCCTGAAATATTGTCACATTATGAATAATATATTTTTTAATATCATCCAAGCCGGGCCAATCTTTATCGTTTATGTCTAAATTAAGCTGAGCGGATACTTGAGTAAAATGCGCAGAAATCAGTCCATTTGATAGTATTACGCGAGCTGCTTGAGGATTAGCATTGTCATCAATATTGGTATTAACAGAAACGGCAGGAATGATAGATTTAAAAGCCTTTTCAATCTCAAATTGTTTGGTCCTTATTTCTAAATCTCTTTTATAGCCAGCCACAAAAATGGCTTGTGCAATCGATTTATTTTCCAGTTTTAACATAGCCTTATCCATTATTTTGTATCAATGCTCAAAGAGCTCAATTGGACGCTTGAAGACATTGAAAGTTTCGCAAAGACGATAGCTGACTTCTGTCTAGCTAGTCTAGCTATGAAATTTGTATTGTGGAGGCAAAAGACTTTTAAACAACTGAATTGCAATAAAAATCTCATTCAGCACACACATGTAGCGCCTTTTTCAGCAGCATTATATAACCCATTTGACAACTTAGGATAGTGGCCTTATTCTGCATTCGTCGCCCACATGGTGGCAAGGGTCTTGGCGGACTCATTATCTACCGGCATATAGCCGCGCAAGCGGTTTTTTTATGTGCGACCGCACGGGCGGGCTGTTGTAGGTGAAAGTCCTACCGTAAGTTGATCACAGCGAACGAAGCGAAGCGCAACTGCATGAGGGTGACTGATTGTGGGGAGGAAGCGCGTAGCGAAGCTGCGAGCCGATGGACAAGAATCGGATAGAAGGCGGTCGCTGCGTAGCAGGGCGAGCGGTCATAATTCCGCGAAGCTCTCGTGATCAAAGCGAAGTGGCGTAAATCCGGCGGTTGTGCAGGGCCGTAGGCTGGGTTGAATACAATGAAACCCAGCATTGACGATATTTTATGCTGGGTATCGCTAACGCTCAACCCAGCCTACGCGTCCAATTATTTTTTAAGCGACTGAGTTAAAATCAATACGCCTGCACCCCAAACCTCAACAACAACCTCGGCAAAATATCATCTAAATTCAACACGTCCTTATCCGTCAATTCAATCAAGTTGAAATTGTATTTCTGGTAAATAGCGAGTTTTTCCTGTTTTCTGGCTTGGTATTTAGCATCGTTGTCGTAGCCCCAGAATTCGATATAGACCTTGCCGGTGGGGATGTAGAAGTCGCAGTACATTTCTTCTTCGATCGGCAGTTTTCGTTCGTAGGCGTGGACGATTTCCGCCATGTACAGCCAATTGTCGATCAACATTTCTGCTTTGGAGCGCACGAAGTGGCCGTCGGTGGTGCGGTGGGTGGCTTCGAATTTGTGGCGGAAGCTGTCCATCTTGTCAGTGTCGGTTTTGGGCTTATCGACGCCTTTCATGTTATCGACATTGTCTTTCAGCGCGCGGTTGCGGGTGATCTTTTCCGGCCAGCGCACGTAAGGGATGCCGGAACGGCTGTCTTCGCCTTGTTCGGCGCCCATCGCCAAGCCTTGCTCGGTGACCAGCCAGCCTTTCAAGCCTTTTTTGATCCAGCCTAGTTCAGACAGGATGTAGTTCATTTTGTTGGCCGGCAGTTCGAATTGTTGCCCCAGCACAGTGGCGGTAAGTAGTTTGGGCGCATCCGGTTTGGCCGCGGCGGTTGGCACTTGGAAATCCTCAGGCCAGGCGACGTATTGGCCGTATTTACCGGTTAGATAGACACCGCCGGCGGCACTGCCTGCTTCAGTTAACTGCCATTTGTCTTCTTGTTTTTCGATTAGGCCCAGTGCAGTCAACTGCCCAAACATTTGCTCTTGGGACACCCCGCGTAATTTGGCCAGTTGGGTGGTGGATAGGCGTTTCTCGTCACTCATCTCTGTAGTTCTCTAGTTAGACCGGACCAAGTTTAGACCATGTTCTGAGCCGCTCTTAAGCGACGTTGACGGTTGATTTAACCTCGCCGGCCTGTAGATCGATAAATTGCTCTGTATGCGAACAGGAAAACGCTGCGTTTTTTCGGTAATGCGAGCAGCCCCAGAATTGGCCATGCGGTCCTTTGCGCAGCACCATCGCGCCTTGGCAACGTGGGCAGATCGGTTCGACGAAGTCGCAACGGCGATTTTCACAAACACGAAAGCGGCCTTGGGTTTTCAAGCCACCGCCACACCATTGGCAAGCTCGTTGCGTGTGATTGCACAGTGGATATTGGTTACAGCCGAAAAAGCTGCCGTACTGGCTATCTCTGGGTACCATCCATCCGGTTTTGCAGGCTGGACAGGGAATATCGGCAATTTGGTCTTGAAAGCCGGGTCCGGCAAATTCGTCGACAGTAACGGCGTATTCACCGTCAATTAATTCTCTGACGAAAGGCGACGGGTTAAGGCCATTGGTGACCAAATAGACATTATGCCGCGCCCGCGTCAGTGCCACGTAGAACAGGCGTCGCTCTTCGGCGTATGCAAAGGCCTCGGCCTGAGGCAGCAATAGCTCTAGCAAGGGATGGGTGGCTTTTTCCGATGGAAAGCCGTGTTCGCCCTTTTCCAAACCGAACACGATCACGTAATCGGCTTCTTTGCCCTTGGAGGCATGTACCGTCATGAATTGCAGTGACAGCTGCGGATAACGGCGCTTTAAGGCGGCGACATCGGGCCGTTTGAAGTTGAAGCGCGCTAACAGCAGAACACTCGCGGATGGCTTGGCCTTATCAGCGATGGCGTCGAGTGCCGCCTGTATGCCGGTTAAATCCTGATCGGTTTTGATTAGCGACACGGCAGCCTGCTCGACAAGACGTAGACTGCGGATCTGTTTGTCGATCTGGCTGGGGTTTTGGATGACGAAGCGCGACGCCACTTCGCCGATTTTGTTATTGAAGCGAAAGGTTTGATCCAGCACGCTGGTTGCCGTATCGCCGAAGTGGGTTTGAAAGTCTTTGGTCAGTGCGACATCGCTACCGGTAAAACGGTAGATGGATTGCCAATCATCACCCACGCTGAACAGGCTGGCTTCCGGTTGCTGGGACATCAAGGCTTTCAGTAAGCGCGCCCGGCTGGCCGAAATATCCTGAAATTCGTCCACCAATAAGTATTGGTACGGAGACTGAAAGCGTCCGGATTCGACGTACTCGATGGCTCTGCCGATCATGTCGTCAAAATCGATGGTGGCGTTGTCGCGCAACTGTTGCTGGTAGGCTTGGTAGATCGGTTCGAATAAATATGCGGCGGCGCGCATGCGTTCCTGGTCTTCATGCTTGCCCGCCTTTTCGACCAGCTGTTTGATACTGAGGTAAGCGGCTTTGAACAAGCTGAGGATTTGCGCCATCAGTTTGCTGAACTCGGATACCCGGCCTAGCTGATTGAGTTGGTCGAGTAACTCATTTTGCGGCAAAGGTTGGAACTGAACCCCGGCAGCCTGCAATTTTTCGCTGAGTACTTCGGTCAATCGCCCTTGTTGTTTCAGGTAACTGTAGGTTTCGATCAACGGGGTTTGATATTTCGCGTGTAACTCCCTTTTCCAGGCCATGCCGGCCAGGTAGTTGGTTTGTTCGATAAAGGACGGTGTTTGATTGTGTTCGTTAACGGCAAAGTGTTCAATGTAAATGCCGTAACCCGGCAGGAAGAAATCCGGTTGGTAGACGCGGTAGTCCGGGCCTGAGGTGTTGACCTGATAATTGGCTTCGTATTGGTAGGCAATGCCTTGTCGATACAAGAAATTGGCAATCTCGCATTCCTCGTAGCTTTTGACGAGCTCACCCTGTAGCGTACGAATATCGTTTTCAAGGATGTAGGCATTGTAGGCGCCCAAACTCTTGAAATTGAATTGACTTTTATAGGGGTAGGCAAAGCGCAGAAAATAGGTCAGCAGCCGCGAGCGATAACGTTCATCCTCCAGCAAGCTTTGAATGTGGCTATCGACAAACGCGGCGCGCAAGGTATCGTCTTCGGCCATTTTGTCGATGGCCGGCCTGGTACCTTCAACCTGGCTAATGATGTCTAAACCCAGGCCATGAAAGGTTTTAACCGTCAGGTTTTGAATCCCCAGTTTGGACTGGATGCGCTCTTCCATTTCTTGCGCCGCTTTGCGGGCATACGCCAGCATCAAAATCTGTTCGGGTTTTGCCAGACCGGCGTTGATCAGGTAACCCGCGCGGCCAATCATGGTGCTGGTCTTGCCGGTACCCGCGCCGGCCAGCACCAAGTTATGCTGCTCGTCGATGATGCAAGCGTTACGTTGCGCTTCGGTCAGCGGATTGGTTTCGACCTGATCAAAGAAGTCTTTGAATTGCTGAGCCTGTCGAGCGATAAAGGTTTGATTGAGTTTGGCAACCTGCTGGTGTGCGTCGTCCAATAGAGGCCGAATAGCGAGATAATCCTGATGAAGCTCGGCTGGCAAACGCTGCAGACAATCCGTTCTTTTAAGTCCCGCCGCCAACCACAAATGATTGCCTATCCACTGTTCAGCTATGGATCGGCGAATGTATTTTTTATTGGAAAGCAGCAATCTGGCTTCTTGGGATGCTTGTATCAGTGCAGGTACTAACTGCTGGTAAAACCTTTGAATGCGTTGATTAACATAGCGTTTAATCGTGGCCAGCAACAACGCCGACTGCTTTTTGTCGACGCCGCCAAAGCGTAGCGTTTGGCCATCATTTAACGTAAACAACAAAGTATCCCAAAACCAACCGGGGTCGATGCCAATTCCAGGCTGAAGGTTCAAGATTTGGAGCTTGAGTTGCTTTTGGCGCTCATCGATTAACACCAGCGTTTCTGGCTCGAGAACAAAGGCGTGAAAGCGGCGATCTTTTGCAAACCACTTGGCCCAACGACTGAGTTGATAACGTGGTAGCGGCGTGGGGGTTGGTGTCTGCATATGTCCTTACTAAATCAAATTCCCAATGTCGAATCAGGACTACCAAGTAAATCGAGTGGCCAAAACATGGAAATTAACATTTTTAGGCCGGAGCAAGCAAAGTAAAAGCCATCAAGAACGGATTTTGCCGAACTTTGTTGATAGTGGTTTTAGTCATCTGTGCCATCTGAAATTGTTTTGACTATTCACATCGGTTTGGGTGGCTGCCCTGGTTTGTCCGTCCATTCCCAAATTACGCATAATGCCAATCAATAGGCATGGGCGGTTTTTGGCGCCAGGTCGCGGTGAGCCTTCCAGAAGGTCATGACATGAGGTTTACCGATTTCGTGCAGGTTGTGCGGTCGTTCGGTCTGCTTGATGAATTCGACGAACTTGATCATCCGGCCGACCTGCAAGCGGCGATGGGCTTTGGCGTCTTGGCGGGCTTACTGGTGGGCCAGGGCCTGGATGTGTTGACACGCACCACCTCCAGACGCTCGTGAGACAGGATGCTGCGGGCGTGTTGATCTAATACTTCAGAGGCGTCCAGGCTAATGTTGAGTTGTGTTGGGAAACAAGCGATCGTACGAAGTCAGTTTCAATTGCCAAGTGCGGGAGCAGGTATCGGATCTATTTTTGGTGGAAGCCTTGGCGGTAACCTCCACGCGGTGTTATGTGCTTCGAGTAAAGCAATCAGCCTTGCGTTTTTAGTTTGAAGATCGGCTAAAAGCGCATTACTAGTCATCAATGTCATATCCGGATAACAATATTGCCATATCCTCGCCAACACCCCAGCCGACGTTCCGGCCTTGCAGCGCAACTTGCTCGAGTCTGTCTATAAACGGCGAGCGTTTGGCTTCCGGCAATGCCATGACATATTTCAACGCTTGTTCGAACATTCGCACCAAGGCATCAAAATACCCTTCATCGTCCATGCCGCAGTAGCCCAGGAAAACAAATACTTCTTCGCAATAGAAAATTGACAGTTCGGCCAGTCCTTCAGGTTGACCGACCGCTTTTTTGTAATCGGTAATCGCTTTCTTCGCTTTGGCCACTGAAATAGGTTGATTACGCATCACATCCGGGCAAATCCAGCGGGAAATCGTGTCCTTATAGGGTTTGAGAATATCCTCACCCAACCCGAATCGGGCATGCAGAAACGTTTGATTATCTTTATTGGCTGAGTATAGGTCTTGTATCAGCCCGATCAGACCAACTCGATCGACGTCAGCCAATTTGGATTTAACGTCGCTCCAGGTTGCTTTGGTTTTTTTCTGTTTGCTAGTCATTTGCTGTCGGTTATTGTTTGGTTCGTACTTGCAGTTAGCCTAAGTTATATCATCAGCATACAACGCTAACCATCACAGTCAGACTGAGCTGAATAGAGCTGACACTGAAAGGGGTTATTTTTCCCGAACGGGAACTTCAATGCTTGTCTATCGTAAATTCTACATTAAATTTCCCGTTCGGGAAATTAAACTTGTATATTGGTTGTTTTCGCCTAATAATTTCCCGAACGGGAAAAACCTCATGATCAACATCCAATCTACCCAACAACTTGGCCAAGCGCTACGCTCTGCCCGCAAACAACTCGAATTAACTCAATCCGAACTAGCGTTGGCGGCAGGCGTGGGCGTTCGCTTTATCGTCGACCTCGAAGCAGGCAAGCCGACCGTGCGTCTGGAAACGGTGATGCGCGTGATTGAAGCACTGGGTGGGCAGGTCATGCTCGATGGCCTGCCGGACATAACCGAAGCACCATGAGCCATTTGCTTGCTGTCTATTTATTTGATCGTCGAGTGGGGGATTTGGCCCTGGTTGAAGGCAGACTGCAATTTAGCTACTGCGCCGACTGGCTGCAACATGCCGACGCTGTCCCGCTGTCCTGCTCGTTACCGTTGCAAGTAGAGGTTTTCAACGACCAACAGACGCGGCCTTTCTTTGCTGGATTGTTACCGGAAGGCAAATTACGCCAACTGATTGCTCGCCAGTTTCAGGTCTCGAAGCAGAACGACTTTGCCTTGCTCGATCATATCGGCGGCGAATGCGCTGGTGCGGTTTCGCTATTGCCGCCAGACCGATTACCCGCTGTATCTGAACCAGCGAACGAGATCGACTGGTTATCCGACTCTGACGTAGTGGCCTTGCTGGATGAATTGCCACAGCGGCCGATGCTGGCTGGTCGAGATGGCTTGCGCCTGTCCTTGGCGGGCGCTCAGGATAAGTTGCCGGTGGTATTTGATGGTCAACGAATCGGTCTGCCCCGCAATGGCACGCCCAGTAGCCATATTCTCAAACCGGCCATCGCTGCCGTGGAAGACAGTGTAATCAACGAAGGTTTCTGTCTGGCATTGGCAGGTGCAATGCAATTCCAGACCGCACAGTCGAGGATTTGTGCCATTCGCGACCGCTCATTTTTGCTGGTTGAGCGTTATGACAGAACTCAAACTGCAATTGGCCAATGCGTGCGTCTGCATCAGGAAGATTTCTGCCAGGCACTAGGCGTGGTACCGGAACTGAAATATCAGAACGAGGGTGGGCCGGGTTTGGAACGGTGCTTCGATTTGGTCCGCCGCGTGACCCGACCGAGTGCGACGCAGGTGTTGCGACTGCTGGATGCGGTCATTTTCAATGCCTTGATTGGCAACCACGACGCCCATGCCAAGAACTTTTCTATCTTGTATGCCGACAAGGGTGCCGTTCTGGCGCCACTTTATGACGTCCTGTCAACCGCCGTTTATCCCAGTCTGACGCCCAAGATGGCAATGCAGTTGGGTGGCAAATATAAATTTAGCGAAGTGCAGGCAAGACACTGGGACCGCTTTGCCCAAGCGGCGGGCTTGTCGGTAGCGCAAACCCGAAAACGCATTCTTGGTTTGTGCCAACGGCTACCGGTGGTTGCTCGCAGGTTGCAGACATCGGCGGATCATGAATTTGCTGGAAACCCAGTGATTGAACAACTCGTACAGCTGATCGAGCAACGCGCGGCGCTGACGGTCAGGCGGTTCGCCGGGTTTGATTAAACTCTAAAGCTGTTGGATACTCGACACAGACTAGAGGGACGCCGGTGACTGTCACTTATTGAAATGCTTGGGGTGATCTAATTGATATTTGGAAAAATAGGATAGCTCGGTTTCTTCTGGTGATGCAGAGGGCAGATGAGAATAGAGCTTGTTGACCACATTTTTGAACCACAGTGGTCTGTAGATTAAGACAAATATCAGGATTGAGTCGGTGACCGGGACCGGGAGTATTTCTAAGCAGCCGATAGTGACTAAAACTAGAAACCACTTGAGGCGCCATAGCAGCGGCGGATTTCTGCGTTTAAAGTGAAATATTTTCTTCATGCTCAACCAGTTTTACCGAGGCGTTATTCAAAGGGAACGTGGCAATCATTAGGCATAAAAAAAGGACCAGGTGTAACCAAAGTCCTTTATTTTTATGGTGCCTCAGACCGGAATCGAACCGGTACGACCTTTCGGTCGCGAGATTTTAAGTCTCGTGCGTCTACCTATTTCGCCACCGAGGCCTTCTTACTGATGAAGTGCGAAGGCCGCGAATTCTATAGCATTGATTAAATTTGTCAATTGAAAAATGGCAAATTAATGTCAGTTTATCCGTTCGCGACGGCAAACCCTAATAGGCCTTAAACCGCTTGTTTAATTCTAACCAAAGCGTTTTCCAGATTGGTCATGCTGGTGGCGATGGATATTCTGATATGGCCCGGACAGCCAAATGCCGAACCCGGCACCAAGGCCACGCCGGCTTTTTCGATTAGGTATTCGGCAAACTCTAGATCGTCGTTGATACCATCCAGTCGACTTAACAGTTTTTCCACATTCGGGAAAACGTAGAAGGTGCCGTCGGTAGGTAAGCATTCAATGCCATCAATGCTGTTCAGTTCGGCAACCACGTAATCGTGGCGCTTTTTAAATTCCACCATCATCGTGTCGATGCAACCTTGGTCGCCGTTCAGCGCTTCTTCCGCTGCCACTTGGGAAATCGATGTAGGGTTAGAAGTGCTTTGCGATTGGATGATGCACATGGCTTCGATCAACGGTGCCGGGCCGGCAGCATAGCCGATCCGCCAACCGGTCATCGAATAAGCTTTGGATACACCGTTTAAGACGATAGTGCGGTCATAAAAGCCGGGGTGGGCATTCAGGATATTGACGAATTTGCCTTTGTTCCAGAGGATCAATTCGTACATGTCGTCGGTTGCGATCAACACCTCAGGAAAATCCAATAACACGTCGCCCAGTGCTTTTAATTCTTCCAGGCTATACGCAGCGCCCGTTGGGTTGGAAGGACTGTTAATGACCAATAGGCGGGTTTTGGGGGTAATCGCGGCGCGCAGTTGTGCCGGGGTGATTTTAAAGTTTTGCGCTTGTCCGGCTTCTAAAATCACCGGGACGCCATCGGCCAGCAGCACCATATCCGGGTAGGACACCCAGTAAGGGGCAGGGATGATGACTTCGTCGCCGGGATTGAGCAGCGCTTGCGCCAGGTTGAAAAAACTTTGTTTGCCGCCGCAGGACACCAGGATTTGATTAGCTTGGTAATCCAAACCGTTATCGCGCTTGAACTTGGCAATGATGGCTTTTTTTAAGCCGGCCGTACCGTCAACGGCGGTGTATTTGGTAAATCCGGAGTTGATGGCTTTAATGGCGGCGGCTTTAATATGCTCCGGCGTATCGAAATCCGGCTCGCCGGCGCCCAGGCCGATAATGTCTTTGCCGGCGGCGCGCATCGCAGCGGCACGGGCGGTAATGGCCAGGGTAGGGGAGGGTTTGACCGCTTTTACGCGGTTAGACAGGTTAATGCTCATGATGCCTCGGTCGAAATTCACTCAAATGGTCGTCATTATACGGCATAACGCTAAAAGCGCCTTATTCCTGAAACGATCTGCTGGCTTTTAAATCGTTAAAAACATCAATTCGAAAATTTTAAGCGTCACTCTTCCGCATAGGCTGCCAAATCGTTCAGTATCGATTGATTTACATTTGGCTCGTCCCGCAGTAGTTTAATTTTGGCGTTGAACTGCTCCAGCGTCAGTCCCCCGGTCGCCAGTGTGCCGTTTAGCTTGTCCCGGCAATATTGCTTCCAGAGTTGGACGTCTTCCATGGATAGGGTATGCGGATAATTCCGGGCGCGATAGCGAAACAGCATTTCCGGCAAACGGACATCGTCGAAATCGGTGTCAAATTCGGATAGCTCGCTGGGTTTGGCTTGCCTGATCCGGGCGATGGCCGCCTTGTCTTTGTTGCTGAAAAAACCGCCACTGTAAATCATCAAATCAGGATCGGTAGGTGAGTCTTGATATTGCCGGGTAAAGACTTGCGACAGCTTTTCCGCTAGAGATGGCGCAGTCTGAATCCGCTGCAAATGGGATAGACACAAGTCCAAGTCGAGTTGCAAGCGTTCGGCATCGGCCGGGCGTATCACCGACAATGGCGCCAACACCGGCGATTTGTTGATATGTACGGTTTTTAAGGGAATTCTGGCAATGCCTTCCGGTAGTGCTTCGGCGGCAACAAACAGCCGCTGTTGAATCTCTTCCGCACTTAACTCAAGCAAAGGTGCCGGATCGACGGAAAGATCGTAAACGATGACTTCGTTGTTATTGCTTGGATGCTGCACTAAGGGCAAAATCACCGCAAGACTATTATTCCGGGCCGAAAAACGGCCGGAGACATGAATTAAGGGCTTAAAGCTGCCGAGTTGCAACAGGTTTAGTGCGGTGTTTTTATAGCGATTGTTCAGTAAATAGTTGAATAGTTTTGGCTGCCGCTCCCTGATTAATTTAGCCATTGCGATGGTTGCATACACATCCGATAACGCATCATGGGCAGCTTCATGGGCGATACCGTTAGCCTTGGTGAGTTCTTCCAATTTAAAGCTGGCAACACCGTCGGCATTAACCGGCCACTCGATGCCTTCAGGCCTTAAGGCTTTGGCGGCGCGCACTACATCGATAATATCCCAGCGCGAGTTGCCGTTTTGCCATTCGCGCGCATAGGGATCGTAAAAATTCCGGTAAAGCAGGTTGCGAGTCACTTCATCGTCGAAACGGATGCTGTTGTAACCGACGCCGCAGGTGCTGGGTTCAGCGAGTTGCCGGTTAATAATGGCGGCAAACGCAGCTTCGCAAACGCCTTTTTCGGCCGCCAATTGCGGGGTAATACCGGTTATCAGGCAGGCTTCCGGGTGTGGCAAGTAATCGTCGGCGGGCTGGCAGTAGGCCATGACGGGCTGGCCGATGATGTTGAAATCCACATCCGTGCGGATGCCGGCAAACTGACAAGGCCGGTCGCGTTGCGGATCGATGCCGAAGGTTTCGTAATCGTGCCAGAAAAAAGTAGCTGTAGTCATTAAATACGTGCGGGTAGGATGGCAGAGTCGGGAAAATTTCCGCAAACATGCTTTTGCGAATACTTGCGGACGGATTTTATTTTATAATCGCCCGCTCCATTTTATGTGTCCATCATAGGAAAGTGTTATGAAAAAAACCTCGTTGCTCGTTTCAACCGTTTTATTTTTGTTCGCCGGTTTTGCCCATGCTCATGGTCCGGTTAGAGCAAAAATGACAGCCACCATCACTGTTGATGCCCCAGCGGCCAAAGTGTGGGATTTGATCAAGAACTACGATGATATGTCTTGGCACCCAGGCATTAAAAGCGTGAAAGGCGACGGCACCAATAACAAAGGCGCTATCCGCGTGTTGACTTTGGCGAACGGTACCATCACAGAAGAATTAAAGGCCTATGACGCAGCGAAATTCTCTTACAAATACAAAATCACCGATATGAGCTCAACCGGCACCATTAAACACGCCGGTCAAGACGAGCCGCTGCCAGTATTGCCAGTGGGTAACTATGCGGCAGAATTGTCCGTGAACGACAAAGGCGGAAAAGCCGAAATCGAGTGGGTGGCCACTTACTACCGTGCCTATGTCAACAACAACCCACCAGCCGAATTGAACGAAGAAACTGCCGATAAAGCGGTTAGCAATGTTTTGAAAACCGGTCTGGAAGCGATTGCCAAAAAAGTAGGCTCAGGTTCCGCCGCAGTTGAGATCGATATTAAACGCTAAGCTTTTGTTATTCGGTTCTCGGTCATTCGCGCCGAGAACCCTCGCCCCCCATTCCTGTCATTCTCACCATGCGCATCAGATATTCGTTGTTGGCTTTTTCATTGCTCGGTGCATTCGCATCCGGCGTTAGCGCTGATTCGCGCGCTTTTATTACCAATCAGTTGGACAATTCGGTATCTGTTATCGATACCAAAAGCCAACAGGTCGTTGAAACGATCAAAGTGGAAGGTAAGCCGGCTGGCGTTGCGCTGAATCAACCGAAGAAACAGGTATATATCAGCACCCCGGAAGGCGGCGGATTTGCGGTTTTGGATAGCGAAAAACTCACTAAATTAACCAATGTTAAGGTCGGCGGCGCTTCGCTAGGGATCACCGCGGACAGAAAGGGCGAGCAGGTATTTGTCGCTGATTGGTATGAAAATTCTGTGACGGTTTTTGATACCAAAAACTTCGCGAAAATTAAAACGCTTACGGTCGGCAAATCGCCGTCCGGCATGACCGTTAGTCCGGATAATCGTTGGCTGTATGTTGCTAATCGTATCGACGATTCGATTTCGCAAATCGATTTAAGCAAACTGACTATCCGTAATACCACCAAAGTCGGCGCGCATCCGTTTGGCATAGCGGTGGATAGCCAGGGTAAGCGTTTGTATTCCGCTAACGTGGAAAGTGACAATGTGACCGTTTTGGACGCCCGCAGTCTAAAGCGTTTGGCTACCATCAAGGTTGGCGCCAGGCCGTATGCGGTTGCACTGGCGTTGAACGATAGCCTGCTGTTTGTTACTAATCAGGACGATAGCACCGTATCGGTCGTTGATACCACCACATATAAGCAAATTGACGTGGTCGCAGTCGGCGATAAGCCGGAAGGCATCAGCACGCATCCGGACGACCAGAACGTCTATGTTGCCAACTGGTTTGACAATAATGTGTCCGTCATCGACGCCAAAACTTTAAAAGTAGTAAACACGATTAAAACGGGGGAGGGCAGTCGTGCTTTTGGCGAGTTCATTGCACGCTAGGCGATTCGGCATTTTGATGGCCGCGCATGTATGGTAGACTGCGCGCCGTTGTTAACCTCATTGAGAAATATATGGCTGAAACCGTTGAAGATTTAACCATTAGTTACGAAGACGGCGGCGTTGAAACTGTCAAGGAACTGGACAAAAAAATCCTGAGCAAGGGCGCTTGGGCGACGGTTATTTACCGTTATCAGGATTGGGAACCGGCTAAAAATCAATATAGCCAAGATAGATTTAGTATTCGCCGCTATCAAAAACGTAACGGCGAATATCAGCAAAAATCCAAATTCAATATTTCCAGCGAAAAACAAGCGCAAGAGTTAATCGACGCGCTACAGGGTTGGTTGGCGGAAGCCAAATAAACCGCTTCAGTTTAGCGAGGCGTTTGTTTAATAAGCCTCGCTATACTAATCCACCCATTCATAGATCTCTGTCAAAGCCGGATCACATTTGCAGCAGCTGGTGCCGCAGGAAGCGCCGACAGGACTTAATCGTACTTTGCCTTTGTTGATCCACTTGCCAAGCATGCCGCGCAAGGCGTCTGCATCCATATGAAAATGCAACACAAGATCGCTCAAGGTTACCCGGCGTTTTTCCTGCAAATAACTGCGCAAATCGGACAATATCATTGCGGGACTCCGCTGGTTTGGCGCACGCCATAAAAACGCAGTGTGAACAGAACGCCAGCAAAGATCAGCGTTAAAGCCAATATCCAGCCAATAGCGGAATGCGGATGTTGTGCATAGGTCATGCCTTGATAGAAGAGGGTGGCGGTCAAGTAAGCCACAAAAGTCGTCCAGCACACCACGAATAAAGCCCAGCTGCCGTTGGTTTCTTTGTATATTGCCGCAGTGGCGGCTACGCAGGGCGCATACAGTAAAATGAACAATAAGTAGGCAAACGCGCCGATTTGGCCGTCGAAATGCGCCTGCATGACGCCGAAGGTATCGAGTTTGACTTGCTGCTGTTCCGCTGCCGCAGCCTGATCGGAGATATTGGCGATACCCAATCCCAATGGGTCCAGCAGCTTGTCGGCAATGGCCGTCAGGTTGTCCGGTACCGTTTGACAAGCCTCTAACAAGGCTTGCCGTAAATCAAAGCTTTTTTCTTCTTCGGCATGATCGGAAACGGCCATTTGACTGTACAACGCATCCAACGTTCCGACTACGGCTTCCTTAGCCAACACGCCGGTAAAGATGCCGACGGTCGCCGGCCAGTTATCGTGGGCGATACCCATGGGCTGGAATACCGGCGTCAAAGCACGGCCGATTTCGCTTAGTACTGATTTATCGCTATTTTCCTGTCCGAAACTACCGTCCGTACCCAAAGAATTTAATACATTTAACACCAGCACCATAGGCACGATGACTTTGCCGGCGTTGAAGATAAAGGTTTTCAAGCGCTCCCAAGTTTTGGTGTAGACACCTTGCAAAGTGGGCAAATGGTATGCGGGTAGTTCCATCAAAAAAGGAGTAGGGGAGCCGCGCAACAAGGTGTGACGCATGATTAAACCGGTCAATACTGCCACCACAATGCCGAATAAATATAAACCAAACACCAGGTTCTGGCCGCCTACCGGGAAAAAGGCGGCAGCAAACAAGGCATAAACGGGCAGGCGGGCACCGCAGGACATGAACGGATTCATCAAATTGGTCAATACCCGGTCACGCTGATTATCCAGCGTGCGGGTCGCGATAATGGCCGGTACATTGCAGCCAAAACCGACGATCATCGGCACAAACGATTTGCCGGGCAGGCCGATGATGCACATGAACCGGTCCATTACAAATGCAGCTCTGGACATGTAGCCGGAATCTTCCAGCATCGATAAAAATATGAATAAAAAGCCGACAATGGGGATAAAGGTAGACACCACTTGAATACCGCCGCCGATGCCGCTGCTGATCAACACCACCAGCCAAGCAGGCCAATTCATGCCAGTTAATAGTTCGCTTAAACCGTCCACCAGTAACGCACCGACCGCTTTGTCGAAAAAGTCAACGAAAGCACTGCCGATGTTGATGGTAAACATGAACATGGCATACATGACCAACAAGAAAATCGGAATCCCCAAAAATCGATTTAACACCACGCTGTCGATTTTATCGGTGGTGCTGCGGGAAACCTCGTTAAGTTTGCAGACGCTGGTTTGTACCAGTTGATTAACCAAACCGTAGCGCGCGTCGGCCGCGAGTATGTCGATTTCATCTTGAGTTTGCGCTTCGATATCCGCGCGCAATTGTTCGGCAATTTTTTGTAGTTCAGGGCCGGCAAGTTGTTTTGCCAAGGTATCATTTTCAAGTAAGCGCAAGGCAAGCCAGCGGCTGTCACAAACTAAATCGACAGATTGCTGAGCCAATAGAGGCTGTAATTGACTGACGGCTTGTTCTATAGCTGGATGGTAATTGACTTGTAATGCGGGAATTGGCTTGCTGAGGCAGGCTTTATTGATAAGGTCGCGTAATTCCTTAATACCGGCACCAGTTGCCGCGGTGACCGGCACAACCGGGCAAGCCATTTGCTTGGCAAGCAGTTCGTTGTCGATCTTGATGCCGCGTTTTTTTACCGCATCCATCATGTTCAATACCAAAATCATCGGCACTCGCATTTCTATCAATTGCGAGGTTAGATATAGGTTTCGTTCTATATTGGAGGCATCGACGATGTTAATGATTAAATCAGCTTGGCGGGAGGCGACGTAATCGCGCGCAACTTTTTCGTCAAGGGAGATACTGTCGTCGTCGGCTTCTAGTGAATAAGTGCCGGGTAGATCGACCAGGCTTATCTGTTTGCCTTGGTGCACGTATTCGCCGGTTTTTTGTTCAACAGTCACACCAGGCCAGTTGCCGACGTGTTGCCTGGAGCCGGTCAGTGCATTGAACAGTGTGGTTTTTCCGCAATTTGGGTTACCAACCACGCCAACAGTAAAATCCATACTCATATTTTTTCTATAAGTAAGACGGAAGCCTCGTTTTTACGCAGCGACAACGAAAAGCCGCGAATTTTGATTTCAACCGGATCGCCCATCGGTGCAAATCGCGTAATTGTAAATTCAGTGCCTGGCGTTAAACCCATGGCCAACAACTTCTTGCGATAAACGCCACCCGATTGATCAAATCCAACTATACGGCCTGTATCGCCAGTCGCCAGCGCTTTAAGATATGTCGACATGCAAACTAATTAATAATTGTTCTCATTAAGTTGCAATATAGCACATCATCCCAAAGGGATCACAATATTAGTTTACCGAATAACTACAGATTTCAGTAAATTCGCATAATGTATATTATGTTAAATAATATGGATTGCGAAAACACGCTTTTTCGATCATTGGCGAACATTGTTCCGGTTTAAGTGCTGTATCCGACCAATGCTGCAATGCCAAATTTTATCGGTAATTCGCTATTTTTGAATTGCACAAGCATACACTACACTAATCCAGGAATTTCCACGCCGTTCTGGTAGCGCGGAAACACGTTTTGGTCAACAAAGGAGTTAGCGCATGACGACACTGGAAACAGCTTTACCAGCGGTTATCTCACCACTGAGCCAAGAAGAACTAAAAGGCATCAACGCCTATTGGCGAGCCTGCAATTATTTAGCGGCCGGCATGATTTATCTACGCGATAACCCTTTATTAAAAGAATCGCTGAAACCGGACCACATCAAAAACCGGCTGCTCGGCCACTGGGGTTCCAGTCCCGGCTTGAGCTTTATCTAAATCCATCTCAACCGGCTGATCAAACAATACGACCTTAACGCGATATTTCTGGCTGGCCCTGGTCACGGTGCGCCGGGGGTGTTGGCGCCAGTGTATTTGGAAGGCACTTACGCGGAAATCTACCCGAACAAAGGCGAAGACGAAGAAGGCCTACTGCAGTTTTTTAAAGAATTTTCGTTCCCTGGTGGCATTGGCAGCCACTGCACCCCAGAGACGCCGGGCTCGATCCATGAAGGCGGCGAGTTGGGTTATAGCATTTCCCATGCTTACGGCGCCGCTTACGACAATCCGGATTTGCTGGTGGCGGTGGTGGTCGGCGACGGCGAAGCCGAAACCGGGCCGCTCGCTACATCCTGGCATTCGAATAAATTCCTGAATCCGATCCGCGACGGCGCGGTGCTGCCCATCCTGCATCTAAACGGCTACAAGATCAACAATCCGACCTTATTATCACGGATCCCTCATGAAGAGCTGGAACAACTGTTTCGCGGCTACGGCTACACCCCGTATTTCGTGGAAGGCAGCGATCCGGACACCATGCATCAACTGATGGCTGGCGTACTGGAAACTTGCGTCCTGGAAATTCGGCGGATCCAGCAAGAAGCCCGTGCTAGTGGCATCCCTACCCGGCCGCATTGGCCGATGATTATCTTACGCAGCCCGAAAGGCTGGACCGGGCCGAAAGACGTGGATGGGCATAAAGTGGAAGCCTTTTGGCGTTCTCACCAGGTGCCGTTGGCCGGCGTGAAAGACAATCCGGCGCATATGCAACTCTTGTCTGACTGGCTGCACAGTTACAAACCGGAAGAATTGTTCGATGAGAATGGCAAGCTGATTCCTGAACTAAAAGCCCTGGCCCCACAAGGCAGCCGCCGGATGAGCGCGAACCCGCATGCCAACGGTGGTCTGTTGCGTAAGGCTTTGCGGATGCCGGATTTTCAAGATTATGCCTTGGCGTTGGATGGCCACGGCAAAGTGTCGGCGGAAAATACCCGGCCGCTGGGCAAGTTTTTGCGCGACATCATGAGTGCCAATATGCACAACTTTCGGGTATTCGGTCCCGACGAAAACAGCTCCAACAAACTGGATGATGTTTACAAAGCCAGTAAGAAAACCTGGCTGGCGGATTATCTGCCGGAAGATGCCGACGGCGGCGAACTGGCGACCGATGGCCGGGTGATGGAAATGCTCTCCGAACACACGCTGGAAGGTTGGCTGGAAGGCTATTTATTGACCGGCCGCCACGGCTTTTTTTCGTCGTACGAAGCCTTTGTACATGTGATCGACTCCATGTTCAATCAACACGCCAAATGGCTGGCCATGTCCAAGGCTGTATCCTGGCGGGCGCCGGTCTCCTCGCTAAACTTGTTGATAACCTCGACGGTCTGGCGGCAGGATCACAATGGCTTTACGCATCAGGACCCCGGCTTTTTGGACTTGGTCGTCAACAAAAGCCCGTCGGTAACGCGCATCTATTTGCCGCCCGATGTTAACTGCCTGCTGTCTGTTGCCAACCATTGTTTGCAAAGTACCGACTACATTAACGTGATAGTTTGCGACAAACAAAAACATCTGCAATACCTGGATATGGACGCGGCGATCAAACATTGCACCAAGGGCATCGGTATTTGGGAATGGGCCAGTAATGACGATGGTGCCGAGCCCGATCTGGTGATGGCCAGCGCCGGCGACATTCCCACCAAGGAAGCCTTGGCTGCGGTGGTTTTGTTGCGAGAGCACTTTCCACAATTGAAAATTCGTTTCATCAACGTGGTGGATTTGTACAAGCTAGTGCCGGCCAGTGAGCATCCGCACGGTCTGTCGGATCGGGATTTCGACAGTTTGTTTACCGTCGATAAACCGGTGATCTTCAACTTCCACGGTTATCCCTGGCTGATCCATAGACTGGCCTATCGGCGCCATAACCATAGTAATCTGCATGTGCGCGGCTACAAGGAAAAAGGCAGTATTAACACCCCGCTGGAACTAGCCATTCAAAACGAAACCGACCGTTTCAGCCTGGCAATCGATGCGATAGATCGGATTCCGGCTTTGCAAGTATCCGGCGCCCACGTCAAGGAAAAACTGCGTGACCGGCAAATCGATTGCCGCAACTACGCTTACGAGCACGGCATAGACCGGCCGGAAGACGATCGATGGCACTGGCCGTATTAAAGTTGACGATAAATTGTGCGGTACAACTGCCGCATGCGCCTAATATGCGCGTCCGCTAACGGTTTATCGCCGTAACGGGCCGCTTCGAACAAACCGGTGATTTCCGCCGCACTGCGCCGCGCATCGCGATGCCGACGATTGATTTGCGCCAGATATTCGCGGGTGTTGGCGGTATCGGCGCGTGGCACGTCGTGCAATGCAAACAAGCGCGACATCGCTCGGTAATACTGGCGGGCGGCGGTTTCGCCGCCGGCATGGCGACCGATCACACCCAAACGCAGATAGTCCCATTGGGTTATTAGCCAAATTACCCAAGGGATTTCCCGCAACAAAGCCCCGAACGCCAGTAAAATGACCAGTAAAATCAAAGCCAGCAAACCCAATAACGCCGCCAGCCAGTGCTCGCGCAGCCATTGTTTCAACCACTCCCACCAGTCGAAAATCACCGCAACAGCCGGTGCCAAAGCTTGTTGCGCCGATTCGCTAAGGTCGGCAATACCGTTGATCGCCGCCGCCTGCCAGGCCGGCATATTGACTCGCTTAGCGGCGGCACGCATTTCCGCCGGGCTCGGCCAACGACTGCCGGCCTGCCATTGGCCCGTGCCCTCTCCTCCTCCCGCAGCTTGTTGTTGCTCGCCACCCGCTTTTTCGGCTGGCTGACCGGAACCGGTTTGGCCGCCGCTGCCGGCTTGTTCGATATCACCGCCGGGATTTTGCAAGCTGTCCTGGCCGAAACGCCACTCCAGATAAGGCCAGTTGATTTGCGGCGTTATCAGATAAAGCCCGCCACCGATCAGCACGATGGCGGCGGTGGCCGCCAAAATGGCCGCGCCCTGCCCTTGGCTGCTGGGCCGACCCAGACTCAAACGCTGCAAGTCCGCGCCGCGCCGCTGGACTTGTTCGGCAACCAGACAAAACACCACCGTCACGATATAAGGCGCTAGATAAAACAACATGGTCCAGTCGGCGCGGTAATGCGAGGCGGCGAACAATACTATCGCCAGCGACACCAACAACCCCAGATTCATCTCGCGCCGGCCGGCGGTGACGCAATTGTAGGAAGCCTGCAACATCGCCAATAGATACAACCCGGCGCGCGGCATACCCCAAATCGGCATAAATACCAATACGAACAGCAAGAAACCGATAAACAACACCGCCTTTTGCCACACCTTGCCCGCTCCCGAAAGCCAGTGGTTTTGTCGCCAGCCGACAATGGACGTGCCGCCGAAGACGATAGCCCAGAACAGCATTTCCCGCGCAAAGCTGCCGTATTGGATATCCAAAAATGCATTGCAGGCAACGGCCAGCCATTGCGCTAGAAACAATCCCACATAGACTGGAAAACTCAACGGCGATGCGGTCATCGGTTAAACAGCGCCGTTAAGTCGTCGCCTCGCCGAACCGTGACGTAATGCGCACCCAATTCCAGTAAACCGGCGTTCAATGTCCGGTCGCTGGTGTCGCGACGGGTCCAACTGGCTGCGTTTAGAAAGCTGTCACGTTCAAACAATACCGCGAACAAATACACGCCCTTGGCCCGCAGCAAAGCCAGCGCCTGCAGGGTTTCGGCATTGCGATGCGGCGGCTCCGCCAATAACAGCACGACCGTTTCGCCGCGCACGCAATTCAACGCAATCTCGGTCAGCAATTTGGCATACGGCGTGTCGCCGTCGGCCTCCGCAATTGCCAGCGCATCCAGGATGGCTTGGTAATGAAAATCGCCCTTGCCGGATAGAATCCGTAAAGGCTGCGCGGCATCAGCCAACACGCGGCTGTGCATATTCTGGCCACAGGCATAAGCCGCCACGGAGGCGGCGATGCGTATCGCGTATTCCAGGGTACTGTGCTTGCCGCGGCCGATATTGGCGTCCTTGGCCAAATCCAGGGCGATGCAGATGCAGGCCGACGCCAAAGGTTCGAACTCCTTGACCATCAACTCATTCAAGCGCGCCGTAGTCGGCCAATGGATATGCCGAGGGTTGTCGCCGCGCCGGTATTCGCGCAGCCCGGAGAATTCCGCCGCACCGGCGCCTTCCGGCAGACAATAACCACCGCGGTGAATTTGGCTGGGTGCGCCGAACAGCGGCAGTGATAGAATCGGAAAGACCTTCGGATAAATGGTCAGGGTTTGCCGGGAACGATCGGCGCGGCTGCGCGCCTCTGCTAAGCCCAACGGAAAACTGGACGCCAAGCCCATTGGCCCCAGTTTATAAAAGCCGCGCTTTTCGCACAGCAAGGGTACATCGAAACTACGCGCGCCGCGGCCCGGCACGTAAGCGACGCTGCCCAGCAATTTGTCACCGTCGTTGGCGCCCTGTTCGGCGGCATTGACGAAAGGCAAGCGGTCGACCAACTCCACCATGAAGCGCGGCAGCCAGCCGCGATTTTGTAGGTCGACCCGAAACACGATGGTTTCGCCTTCCAACGCCCGTTGCGGCCCGACCCGCCGCACCGATAAACGTTGAAGCAACCAACGCGGCCAGAGCATGCCGGTCAATAAGGCGGCACTGAGCAATGCAGCGAGCAGCCAAGGCAGACTCTGTTCGCGGCTGATCGCCGCCAGATACGCGGCCAGCGTAAAGCCGCACAAGATTAAAAATTTCAGCCTGAGCGCCATTGTGGTCTAGCGATCAAACTACCGGCGGTGGCAGCCGGTCGAGAATTTCCGCGAGAATTTCGCCAGCGTTGCGCCCCAGCACCGCGGCCTGCGGTTTGACGATCAGGCGGTGTTCCAAAATGGCCGGCGCGATGCTTTTCACCAAATCCGGCGACACGAAATCCCGACCGCGTAAATAAGCCAAGCCTTGTGCACCGCGTGCCAAGGCCAAGGTACCGCGCGGACTGATACCCAAGCGCAAATCGCTATGCTGGCGGCTGGCAGCGCTGATACCGACCATATACTTAGCCACGTCCATACTGATATGCACCGCCTTGACCTGAGCCCGCGCCGCTAGAATATCGGCTTCGGACGTGACGGCCGGCAAGCTGTCGATAGGATGAGTCTGGGTTTGCGCCGCCAGTATCCGCATTTCCTGTTCGATATTGGGGTACTCCATCCGCAAGCGCATGAAAAACCGGTCCAGCTGTGCTTCCGGCAAGGCGTGGGTGCCGGCCATATCGATTGGGTTTTGGGTGGCCAGCACCATAAACAGCTTGGGCAGTTCATGTGTATACCCGTCCACGCTGACATGAAATTCTTCCATGCATTCCAACAACGCCGATTGCGCGCGCGGTGTGGCTCGGTTGATTTCGTCGGCTAGCAGCAGATGGGTAAATACCGGCCCTGGCCGGAATTCGAAATCGGCGGTTTTTTGATTGTAGATAGCGACGCCGGTAATGTCGGACGGTAATAAATCCGAGGTGCATTGCAGGCGTTTCATGTCCACCGCCACCGAACGGGCCAATGCCCTGGCCAACATGGTCTTGCCGGTCCCCGGCACATCCTCAAGCAACACATGGCCGCGGCACAGCATCGCGACCACGGCCAATTCGATGACCGGCCGTTTGCCGATAATGACTTTTTCGACGTTTTCAATTAAAGAAAGCATGGCATCCATTAGTTGAGGATTGTCCTGTTAAAGATGTGAGCGGGAAATGGGAGAGCCAAGCTTAGCAGAGCTTAGCCGTTTGTCATTCGGACTACGAGTTAAGGCGCTTGGCTGCGAATTCGGTATCGGAAAATAGCGCTAACACCGCGAATATCACAATCGCCACCAGTGTCGTGCCCGCTGCGGCGACAGATAAGCCAAAAAACGTCAACCAGGAAACAAACGCATAATAAATGGCCGGCATGACGGCGTTATAACCAAGCGATAGGCCTATGACTCCCAGCAATAACCAGATCGCAAAATTCAAACCAACGCTAATTCGCGCCAAGTAATAAACCGGTTTAACGATACGCTCCTTACGCTTGCCCAGTCCGAAAAATACCAAGCCATAGAGCACGATCAAAGCCGATCCGTAAACGAACAGTTCCGGGTGCTGGGCCGCCGACGTCGCTTGATCGAATACATAAAGCACGCTTGCATTTATGTTGCTCTGCGCCAGTAGATGGTTTGCCAATGTCCCGGGATTCGCGGACTCCGCAGTGTCGGGAATAAAATCCGGGAAATAGAAAACGGCTTGTTGCGGCACGATTAACGTCGAGTTGGGCAATGCACTCTGCGGATATTTACCGGCCGGTTTGCCGTTAACCGACAATATGCCCGCCGCAAAACCGACTTCATCGCCGGGCATACCGACAATTCTGCTGATCTGTAGTTTGCCGGCCGCATCGTCAAAGCTGATCAAGCGTCCGGCTGCCAAATCCACTTTAGCGGACATTACCATAAAAGCGTTCTTGGACAACTCCTTGTACAAGGGATTGGCCGATGCCATGCGGCTGATCGGGTGGTACATAACAGTGTAAATAATCGGACAGCCGAAAACGACCACCGCCAGCAGGCTGAGCAGCGTTGGCACCAATGAAGATCGATTAACGCGCATAGTGATTCGTCCCAGTCAAAAGCCCTAAAGACTAGCACAGCCTGAAAACCGTGCATGTTGGCGACGCGGATAGATGGATGATCGGGTTGGGATGTGCCCAATCTTTGGCATTGCGCCAACAGCGCCGAGTAAAATTTGATGTTTTACCGATGGGTTTAGAGGGTTTGGGGAGGTAAAAATGCTGCTTAGCTGGCAAAGGCTGGAAATTTCCGGAAAAACTAACTTACACTGCGGCGACCAGCCAGCAGGCTTTGTTGCAGTTTGTTGTCGTCTACCCATAAATCGCCGGCCAACAGTTGCGCGATCTGGGCTTTCAAGTCGGGATCGCGGTCGGCTTCGAAAAACAAGTTATGGACAATATTGGATTGATAAAAACGTTCGACGAATAATCGCATCGTATTAAAACCCAGCAAGTACTGGTTATCGTCCTCGGTATGCAGCTCCGGATCGGCTTCCCGCCCGTCGCTTAGCCCAAAATGGACACGGTCGGCAACGCGGGCGGCGCTGGTGAAGGCTAAAAATACGCCGGACGAAAACACCGGATCGAGGAAGCCGGCCGCATCACCGCAGCAGGCATAGCGGACGCCGTAACGGCTTTGGTTGGTGTAACTGAAATCCGCTTCAACTCGCACGGGCGCGAATTGCGCCGCCCCTGCTATCAAACGACTCAGGAGCGGCGATGCCGCCAGATAACGGCGCAACAATTCTTCCGCATCGCAGTCCTTAGGGCCCTCTTTCTGTACCACCAAGCCCACGCTCAAGCGGCGTCCAGCCAACGGAATGATCCAGATCCAGCCTATGTCGACGACCGGCACGTATATATTGCCGGAACTGAACAGTTCGTCAGCCTCCTCGCCCGGTTGAATACCCTCGAAGTGGGTATACACCGCAAATTTGCCTAAATTATCGATACGTCTGATAGCTTTGTCTTTCCTGCCCATTAAAGCGCTGCGGCCCGTAGCATCGATCAAATAGCGGCAGTGGTATTGGCCTTTATCGGACACAATGTCCACCCCTGCCGGTTGGCAGGCAACGTCCAGTACTTTTTCGTCCTGATGCGTAACGACGCCGTGTTTGCCGGCGTTTTTAAACAGCATCTGATCGAACGGGGCGCGTTCGATCTGGTAGGTCTTGCGATTGATTGCCAACGGAAAATACATGCGCTGTTCGGTGGCTTCGTCGATGAACACCGCTCCGCTTTTCGATAGGTTGCCGGCACTCCAATCTACGCCCAAACGCTGAATAATGGGCTCACTGAACGGCAGCATCGATTCACCAATGTGAAAGCGTGGATGCCTACCGCTTTCCAACAGCAAAACCTTATGACCATATTGCGCCAGCAAGGTCGCGGCCGTCGAGCCGGCCGGGCCGCCGCCGACGACGACCACATCATGGTCAAAAGGGTTTTGCTTGTTGTTTATCATCTTTAAAGATCGATGGATTAGTCGTTTGGATAACCGTCTTCGGCTGCATTGTAAATGGCCCGAAACACAGTCCAATGCACGCCGCCGATGCCGGCACCGGTGTAAGTAATGATGCCCACACCTTTGTAAAACTCATCGGTGCGCATCACGTCCGGACCGAAATAAAACGGAATCCAGGCTTTGCCGGTTTGGTAAGACTTGGTATCTGTGGGTTGGCCGAGAATTTCATGGACTTGGCCCTGAGTCATGCCCAGCTTGAGTTTGGCGAATGGGCTATTGGCCGGAAAATTACCGTCAATCCGCGATTCCGGGGCGGTGCTTGATTGAGCCGCCGGCGTGCCTGCTTGCGCGGGCGCCTTATTGCTGGATGCGCAGCCGGCGGCCAGCGCTAAAGTGGCGAAGAATGCTAATGTTTTATAGTGCTTCACAGAGATACCTTCCGGTTAGTTTTGTCAGCGGTCAATAGTAGTTCAGTTACCGCCATTTTTCACCATCGCCCGTTTTCGGATAAGCAGAGGCCAATCCTGCATGAACTTGCCAACCCGGCATATGCGGGCTTAACGCTATAGCTTGCGGCACTCTTCCGGTTAAAGCCGCTTCAAGCAAAGGAATGGCGGCCAAAATCGGCATGCTATTTACCGAATCAATCCAGGCCGCCGGGAAAATGCTTTCGCCAACTTGCGGTCTGCTAATCTGCATCAGACGTCCATCGACTGTTCCGACTGCCAATAGCAGGGCATAGGCAAAAGCCGGATTACCGGAACCGGGAGCCAGATAGCCCGGCCATCCCTCATCGTAACAAACCAATAGCAGTTCACCTCCCTGGCAAGCCAATTGGCACCAGGCTTCCAATAAAGCCATTGCCAAGGTATCTGATCCTGCCGCCAGAGCCGTGGCTGGCTGGGTACATTGCTGAGCGATACTCCAATAACCCGCCACGGTATTTTGCACGGAATTATGAAAAGCGCTGGGCGACATCACCCCGTCCGCTTTCACCAGTTGGTTACAAATCTGGTCGGTGGTGTTTATTTCTCCGGCCACGCTGGCAAATATCGCCGGTAAGCTGGATGGCGAACGCTGGGCTTGCTCGCAGGCAGCGCTTGCCGCGCTGAAGGCCATCTGCATCGCCTGGCTGCTACGCCGGCGCAACAGCGGCGGAATGGTCTCGCGATTGATAGCAAAAGCCGGAAACGGCAGGTTGGCCCGAAATGCGGCGTCCGGCGCACAAACGCCGACGCCAAGCAGGCTCATGCATTCCATTATGCAGCCTCCAGCAGGACACTGGCATTGTTGCCACCGAAGCCAAACGCATTGCTCAATATCAGTCGGGCGTTGACGTTCAGTTCCGGCGCCGTTACCAGCGGAAACCGGCATTCGGGGTCGGGTACTTGCAAACCGCAGGTGCCGGGTAAAAACCCGCGCTCCAAGGCGAGTAGACTCACCACAACCTCCACGGCACCGGCCGCACCTAAGGTATGACCCAGCAAGCCTTTCACGCCGCTACAGGACGGCGGATTGGCAAACACGCTGGCTACCGCTCTGGCCTCGGCGAGATCGTTTAAAGTGCTGGCGGTGGCATGCAAATTAATGTAATCGACTTCGCTGACATCGCGTCCTGCCAAACGTAAAGCCTGCGCCATTGCCGAAGCAGCCCCAAGCCCGTCCGGGTGCGGCGCACTCATGTGATGGGCATCCGACGATTCCCCCACCGCCAACAGTCGTGGCCGATCCGTATTGTCAGTGCTGGGTTTTTCCAACAACAGTAAAGCCGCACCCTCGCCTATGTTAATCCCTTGGCGCCCGGCATCCATCGGTCGGCAAGCGTCCGCCGAGATCAGTTGCAAACTGTTGAAACCGCGCAGGGTCAGGCGGCACAAACTGTCCACCCCGGCGACTAATACCGCGTCACAGCACTCTGTGACGATTAATCTTTGCGCAGCGGCCAAGGCTTTGGCGCTGGACGAGCACGCGGTGGAGATCGCGTAGCACGGTCCTTGCAAACCCAGTTCCAGCTGCAAAAATTCGGCTGTGGCTTGGGCGGTTTGCACTTTGGTGAAATAAAAGTTGTCTGGCATCACGCCGTCTTGCTGCAAGCGCGCATAGGCGTTCTCTGAGTCGTAGATACCGGAGGTACTGGTGCCGAGTATTAAACCGACGCGGGTTGCACCGTAAAGGGCGACCGCCCTCTCCACCTCGGCGCGAAAACCGCCCTGCTCCAAAGCTTTTAGTGCCAAGCGGGCATTGCGGGAATTGTAGGTTTGCAAATCACGCCGAATGTCCGGTAAAGCTGAGGTCACCTCACCCACCACGGTATCAAAAGGAATATCGAACAAGTTTAGCGGTTTCAGGCAAGGACGATTGGCTAGCAGACTGGCGTACAAAGCGTCCACATCGTCACCGCCGGCGCTGACGCATTGGTAGGCCGTGACGGCGACTGGAGAAATCAGTGGGGAAATACGCATCAATTCTTTGGCTTTTGGATCAGTAAGGGACAAAGCAGAAAACCCAAGCTCACGCCCAAGCTTACCGACAGTGCGAGAATTGGCAAGGTGGGCGTCTTGCCCAAGCCCATGGCACCGAAGGACGCAATCGTAGTCAGAGTGGATGAGGCAATCGCGTGGTAAGTCACATCGGCATCTTGGCCGCGGTTGTCGATAAAAAAGATGCCGTAATCCAAGCACAGCGACACCGATAACAACAAGCCGATCACATGCAGAAAACTGACTTCCTCGCCCATCAGCGCCCACGTGGCAAAAATGAACAGCACGCCAGCCAGCGAAGGCAGCAAGGTCAAACACACTTTGCGCAGGTCGCGTTGTTGCAGCCAAATAAACCAGGCCATCACGATTATGCCTATGCCCAGCATCATTAAAGACCGATCCCGATATTTCCCCGCCAACTGATCCAGCTGATCTTTTTGGCTGAAGTACCGCGTGCCTTCCAAGCCGGCCAAACCGGCTGTCAATTTGGCGGGATCGTGCTCGCCCAACCACAGCGATAACATCACCCCGGATTGCCCGCTGACTATTTGCCCGGACAGAATATGTCTGACAGGCGAATCCATCACCGACTCAGCTTGCAGTGCATCGGGTGACGCAGGCGCTAACGTCCCTAACTTCTCGACCGACAAGCCCGCCTCGGCTAAGCCGGTTTGCCAAGCTTGCTGAAATTCCGGCGTCAGGCCACGTTGGTAAACCTGGCTGTTCTCTGTTTGCAACTGCTTGGATACCAACCAGGGAAACAGACCGTGATATTCGCTAATGACTCCCGCTTGCTTTAAAGACTGTAACCGGCGCTCGGCGGCTTCGGACCGTTGCAGCGCAGTTTCCCAGTCGTCGGCTTGTATCAACACAAAACGGCCCGGTTCGATACTGGAAAAATGCGCGCGCACTGCCGCATCCTGCTGTTTTAAGCTATCCATATTGACCGCTAGTTGCTGCATATCGCTCATCCAACGAATTTGCGGCAGACACAGCACAGCCATGACCACGCTGGCGGCGAACAGACCCAGCAAGATTTTCCGGTGCCGGCCGCAAAAATCCACCCAAGCGCCGATGCCGGGCAAATGCGCGGCGTGTAGCGATGAATTGACCAGCAAAGCCGGCAATACCCAACGGGTCAAGCTCAGCGAGCCGACGACACTGGCCAAGGCAAACACGGCAATTTGCTCAAAGCCTGGAAAGCCGGTAAAGCCCAAGGCGCCGTAGCCGATCACCGTGGTTAAGCCGCCCATCAACAGACTGGGCCACAGCAGCTTGGCCGCCGCTAGCGGGGTGTTGCGATGTTTGGCGCAATGCACCATCACATGAATCGGGTAATCCGAGGAGATGCCGATCAAACTGGCGCCCAAGGCCAACGTCAAACTGTGGACTTGCGGGAAGACTAAAGCCGTTGCCAGGGTGCCGATTACAAACGACGCGCCCTGCACCATCATCACCCAATGCAAAGCCGAGAACGAGTGAAACAGAAATAAAAATACTAAGGCCACCGCCAGGCTGGACACCACCGACACCAGCGTCACATCCTGGCTGATCTCACTTTGCGCGGCGACGCTGAACACCGGCACCCCGGCCATCGACAACTTGAAACTCTCCCCCGCTGCAGCGTTTAACGCCGCAAAATTGGCTTGGATCGCCGCTTGCAGGCGCGTCTGCGCTGCCGAATCCAGCGCCGCCGGCCGGCTTTGCAAGATTAACGCGCCACCCTGACTGCGTTTGGCTTGCTGCTGAAATTGTCCCTGTAACGCCTTGAAGCCATTTAGTGACAGCAACAACGGATCTTGCTTGGCAATGGTTTTCACAAAGCTGCCTTGCGGCGACAGCAAGGCCTGCTTCAATCCTGCGGCTTTGGCCGGCAATTGGGTGGGATCGAACAATGCAGGCGCGTCTTGTTCGGGGTTTAGACTGAACAGCCGGGCGTGGTAAGGCGCATACGAAGCCACCGCTTCGACCCAATCGCGGGGCGGCTGATCGGCCGGCCACACTTGCTCCACGTCATCGAGTTTAGCTAACTGACTAAGCAAGCTCGCAGTGAATGCGGCCACGGACATCGGGGTTTCAGCGCCATTCGTGGCTTCTGTCACTGGGGGGTGATCGGACTTTTCGACCACCAGCAAATAGCGCCGCGACAGTTCGCCTGACTTCAACAAGCCGGCCAACAGTCGGGAGTCTTCATCGTCGGTCGCGGTAAAAAAAGCATTCAGGTCTGTCTCGACCTTGATGTGCCAGAACGTGATGGCCAGGAATAAAGGAAACAGCAGCACGAACCAGCGTTTTCGCCATACAAAAGACACGCCCTACTCTCCGCTGGCTTCCCGCAACAAACTGGGGAGCGAATAGCCCTGTTGTTGTGCTGCCGTGGCTTTGTGCATGCGGTATTCGGTGGATTCGCCGTCCGGCTGTTTGATTGAAATGCGCCGTTGCTGGTCTTGGTCATCGCCGGCTATTTCAATAGACGGGAGATCATCACCGCTCAACTCGGTTTTTGGCGTCAACAGCAAACTCCATTGCTGACCTTGCTTGGCGGCGGTGATGGCATAGTTAAGCTGCAAGTCTTCGGTGCGGCCTTGCAGGATGCTGCGAAACACTTTGATTTGCTCGCCCGCCGGCCCCGCCGAATCCAAAGCCGCGCTGTGGCGCTGGTTTTGCTGCGGGTCCCAGTAAAGCATGCGCTGTTCGGTGATCGCCATAATCACCCGCGCCGGTTGCAGTTGCAATTTGACGAGGCTGCCGTCGGTGCCGGACAGCATGACACCTTGTCCGTGCCATGGCGCGTCTGCCAGTTCCAGCACGCGGGTTTCCTCATACTGAAACTGCGCCTGACCTGTTTGGCGGATTCGAGTCAATAACTCGCTCAGCACTGCGTCATCAGCCCATCCAAACATGGGCAACACGGCCAAAAGCAAAAACAGCGTGCGTTTAATCGTCATCCCTTGAATACCTTATGGCCGTTCATGGCGATGCATTTGAAGGTTTCCAGAGCCGGTGGAATTTCCAAATTGGGAAAGCGCCGATGCCGGTAAAACCATTCTCCGGTTCCCAGTAGGCCCATCAATAGATACACCACCACACCGGTGTAAAGCGCCCAAGCGGTTTGTCCGGCAAGCGCCGGCAGTGCAGCGCAAATAACAATATTGGCAGCAAAAAAACCGGTCCAAATCCAGGTCAGTTGCCGGCAATAGTCGGCGATGCCCGGCACCAATTCGGGAAACTGCAAACGCACCAAGCGTTCGATAAAAGAAGGCGGCGACCACAAGGTATGCCCGAACAAAAATGTCAGCCACAAATAGGCAAACGACGGCACCAGCCAGACAAAATAGGTCGTGGCAAAATAGGCACCGGCCAGCAACACCGCTGCCAGTAAAAAACTAATTAAACGCGCGACTAACCCGGACGAGGTAAAACCGCGCCACAAGGTCAGCGCAGCGAAGACGATGAGTTCGAAGCTGGCAAAACCGAGACCAGCCAGGTAGGCACTCAAAAAAGGATAAGCAACGACGATACCGGCGATAATCAGCGGTTTAACGACCTGCCCCATGGTTAACGGGTGCGATTAGCGGCGACGAAGTCTGCGAGCGAGCGGAGAGAGAGAAAGATCTGATTATTGCGTTCGTCGCCGGAGGTGATCTTGATGCCGTATTGGCGATCCAGCATCACGCCGATTTCCAGCGCGTCGATAGAGTCCAAGCCCAATCCACCGCCGAACAAAGCATCATCCGGTGACAGGTCATCCGGGACGATGTCTTCCAGGAGCAAGCCCTCGATAAGCATGGTTTTCAATTGGCTGATCAAGTCTTCTGACATGGCTGTTCAAGTTCCATTAACAAACGCCGGATTCTACACAAATTCCCGCAGCGGTTCAAAATCACTTGGATTGCGGCACGGGTAATGCCAAAATTGCCGCAAGCTTAGCCCATCCGAACTTCCAAACCCGACAGACCGATACGTGCGTCCTTTCCTGGCCTTCAAAATCCTGCTATTCACACTGCTCGTTCCCGGCGCGGTGTTGGTTTACATGCCTTACTGGGTACTTTCCGAATCAGCCGGTAACTTGCAGCCGGCCAACCTAGCCTGGGCTCCGCCCGCCGGCTTTTGTATTATCCTGGGTTTGGCTAGTTATCTGCGCTGCGCTTGGGATTTTGCTATCACCGGTTTGGGTACGCCAGCGCCTATCGATCCACCGAAGAAACTGGTGGTGAGCGGCCTGTATCGCCGGACCCGCAATCCAATGTTTCAAGGCATATTGTTGGTGCTGCTAGCGGAATGTTTGCTATATGCCGATCCGGGCCTGATAGTCTATGCCGGCTCGATTGCGCTGTTTTTCCATATTACCGTGGTATTTCGCGAAGAACCGGATTTGACCAGCCGGTTTGGCGTGTCTTACAGCCACTATTGTCGGCAGGTGCCGCGCTGGGGTTTTGCGTTAAAAGCCTTTTCCCCGGAGCCGATTTAATGCGCGTGCTGCGCTTTGACTAGGATTTGTTTTTAACTCACCCACCTTTTGCTGCCATGAAGGAAATACTCAAGCATTTCATCTTTACCGAACTGATTTACCACGAAGATCCGGCCGCATTCGGCGACGACGACAACCTGTTGGATGCCGGCCTGGATAGCATGGGCATCATGCGCCTGATCATGTTCGCCGAAAAAGAATTCGGCGTGACTCTGCCAGACACCGAAATCGAACCGGATAACGTCGGCAGTCTGAACTCGCTGGAAAGCTGGATCCGCCGTAGCGGTTACGTCGGATGACAAACGCTCAGGAACAGCTGTTCAATCCCGGCGATTATTTTACCTACGTACTCGATCAAGAAATTCGCAACGCCGGGATGCCCGGCGGATATTGCGGCTTTGCCTTGCAGTTGGCGGAAACGCCGGATTTATCCGATCTGCAAAAGCGCCTGGATTTGCTGGTGGAGCGTTTTCCTCAAGCATCCGCCACGATCCAGTCGCGCGGCAAGCGTTTTGCGTGGGTCGCCACCGGCAACCCGATACCGCTGGAACTTCATCAGTGCCAAGCCGGTGCGGATGAGGCGGACGAATCGCAGCGTTTGCTGTTGGACATTTTCAATCGCCCCGAATCCCGGCCGCTGACCGTGCACTGGATAGCCGGCGCAGATGGTGGCACTTTGCTGCTGATCTGGCTGCATCCCTTGCTGGACGCGCGCGGTTGCAAGATATTGCTGGACTTTCTGTCGTCCGAGCGGCCGGAAAGCTTCAAGGAATCTTCGTCCTTAATCGAAGCCAAACTGGCGCAATGGAGCTTCTGGAAAAAACTACAGTTGTTTTTCAAAGCCAAACGCCACAATACCGCCGCCAATAGCCTGGATAGTTGCCTGCCCACACAAATTGAACAAGGCCCGCAGCGCCTGCACTTAAAAGTACAGCGTTTCGATGCCGACCAGTCGCAACGCATCGCCAAACTGGCGCAACAAACCACCGGCCTGACCGGCCGCACCTTGTACTATCTGGGCTGCTTCATGCGGGCGATGGAATGGGGCGGTCCACCGGCGGCAAAAGACGGTTATTGCATTCCCTATGCGTTTAATTTACGCAGGCAGAACGCGCCGACGCCGGTGTTTGGCAACCATATCGGCTGCCTGTTTGCCCGCGCCACCCGCGAGCAAGTGCGAGATAGAACAGGTTTGTTTGCGCATCTGCTTAGCGAGCATAAACAAGTGGTCCGCGATGAGCTGGATCTGGCCTATTTACCATTGATGTGGCTGGGCCAATGGCTATCGCCCGACAAATACGCCAAAGTCTTGCGTAAACAACACAGCGGCGGCGAGTTGAGCTCCTTGTGGTTTTCCGACATCGGTGACTTGTCCTGGAGCAAGCAAGGTTTTCTGGGCGTCCCGGTTACGAATATCTCGTTGATGTGCTGGATGACCCTCCCGCCCGGTTTGGCGCTACTGGCCTGCCAAGTCGATGGCAAGCTGGTTTTTTCCTATAGCTACTTGTCGCCGGCAATCGACGAAGCCTGGCTGGATGCGGTGATCGCGCGGATGAATGTCGAGTTATTGGATAGCCCATGATACTCGCTCATCTTCACCTATGGTTCCCACGCTCCAGCGTGGGAACCATAAAATCGTCATTTTTTAGCGAAACCTAAACCGATGTTGCTAGCGCCTTTTCTACACCAATGCCAACTCCAGCCCGACGCCCCGGCTTTGCAAGAGCAAGACCGGCAAGTCAGCTATCGGCAATTACTGCAACAGGCCCAAACCATTGCCGCTGCCTTGCAAGCAAGAGGCGTCCGCCCCGGCCAGCCGGTCGCGGTGCATCTGGATCGCGGTATCGATGCCGCCTGCGCGCTGTTCGGTGTCTTGTTGGCGGGAGCCTGCTATGTGCCTTTAGATCTGAAGAATCCGGCACCCAGACTGAGCTTTATCGTCGCCGATGCTCGGGTTTGCGCAGCAGTAGGATCGGATTCGGCGCCTGACTGGCTAGATGAAAATTTGTGGCTGGACATCGCCAGCTGTAACGACGGTGTTCCAGCTCCAGTTGAAATTCCCGCCGAAGCGCTGGCGGCGATTTTGTATACCTCCGGCTCCACAGGCCAACCGCGTGGCGTGGCGCTTAGTCATCGGGCGATCTTGGCGTTCACATCCTGGGCCGCCGACTTACTGGCATTAACGCCTGCCGACCGCATCGCCAGCAGCGCGCCGTTTTTCTTCGATCTATCCACCTTCGATCTTTACGCCGTATTAGGCAGCGGCGCCAGCCTGCATTTCATCCCGGCCGGCTTGAGCATGGCCCCCGCTAGGTTGAGCGCGTGGCTGAGCGAACACGCCATCAGCGGCTGGTACACCGTGCCCTCCTTGCTGGCCTTCCTCACCTACAAAGGCAACTTGGCGCAAACCCCGTTGGCGGCTTTGCGCTTCATTATTTTCGCCGGCGAGGTGTTCCCCACCCCAGCCCTGATCGATTTGACCACCAGTTTGCCGCGGACGACCTTGTACAATTTTTTCGGCCCCACCGAAACCAATGTCTGCTGTTATTGGCCGGTACAACGCGAACGTTTAGTCGCCGAGCAAACCATCCCCATCGGCCTCCCCGCTGCCGGCTGCGAGCTGCACATAGCCGCCGACACTGGTGAGTTATGGGTGCGTGGACCGACACTAGCCAGCGGCTACTGGCGCGACGGCCGTGTGCAGTCCTTTCTAAACCCTGACGATTGGTATCCCACCGGCGACCGCGCCAGCCTGGAGCAAAGCGAATACCGCTTTCACGGCCGCTTGGGACGCATGCTGAAATGTTCTGGCTACCGGGTCGAACCGGCGGAAATTGAGGTAGTCGTTAATGCCATCGCTGGTGTCAAAGGTTGTGCCGTGATCGGCATAGACGACCCCACCGCCGGCCAGCGCCCGGCCTTGGCTGTGGTTTTGGACGCGGAGCTGACTATCGGCGAAGTCCGCAAGACGTTGAGCCGACAATTACCGGCTTACATGCAGCCTTGTCGTTATCTGGTTGTGGAGGAATTGCCGCGATTGGCTAATGGGAAGATGGATTATCAGCGTTTACGGACCTTACTAGAAGCTCAAGGATGAACATCGAATTGTTACGAATTTTGTTTGGAGACCGGCAATCAGGGATGATATACAGAAACTTTATAATTACTTGCTAGCCTACATCATGTACTTACGTACCGACGAGGAGCTTGAGGCAGCGCATGCCATGAAGATGGCAGCGCAGTTTGCTAGCGGCATTGAAACCGACCCACATCTTTGGCGTTGGGTAATCATTTCACTCCACAACTCAGCTCAAGGAGTTATGGTCTTGTCGCTTCGTCATGGAAATGGCCTGCTAGCCCTCAAAGAAAAAAGTTACACCGATTGGATGGCTGCCTATGAGAAGAATGAAACACCCCCACAAGAACAACTCGACACCTATCTAAATCTATACAAAAAGGTGAAACACCGGGAGCTTGGAAAGCTCGGCGGCAATAAGATCTTTATGCCCGTTGGCTCTGAAGGAGGAGACATCAAACGTCTAAATTCCCTTCGGAACGAATTCATCCATTTCACTCCTAAAGGTTGGAGCCTGGAGGTCCAAGGTCTACCAAGAATCTGTTTATCAGTTGCGCGACTCATATCGTTCCTGGCCTTCGAAACTACAAATGTCTTCTGGCACACACAAGCCGCCCGAAATCAGTTGCTTGAGTCACATGAGAGTTTCACCGTTAATATGCGAAAACTAAAGTTGCTCTATGATCAGGCTGTCGACTAACTTCCATCGTTCCTACGCTCCGCGTGGAAACGCCGCCCCGGACGCTCCAGCGTCCTAAACCAACCAACAGCCGATGCGCCGAAGTCGTTACACCATCACTGAACCCCTGCAAGCGCATTTCATGACCTGCACGGTCGTAGAATGGCTGCCGGTCGTTACCCGGCCGGAAACTGTGCAAATCCTGCTCGACTGCTGGCAATATCAACGGCAACAAGTCGGCCTAAAACTGTATGGCTACGTGATTCTGGAGAACCATCTGCATTTCATCGCTCAGAGTACCTCGCTGGATAAATGCGTTGCCAGCTTCAAAGCCTTTACCGCGCGGCGGATCATCGATCATCTGCAAGCGAAACGAGCCGAACAGTTATTGCAGAGATTGCGCTTTGCCAAATGCGCGCATAAACATGACCGGGAGTTTCAGTTTTGGCAGGAAGGCGTGCATGCTGAGCTGATTCTTAATGAAGCGATGATGCGGGAGAAGTTGGATTATATTCATGCCAATCCGGTGAAGCGGGGTTATGTGAATTTGCCCGAGCATTGGCGTTACTCCAGTGCGTCGAACTATGCGGGATTGGGTGGCTTGCTTGATATTGACATGTGGTAGCCGTGACGCTGGAGCGTCTGGGGCGGCATTCCCACGCTGGAGCGTGGGAAAGATAGAGATACATACGATACACAACATTTGGCTTACTTTATGACCTCCTTTAGCCTGATCGACGCAGCAGAGCATGACAAACATTTCATATTTAATGCGTTCAAGCTATCGATGCGCGATTACATCGATTGGGCATGGGGCTGGGACGACGAGTTTCAACATACCGGTTTCTGGAGAAACCTACAGGTGCAAAACTTCAAACTGATTTGCATCGGCAAAGAACCTGCCGGCGCTATCTATGTGCAGGAGAGCGAGCAAAGTCATTGGGTTCGCACCCTGTTTCTGCTACCTGAATTTCAAAGACTGGGAATAGGCTCCACTTTGCTGGCACAAGAAGCTTTGCGGGCCAAAAACCTGAATAAGAAATTGGTACTGGACGTGATAAAGATCAACCCGGCAAAACGTCTCTACGACCGGATGGGCTTCAGAGTTATTGGTGAAGACCGGGCGCTATTTCACATGGAATTAGGCTGATACTTGTAATTGTGTCGATCTGGATGGTTGCACTTTGGTAGCCGTGACGCTGGAGCGTCCGGGGCTTCGTTCCCACGCTGGAGCGTGGGAACGATAAGAAAAACTGGCCGTCACGGATTCGCCATATAGTTAAAAAATTCCCGCAGCCAGTCCTCGCCACGCTTTTTTGGAAATTGATTGGGGTGTTTCTTGACCCATTGCAAGGCGTAAATCATCGGCACCGAATCCAGGTCTTTGATGTGGCTGGTGCGCCAAAGTTTGCGGACAATTTTGGACACCTGAAATTTTAACTCGATGTGCCTGACGTGTTCCGGTGTCGGGTTTTGGCAATGTTCGGCCGGGGATGTCACCAGATATTCTCGGCAAGCCAATGGCCGGACCTGATGGATGGAGCAACTTTCCGCTTCCAAAAACGGACAGGGCACCCCTTGCTGAAAATAGCTCAGCGCGTGTTGCTCTACCGCTTCGTGGCTGGTGCCTTCAGCCAGCATCTGTTCGAGCCGGCTCAGCCACTGGATTGCGTCCAGTTTTTCGCAAGCGTCGGCAAAGCGTTGCTTGACCGCCGAGCGTCTTGGCTCGGGCAATTGTTCGACCACACCGGCGATTTGATAGGCTTCGAATTCCGCCAACGGCACGACTTGTCGGCAGCACGCGCCGCAGCCGGCTTGGCACGAGATGGTCTCCTGGTCCGCAACAAAGACAGCCACTGCGGTTTCGACAAATGTGTTGTTGATGCGATGCAGTGCCGGCAGCATCGCCACCGGCGTCACTTTTTCCGTTGGCGCACTGAATTTCAGCTCGATAGGCTTACCGTAAAGCGTTAGTTTGACGTTGGCTGGCGTGGTTTTGCTCATGCGTGCTTTTAAGTTATTGATAATTGTCTAGCCAGTCTTACTCTGGTCGACCAATCGCAATCGGCGGGACCTGGCGTTCCAAGCCTAACCAGCATAGAAGCTTTTGCGAAAAAACAGAAACTTTGTCTTTGCAAGCTTACCTCGACGTTGCATGCCTTCGTTCCCACGCAGGAGCTTGGGAACGATACAATACAACGCAAATTCATTGAGTTTGCTTAAATCCTAAACCATGACTATAGCCACTGACTTTTCCGAGATCCTTGCTTACGCAGGCCGACCGAACGAAGCCCAAATCAAAGTCCGTTTGCGCGCCATCGCCGAACTTGGTGTGTTTCGACATGCCCTGCCCTCTGCCGTCGGCGGTTTTGGCGATAACTTTGCCTCGTTAGTCAAAACCCATCGCCGCCTTGGCGAAACCTGTCGCGATCCCGGTCTGATGCTGGCGATCAACGCCCATCTGTGGGGTTCGGTTTACCCTATCCTGTTGTACGGTAGCGAGGCGCAAAAAGAAAAATTTCTGCCGCTTTTGTTAAGCGGAGACTGGCTGGGTGGGCATGCCATCACCGAGCCGTCTTGCGGCTCCGATGTGCAAGCGATGACTACTCATGCCAAACAAACGGGCGACGGTTATCTACTAAACGGCGAAAAGCGTTATATCACTAACGTGCCATTGGCCGACTGGTTGGTGATTTACGCCAAGCTGGACGGCAAGATTTCCGCTTTCCTGGTGTCCCGTGAAGATGACGGCTGCCATTTCAGCAATGAAAGTACATTGGATGCCTGCAGGGGCAGCGCCACCGGTAGCGTGAGTTTGCAAGATTGTCGAATCGATGCCGATCGCCTGTTGGGAAAAATCGGCGCCGGCACCCAGATGATCCAAAAGGCTTTGGAATACGAACGGGCCTTCGTGTTCGCCGGCATCGCCGGGATCATGGATTGGCAACTGGCGGAAGTGGTTCGTTATAGCCGGGAGCGGCGCTCCGGCGGCGTGCATTTGGGTAAGCATCAGGCCGTCAGCCATCGCATCGCCGAGATGAAATTACGGCTGGACACCGTCAATTTATGGCTGGGGAAATGCGCGCGATTATGCGACGCCGGCCAACGCCTGACGATGGCGTCGGCGCAAACCAAGCTTTATGCGGCCGAGGCTTTCCTGCAATCCAGCATGGATGCAGTGCAGATCATGGGCGCGGCCGGCTTGGAATCGGGGGGCGCTATGGCGGAATTGGTGCAGGATGCAATGGCCGGCCGCTTGTTTTCCGGCAGTTCGGAAGTGCAGAAAAACCTGATCGCCGCCCTGCTCGGTACCGGCGACGCTTACCGGTTAAACACGCAACCCCATTCATGATGAATTTTTCCGCTTACCGCAATTGGCAGCCTACGCCGCTAATGAAGGTTTCATTGGCAATAACAATAGCCGCTCCGCTGGCGATAGTTATTCAACCAAGCATTTGGCCTTGGGCCTTGATTATTTTTATTGCCGATCAGTTGGTTTTAACCTTTGCCGGGCTTTGGCCGCGCTGCTCTTGGGTAGGCTCGAACTGGACCTCCCTGCCGCCTGCCGCCGCCGCGCGGGGCGACATTGCCATTACCATCGACGATGGCCCCGATCCCGAAATCACCCCCGCCGTGCTGGACATGCTGGATCGTTTCGGCGCCAAAGCCACGTTTTTCTGCATCGCCGATAAAGCCCAACGCTACCCGGATTTGTGTCGGGACATCGTCAAACGCGGCCACGCGGTGGAAAATCACAGCATGCACCACCAATACCATTTACCGTTTTTGTTGCTAAAAGGCTGGTTGGCCGAACTAAACGCGGCCCAGGATGCTCTGACTGAGGTGACCGGCATTCGCCCCCGGTTTTTTCGGCCGCCGGTCGGTTTGCGCAATCCTTTGCTTGATCCGGTGCTCAGCCGCCTGGGTTTGCAATTGGCTAGTTGGACCAAGCGCGGCTTCGATACGATTGAAGGCAATCCGCAAGTCGTCTTGGCGAAATTGTTGAAAGACCTGAAAGCTGGCGACATTCTGTTGTTGCACGACAGTAACGCTGCGCGGACCAACAGCGGCCATCCGGTGATTCTGGAAGTATTGCCGCCCTTGCTGGAGGCCATTGCCGCCGCGAATTTACGCTCGGTAACGCTGGGTGAAAGCTTGGATGGTTCCCGGTAAATTTAGGGAAAGTCCTGTCAATTTAATGCATCCGTTTGCGGAGATTTAAGCCATGAAAAAATATTATTCCATTACAGCTCTGGCGTTCTTTCTGAGCGCTTGCGCACATCATGCTCCAGACTATTTGCAAGTTATAGCTGCACCCGAATTAAACCAACTGATGCAAAACCAGGATATTTTTCTGGTGGATGTGCATACGCCAGAGCAGCGGCATATCAAAGGCACCGACGTTTTTATTCCTTACAACAATGTTGAGCAGTATTTGGACAAACTACCCAAGGATAAAAATACCCCGATTTATCTGTATTGCGAAGGCGGGCCGATGGGAAATGCCGCTGCCAAAGCGCTGCACGAATTGGGTTACACCCACTTAAGCAATCTTGACGGTGGAAGCAAAGCCTGGGCTAAAGCCGGATTTGGGTTTGAATAGGTCAATGATCGCTACTGGAGCCGGCACTGCAACGGCCGGCGCCAGTAAATCAAAAGCCCCTGTGCTTATTCGACAATACTATCGACCTTGCCGTTTTTAAATTTCACTACAAAGCGGTTGAACAGGTTGGACCAGTAAGTCCAGTCGTCGCCGTCCAGCGAGGGTGTGACGTGCTGCGGCGGATAACCAATAGCGGCCAGTACGGCTTTTTTGCTCATGCCTGTCTTCACCTGCCCTGCCAAAATACTTTCGCGCTCGGTGGGGGTAAATTGATTTAGGTCTACCTTGCCGGTGCCGGCGATTTTACTGAAGGCAATCGGCATATCGTCCTTGGTAAATTTCTGCACGTTTTCGACCGTAATCAGTTGACCACTGGACTCCACCCTAAGCACCGCCTCGTCGGAGGTCAGCTTCAGCAGCGCTACTGGCGTATTGATCGGAATCAATTGGCCTTTACGGTAATTGGTGGTGCGGAACCGGTTCTGCTCTTGGAACAGGCTGAACTGCGTATAGTAAACCTGAGCGGGCTGGACAGTCGCCGCCGCGCCTTCGCCGGGTTTAAGCTCTTTTTTACAACCTACCGCCAAAACAGCCAGACACAGCAGCATCAAAATGTAGTTTTTTCTGAACATCTCCAAAATCCCCGAGTAAAAGGTTAAGAAAAAGCTGGCGCCGGTCTAAATATAGCGCCGCGAGGGCAGACCAGATAGTACAGCCTGGAAAATCCAAAAAACAAGCAATCGTATTAAGCACAAAAAATGGTGTGCGGTCTAGCTGGGCTATGGCGCTTCGATTTTAATTCCGAGTTTTTCCAGAAACACCGCCGGCGAAGCGAAACACATTTCGCGGCTGACCGCATCAACGGCGGCCTGGATGGTATGGCCCTTGGCTAATACTTCGCCGGTTTCGGCATCGGCAACCCGATATTTAATCTTCATCCGGTATTCCCATTCCACCAACTCGGCCGATACCCGAATCCGCTGCTCGAACTGCGCGGGACGCACGTAACGCAATTGCAAATCCACAATCGGCCAGACGTAACCGGTTTCTTTCATGGCCATATAACCGTAGCCGATTTTGTCCAGCATCGCGCAGCGGGCAATCTCGATGTACTTGCAATAATGGCCGTGCCAGGCAATATTCAATAGATCGATGTCATGAAAAGGCACGGTCAATTCGACTTCGGCGCGCAGCATATTATTTGTCCTCGGCAGCTGCATCGCCCGCAGCTGTCTTGCTCCAATACGGATAAAAATTAAACCATTGTAGCGGCGCTATCCGGCAGTAGGCTTCCAGTCGTTCGGCATATTGTCGCGCCAGTTTTTTCAGCATGTCTTGCCTTTTGGGTTCACCGCGCGGGATGCGGATAGATTCCGCAAAGTGTTCCAGATGGATTTTGAATCGACCGTTCACCGGAAAGCAAAACAAGGTATATACCGGGCAACGCAACAGCGAAGCCAGCAGATACGGGCCTTGCGGAAATTCGGCGTCCTCTCCCAGAAAGCTGGCCGACACCGTGCGGCCGCCTTGCACCGGAATTCGGTCACCGACCATCACCAGAAATTCGCCGCGCTCGATCTTTTCCTGCAAGGTAATTGCAATGGCGGGACTTAACTCCGTCACTTGAATTAGTTGGATGGTGGCGCTGCCGCGGCTGCCGAGCAGCCGGTTGAATTTCTCGGCATGTTTGGTATGCACCAAGATGTTGAGATGAATGTGGCCGCGCATCGTGGCGATGGCCTGGCAAATTTCCAGGTTACCGATGTGTCCGGACAGTAGCATGGCCCCGCGCTTTTGTTCGATCAAATCCAACAGGAGCTGACGATTAGGAAAGTCTACTTGCTCAGGCGTGATGTTACCGGTCCACACTACGATTTTATCCAGCAAGGTTTCGCCGAAGCTCAAAAAATGCAGGTAACTCTGCCAGAGTCCGCTGCCCAAACCCAACGCCGGGTAAAAATCGGCCAAATGGCGCAAATATTCCCTGGAAGACTCGCGGGCAAGACGCCCGGCCAGAAAGTAGTAACTGACCACCGGCCGCAAAAACAGACGAAATACCCAGCGGCCGAACAGCCGATACACCCACACCAGAGCCTGTATACCCAAAAGCAGGCTGTTTTCCTCCACGGCTGCCCAATGCCGGGCGGCGGTGTTCGCGGGCTTCATCGAAAATGCCTCAGCAGCAGTTTGGGCCAGCGTAACAACATACCGAAAAATAAACAGGCATGAGTCTGACTGAGCAGCAGATTGTCCTCCAAAGCCCGGAAATGCGATAAGCCGTCCAGCGGGTAGCGCACCTGAGTGGGAATGGAGATGACTGTCACGCCTTGCCAATAAAGCCGCACCAAAATCTCCGTATCAAAACCCATGCGATTTTCCATGGCTTGGCTTTGAATCAACTTTGCGCAAGACGCCAGCGGGTAAACCCGGTAGCCGCACATCGAGTCGGGGATGGCGAAAGACAGCGTGTTGATATGTACCCAAATATGGGTCAGGTAGCGGGCGTAGTAGCGCAGTTTAGGAATCGATGCGTCGAATAGCGCTCGACCGATAACTGCCGCTTCCGGCGCTTGTTTGGCGGCGCTTAGAAATTTATTCACATCGTTTAAATCGTGCTGGCCGTCGGCATCGATTTGCAGCGCGTGCGAAAACCCTTGGGCTTGAGCCGCCAGAATGCCGGCCTTGACCGCCGCACCCTTGCCTTGGTTAACCTCCAGCCTGATACTTTGCACCCAGGCATATTGCTCGGCTAAGCCGCGAATCACCTCGGCGCAGGCCGCATCGCTACCGTCATCCACCAATAGGCACGGCAGTTGATGCGTAGCCAAGCGCTCAACAATGCCTAGGAGCGGCTTTTCGTGGTTATAAACCGGAATCAAGATGCAGGGATTAAAGGTGGTGGTCATGAAAGTAAATTCTACCCGAGCTGTATTCGCAGGTCGCCGAACGGTAACAAAATGTCAATTTGCCGGCTTGTTGCAGATAGTGCAATGCCAATTCCAGCTCCTGTCCAGGTAACAATAGCTCTTTGAATTTTACCGATTCCATATGACTGAAGTCGCGGGTTAAACCCAGGTATTGCCGGGCATAATGCGCCGCCCATTGGATTTGCACGACTCCGGGCACCACCGCAATTTCGTCGAAATGACCGTTGAAATAAGTCAGATCTTTGGGAATGCGCAAAGCCAACACCCTACCATCAGCCTGAATGTGTTCGCCTAGCGTTTCCGGAAACAAAACGCCTGGTGCGCTTCCCTGATTTTTCATACTCAAAAGCTGGCCTTCACTTTGCGGCGTACCGCCATTTCTGCTGCCATTAACAAACCCATCAGCACATACGAGATACAACCATTGTAAAGGCTCCACAACCAGCGGTCGCCATACCAAATAGTCAGCAAGGAAATTGCCGCGTTGCCCAGAAAAAAAACGCTCCACACCAGCGTCACTTTCCGGGTATACAGCACGCCGTGGGCGGGCAGATCCGGAAATTCCAGCCTGGCCAGGCGTTCCACTACCGTCGGCGGATGGATCAAACTGAAGGCAAATACCGCAAAAAACAGCAGACTAACAAACACCGGATAAGCCAGCAGCCAGTCGGCATCGTTAACCAGTGCGCTCAGCAATAGAAACAGCGCGCAGGCCAATATCAACCTAGACTCGGCTACAGCCACCGATTTACGCTGTTTTTGCAGCCAGTAACGCAGCAAGAACAATCCAGCTAGCCCTAAAGCCATGGAACGGGGTTGAAAGTAATCTGCGGAAAACCAAATCAGAAAGGGATAGCTGACCGTCGCGGCCCCGATAATCACATTCAGGATGATTTGCCGAGACTCTGCTGGAGGTTTTGGGCAAATGCGGGTGTCTGGATTTGCCTGAATCTTGGTCAGGACCCGATTGGTGAAAAAATCTTTAAACATCCAGGCTTATTCAGCACTGATCCGGTAAACAGTATCCACCACGTCCTGGATGGTGCGGGCATTTTTGAAATCCTCGGGATTGATGCGTTTGCCGGTAATCTCGCGCAGCCTGACCATCAAATCCACCGCATCGATGCTGTCGATGTCCAAATCCTGCCGCAAGTTAGCCTCCAAGGTGATGTCCTCGGGCGTTAACTCGAACATTTCCGACATCAATTCTCTTAAGGTGGCGAATACGTCTTCTTGGGTCTTCATACGGGTGTTGTTTCCTATTGCGATACTCGACTCGGCCTGACAATCGCTCTAAAGCCTCGATTTAGCGAGTATCGGTTGATATTGTATTGTCCTCTGGCACCACTCCAAGCGCCAAAGTATCTGTGCCAACCGCGCGATAAATTACTACGCCAAACAGGGATTATACCCTGGGTTACGGCAGATCGCTTAGGCCGCTGGCAATCGAGTTATGAAACTCGTCCAAACGCCAATGCCAGATTGCCCTGTCCTGCCGACATGATCCGCTTTGCCGGCCGGATATGACTGCTTGCACGAAATTGGGCAAGCCCTTTTCCGGCATTGCCGTGCCATTTGCCGGCTCGCGCGTCAGCTGCAATTGCGGCCCGGCACTGGCTGATCGCCCCAGCGTCATTGCCAAAGCCCAGGTCGTTTGACTGCCGGGCAGATAAGACAAATAAGCCTCCGGCAAAGGCTGTTCATAACAGACGAGCAAAACCTGGGGAACATCCAGCAACATGCCGCCTGCTTCCATAAAAGCCGCATACAGCCCTTCCGTACCGCCGGCCAAGGCTACATACGGTAAATAGCTTGTACTATGGAAACTGGACAAGCCGGCGATGGCATTATGCACGCACTGGCTGAAGCGGCTGGGCGAAACATGTTCGCCCTCTGCCAACTCTTCAAGCATCTCGAAATAATACTGGCTTTCGCCATGGCTTGAGAAAAATACCGAGGGCATATCGCCGTTTTCGCTACGACTGCGCCAGGCCACAGCGCAGGCCGCTCTGGCTAAAGGTGATAATCTGCGCCTTTGCATCGCCGGTAAAAACCCCACATCGGCCTTACCTTGGTTATACGGCAATATTTCACCGTTGGGCCAGCTAGTGGTTTGGGGCTCCGGCGCGGATTGCCAGAAACACCAGTGCTTTACTGTGAAAGCCAAACGGCTTTCCCTGCCTGACTCGGCCATGTTCTCGGTCAACTCAGCTATCCCAGCGCTGTAAAACCAAAGATGTGTTGATGCCGCCAAACGCAAAATTATTACTAACGATGTAGTCGGCGTGGATATGACGGCCGTCGCTGGTCAGATAATCCAGCTCGGCACAACGCGGATCGAGATTATCCAGGTTCAAATTGGGATGAAACCAGCCTTCCCTCAGCATCTGAATTGCCACCATGGCTTCCAAGGCCCCACAAGCACCCAAGGTATGACCAGTGAAACTTTTCAAACTGCTAATCGGGGTGTTGCCGCCAAACACTGCGGCCGTTGCATGACTTTCGGCAATGTCGCCCTGCTCAGTGGCAGTGCCGTGAGCACTGATATAAGCAATTTGCTGCGGCTCAAGCTGTGCATCCCGTAAGGCCAGACGCATCACCACCTGCATTGTGTCGGCATTGGGCTGCGTGGCGTGCACACCGTCGGCATTGGTGGCAAACCCGGCAACTTCGGCGTAGATCCGCGCGCCGCGCGCCACAGCGCGTTCCCGTTCCTCCAATACCAAGGTACAAGCACCCTCCCCTATCACCAAACCGTCGCGGTCGCGGTCGAAAGGCCGCGGAGTCAGATTTGGTTCGCTGTTACGGGTGCTGGTGGCGTAGAGCGCATCGAATAACGCCGCTTCGGTCGGGCAAAGCTCTTCCGCGCCGCCCGCCAGCATCACGTCCTGCAAACCATATTTGATCGCTTCGTAGGCGTAACCGATGCCCTGACTGCCTGAGGTACACGCACTGACAGAAGGTATGACCCGGCCGCGCACCTGAAAAAACAAGGCCACGTTGGCGCAGGTGGTGTGGCCCATCATCTTTAAATAGGTGGTGGCATTCAGATTGCCAATGTCGTGATTAATCAGCATTCTGCCGAAATCGGCGATAGCCGGCGTCGATCCGACTGACGAACCGTAGGCTACACCGGTGCGGCCGCTGCTGATAATCGGATCACCCAGCAAACCGGCATCAAGCATAGCCAGTTCCGTAGCCCGAGTTGCCATTAACGAGACTCGGCCCATGCTGCGGGTGTTTTTGCGGGTGTAATGGCCCGGCAGCGTGAAATTTTCCACTGCCCCCGCTAAACGGGTCAGCAGGCCGTTATAAATTTCCCATTCCGGAATGTAACGAATGCCGGATTGCTTGGCTAAAAGGCTGCCGCGTATTTCCTGCCAATCGTTGCCAATTGGCGAAAAACCGGCCATGCCGGTCACGACGACGCGGCGGGTCAACACAAACCTCCATTCACCGAAATCACTTGCCGGGTAATGTAAGCGGCATCTTCGGACATCAAAAACGCCACCAAGGCCGCGACTTCTTCCGGCGTGCCTAAGCGTTTGGCAGGTACGGCGGCAAGGGCTTCTTCAAGGGGCAAGCCTTCCAGCATCTCGGTTTCGATTAAACCGGGGGCCACACAATTGACGGTGATTTTGCGTTTCGCCAACTCCACCGCCAGCGCTTTGGTGGCGCCGATAATGCCGGCTTTGGCCGCGCTGTAATTGACTTGGCCGCGGTTGCCGACTAAACCGGACACGGAAGACAGCGTGACGATGCGTCCCGGTTTACGGCGTTGTATCATCGGCATAACCAGCGGATAAAGCACGTTGTAAAAACCATCCAGATTACTGCGCAACACCTGGTCCCAATCCTCGCCGCTCAGCGCTGGAAAGGCATTGTCTCGGGAAAGGCCGGCATTGCACACCACACCATAGTAGGCGCCATGGGCTTGAATATCGTTTTCCAAACTGTCTTTGGCCGCATGGCGGTCGGCTAAATCAAAGCTCAGTACGCGCGCCTGGCGGCCCATCTCGACAATCTGTTGTTTCACTTGCTCGGCTTCATTCAGCCGACTACGGCAATGCAGCACAATATCGTAGCCCTCGCGAGCAAGGCGCAGGGCGATGGCTTTGCCGATGCCTCGGCTGGATCCCGTGACCAGGATGGTGGGTTGGTTCATATTCCTTTTCCGGCGAGAAATTTTTGCGAATCCTGTGGCAGCAACACATTCAACTTCGAGCGGGCCTTAATATTTTTCCCGGTTATCGTGCAGTCAAACACGGACATATCATTGGCGGCCTCGATAATTTTTTCCGCACTGACGGTCAGTTTGGCACCACAGGGAAAACTGCCGACTGAACATTCGAAGTAGCGAGTGCCTAATAAAAACCCCAAACCAATCGCTTCGCCTCGGCACTTGCGGTGATAACCGGAGTAGGCGGCAATAGTTTGCGCCATGTATTCCAAACCTACCCAGGCCGGCACGCTGTGATCGCCACACGAAAACAGGCCGTCGTCGCGCACCTGCAATTCGACCACGATATGGCTGTCACTTACTTCCAGGACCCGGTCCAACAGCACCATACGCCCGGACTGAGGTACTAGGGATTCGATGGCATAGGGAAAAGCCGCTGGACTGTCAGGGATGTCCAATGAGCAGGGACACATTGTTTCCGCCGAATGAAAAAGAGTTGCTAAGGCAGTATTGTAGCGGCTTTGGCTGCTGGTTTTCCAGCCCGACCAAGTTTAGTCGAGTCATGTCCGGGTCAGGTTCGCCATCCCAAAGATGCGCAGGTAAACACCTTTCTTGATGTAAATCAGACAGTAGCAACCAGCATAAACCTGCTTCCAGCGCACCGGCCGCACCCAAACAATGGCCGGTGGACGGTTTGCTGGAGCTGCATGCCGTATCGCTACCGAACAACTGCGCAACCGCCCGATTTTCCATCGCATCGTTTTGCCAGGTGGCCGTGCCGTGCAGGTTGATGTAATCGATTTGCTCAGGCTTTAGCTGTGCATCGGCCAATGCCGCCTGCATTGCCAGTAACGCGCAGCTACCGTCAGGGCGCGGCGCAGAAATATGATAGGCATCGGCACTGGCCCCAACACCCAGCAACGCGATGTCTCCAGGCTCGCGCGTCATCAAAAATAAAGCCGCACCTTCGCCTATCGTCGTGCCGTCGCGGTTTTTACTGAACGGATTGCAAGTGGTTTTGCTAAGGGCACCCAATGCAAAAAAGCCTTCCAGCGTGGTGTGGCATAAACTGTCGGCACCGCCCACTACGACCGCATCGCAGACGCCCAAGCGCAGCAGGCGGCGCGCGGAAGCCAAGGCATTGGCACTGGATGAACACGTGGTGGAGACGGTGTAGGCCGGGCCGCGAACGTCCAGGTACGCCGCCAAAAACTCCGCTACGCCACCCAATTCCTGCTGCTTGTAGTGATAGTGACCAGGCATGCTCCCGCTTGCCCGCAACACTTGCACCGCACTTTCACCCTCGGCAATCCCCGAGGTACTAGTGCCTACCACTATGCCAACGCGATCTGCGCCGTAACGAACTATGGCGGTGCTGATAGCGGACTCGATCTGGCAAAGCGCCGACAACAGCAAACGGTTATTGCGGCAATCGTATTGTTTAAGTTTGGCGGGAATGGCCGGTAATTCCGTTAGCACGCCGAATGCGGGAATAGCCGAATCCAGCCAGGTCGGTGGAACAGGCTGAACAGAACCTCCGGCAAGCCATGCGGCTAAGATGTCAGCCTTGCTGCCGCCCAGCGCACAGACCAGACCTAAATCATGTAAATACAAATGACACCGCTCAGGCAGTTTGATAAGTTGCCAAGATGGCCTCGATTTTCTTAGCACTGCGCTGCGTCATGGGGTTTTCCTCGTCCCAGGCATAGCCAGCAAGAATGGAACAAATCATGGCCTTGACGCTGGCCAACTGATTTTCCTCGAAAATAATTTGCTGAAAACGGCCATCGTACCAAGCCTCCACATAAGCCCGAAATACCTCTATGCCCTTGCGCAAAGCCCGCTCGTATTCGATAGACCAGTTTACCGGCTCACCGCGTAATTGCCGGTCAACCAAGGGTACGGCCAACGCGGCGGATTTCATCGCAATCGTCACGCCGGATGAAAACACCGGATCCAAAAATTCGCCGGCATTGCCGAGTAACGCAAAGCCCTGTCCATAGAGTTGCTTGACGTTGGCCGAGTAGCCGCCGATGGTGTTAGCCGGGGTATCGAAACGGGCGTTGGTCAACAGCTCGGCGAGACGTGGCTCTTCGAAGGCAATGTCCTTTAACACTTCCAGCGGCTCTCCGCTGCGCTGGTCCAGAAAACCCGCGGGCGTCACCACACCGAGCGAGCTTCTGCCGTTACTGAACGGAATCAGCCAGTACCAGATTTCATGAAATTTCGGATGAATGGCAATTAAAATTTTATTGCGGTCGTAATCGGATACAGTAATCCGATCCTCGATATGCGTGAACAGCGCGCGGCGCGGCGACAATGACGAAGGCGTTTCCAGATCCAATAATCTTGGCAAGACCCTGCCAAAACCGCTGGCATCCAATACCATCTTTGCCCGCCATTGCTTGTGCACACCGTTGGCATCCACGCTGGTCAGGCTGGCTTGCTCAGGATTACTAAAATCGGCAGACTGGATGGTTTGTTGATAATGAATAGGCACGCCGGCCGCTTCGGCGCTATCGGCCAACACCTTATCGAAATGGGCGCGCGGTACTTGAAAGGTGGTGCCCCAGCCTGGGCTAAATTTCTGGGTGAAATCGAATTCGGTGAGTTTGCCGGCTCTGGAAAATGCCGCGCCGTTTTTGAATTGAAAACCTTCCGCCGTCACGGCCGGCAGCATGTCAGCGGCTTCCATGAAAGCCATGCACTGCGGTAGCAGGCTTTCGCCAATCGAAAAGCGCGGAAACTGTTCCTTTTCCAGAATCACCACTTGGTGACCGAGTTGTTTCAGCATCTTGGCAGCCACGCTGCCGGAGGGGCCGGCCCCGATAATCAATACATCTGCATCCATTTACTTACCAACCCTCTTATCCGGTTAAAATACTTCCAGTACAAAATTCAGAAACAGCGGCAATGCCGCTAAGTTAACGTTCTTCCCCCGTTGGAAAAGTACCCATATGGGCATGAAGGGGCTCGAGGGGGATTTATTTATGAAATCTCCCCTGCCCCTCTTTTTCAAAGAGGGGAATTAACAACGCCAAAGCATAACTTAACGGCATTGCACCGAATAGAATAAAGCCCATTCCATGCAGGAATCCCACAAAATCCCCGCCCCACCGACACCACTATATTCTAACCACACAGCGCCGTTTGCCCTCTACAACGACCATGTGGTAAGCCGCGGCAATTTATGGGCGGACGTGGCGGCCCTGGCCGCGCAATTGCCGGACCAGCCCTATCAATTTAATTTATGCGAAAACCGCTACCTGTTTTGCCTGTGCCTGTTAGCGGCGGCGGTACGCGGGCAGATTTGCCTGCTGCCACCCGCCGGGCAAATGGCGGTTATTCTGGAAATTCTGCGCGACTATCCAGGCGCGTATATCGCCAGAGAACACGCGCCTCAGCAAAAGGGTTTGGATTGGTTCGAAGTCATCGCGCCAAACGCTGCAAGCGCAGCATCGCCACCCGATTTCGACTGGCAGCGCACCGCCGTGATTGCCTTCACCTCCGGCAGCACCGGCAAACCCAAGCCCTGCCCGCATAGCCTGCATACCTTTAAAACCTCCGCCGAAATGGCGGTCAGCAGCCTGGGATTAGCCAAGCAGCAACTATTGATGCTCTCCACCACCCCGCCGCAACATATGTACGGCCTGGAAACCTCGGTATTTTGGCCGCTGTTTTCCCAACTGGTGCTGCACGACGGCCGGCCGTTTTTCGCCGAAGACATCCGGCAAACGATGAATACCGCGCCTTGGCCCGTTGTGCTGGCGTCAACACCGACCCATTTGCGTTCCTTAATCAAAACCACCGGCGCTTGGGACAATCTGGCCGGCATAATTTCTGCCACCGACACTTTATCCGCAAAGCTGGCCGGTGAAACCGCGGCAATTTTAGGGCAATCCCCCCGCGAAATCTATGGCAGCACCGAAACCCTGTCGTTTGCCAGCCGCGAGACCTTACTTGAGAACCCGTGGCGACCTTACGACGGTTGCCGCTTGCATCAATATGAAAGCGGGCAAAGCTGTCTGCAAGCTGCGCATTTGCCGATAGCAGTGCCTTTGCAAGACACTGTGCAGATCCAAGCCGACGGCTGTTTTACCGTATTGGGCCGGGATCAAGACATGGTGAAAATCGGCGGCAAGCGCGCGTCCCTGACCGAACTGAATCGTCGCTTGCTGGACATAGACGGCGTAGACGACGGTGTTTGTTTCATCCAGGATAATGGCCGACTGGCCGCTGTCGTGGTCAGCAAACTAGACAGCCAAGCCATTCGGCGGGGTCTACAGCCCTATCTGGATGAGGTGTTTCTGCCGCGAAAAATTCATTTTGTTACTAAGATTCCGAGAAACGGGACAGGTAAGCTGGCAAAAACCGAACTGGAAAATCTGTTAGAAAGTTTAAGTTAGACGACTTGCCAGGCGCGATGCGCAGGCCAGATTAATCATGCCGCTTTGCGTCTGCCGGCAGCTTATCGAACAAGGGGTTTTTGGCGATCGCATAATGCTCCGGGTAATACACAGCCGCGAGATGTAAACCATGCGGGGGGGCGGTCATCGCAGCTTGGGAGCGGTCTTTAGTCTCCAAAAGTTCGGCAGTCCAATCCACCGGCCGCCGGCCCATACCGATTTCCATCAATACCCCGGCGATATTTCTGACCATATGATGCAAAAAGGCATTGGCGCAGAGATCGATGATCACCCGCTGATCGTCGCGGTATACATCAATAAAATGCATCAAGCGGTTGGGACTGACCGATTGACAACTCTGCGCGCGAAACGAGGAAAAATCGTGTTCACCCAGTAGCACCTGCGCGGCTTGATGCATGGCTTGCTCGTCCAGCGGCTGGTAACACCAGGTAGCCTGAGTTCTTAGCAAAGCCGACTTCATCGGCCGATTCAAAATCACATACCGATAAGCGCGGGCGATGGCGCTGTAGCGAGCATGAAAGTCGCCCAGCGCCGTTTGTGCCCAGATAATACGGATGTCATCCGGCAAATGGCTGTTGCCGCCCATCAACCAGCCGCGCATATCGCGCTCTGTGTCGCAATCAAAATGCACCACTTGTTCCAGCGCATGCACGCCAGCATCGGTGCGGCCCGCGCAAAGTACGGTAATCGGTTGATTGGCGATTTTACTCAAGGCTTTTTCCAACTGGCCTTGCACGGTCGCTTTACCGTCCTGCCATTGCCAGCCGGCGTAAGCACTGCCGTCGTATTCGACGCCTAAAACGATGCGCGGCATATCGGTTGCTGTTTATTCATGAATCCACACCCGGCAACCCACGGCAATCTGCTCGAATAAGTTGATCAGATCGGCGTTGAGCATGCGAATACAGCCGTGCGACTCCGGTTTACCTTGCATCAATTCGTCTGGTGTGCCGTGGATATAGATATAACGCCATGTGGTGTCCACATCGCCGTAGCGGTTTTTGCCCGGTTCCAAGCCGCCCAGCCACAGGATGCGGCTGAGAATCCAGTCGCGTTGCGGATGCTGCGCAGCCAGCTCTGGCGTGTAGATTTCGCCGGTTGGCCGCCGGCCTGCCAGTACGCTGTTGATCGGCAGGCCGGCACCGATTTTGGCGCGGATCTTATGCCAGCCGGTCGGCGTGCAGTAGCTGCCTTTTTTTTCGCCGGGGCCGTTTTTAGCGGTAGAGACCGGAAATTGGGCCAACACCTCGCTGCCGTGTACTAAGTGCAGGCGCTGCTCGGCAATGGCGATGTCCAAATAAGGCGCTGCAAAGTGATAGTGCTGCGTTGCCGCAGAACCCTGAATCATTTTACAAACAAGGCTATCGATTCGACATGCGCGGTTTGCGGGAACATGTCCATCACCCCGGCCTTAACCAACTTGTAACCCAGCTCGTTCACCAAAATTCCGGCATCGCGGGCCAAGGTGGATGGGTTGCAAGATACGTAAACAATCCGCTCCGGTTGCCAGTGTTTCAAGTTGTGTAACACTTCCGATGCGCCGGCCCGCGATGGGTCCAGCAACACCTTGGTAAATTTTTGCTTGGACCAGGGTTGGTCTTTCAAATCCTTAGTCAGATCGGCGACATGAAATTCAACATTATCCAGGTTATTCAACTTGGCATTTTCCCGAGCGTGCTTGACCAGCGGCAAGTCGCCTTCCACACCGACGACCTGACCCGCCTGGGTCGCCAGTGGTAGGGTGAAATTACCCAAGCCGCAGAATAAATCCAGCACCCTGTCGTCTTTGCTTAATTCCAGCGCTGCCAAGGCCCGCGTCACCATCTTTTGATTGATCTGATAATTGACTTGGGTAAACATCGCCGGGCGGAAATTGAACTTAACGCCTTGTTCGGCTAGGGCGTAACTCGGAATGACTTCCGGCTCGCCGTCCAAAGGCACGATGGTATCCGGACCTTTCGGCTGCAGACAAATGCTGAGCTGATGTTGATGGGCAAACTCGCGCAGCCGTCGTTTATCGGCATCGGTCGGTGGCTCCAGCACTCGAAACGCCAGTACGCATTCCTTATCGCCAATCGCCACTTCGATTTGCGGAATTTTGTCTTTCACCGTCAACCCGGCGATCATCTCACCCAAAGCGATCAGCTTCTCGCCGACGATGGGGTTCATCACTTTACAGCTATCGATTTCCGCTAAAAACGGATTGCGCCGCTCGCGAAAACCCACTAACACCCTATTCTTTTTCGCCACCCATTTCACGCCCATCCGCGCCTTGCTGCGATACCCCCAGTGCGGGCCGGTCAAAGCTTCCCAGATTTGCGGAATCTCGACTTTACCGATGCGGCGGAACTGATCGTGCAGCAAGTCCTCTTTGAAATTGATCTGTTCGGCGTCATCGACATGTTGAAAACTGCAACCGCCGCAACTGCCGAAATGCGGACAAGCCGGTTCGACCCGATGCTCAGATCGGCTTATCAGATTGACCACTTTGCCTTCTGCATAGTCTTTACGACTGTCGGTGTAGACAAATTCCAGCGTTTCGCCGGGCAAGGCTTCGTCGATAAACACGACTTTGCCATTGACGTGGCTGACGCCGCGGCCATCGTGGGACAAAGATTCTATGGTAACGGTGACGGGGTCTAACGGGAGTTTTTTCTTGTGGGCCATTGTGCTCGATTGGGTGGGTTGGGTTAGCGTGGTGTAACCCAATATGCCGCTGCGTTGTTTAGGTTGGAAAAATGCCGGTGGATAAATAGCGGTCGCCCCGGTCGCAGACTATCGCCACGATCAAGGCATTTTCAATTTGTTGGGATAATTGCAAGGCCGCGTAAACCGCACCGCCGGAGGATACGCCGGCAAAAATACCCTCTTGTGCTGCCAAGGCGCGCGTGGTGTTTTCCGCGTTCAGCTGATTGACTTCGATGATGCTATCCACCCGCACCGCGTCGTATATTTTAGGTAAATATTCCTTAGGCCAGCGGCGAATACCCGGGATTTTCGATTCGCCTTCCGGCTGCACGCCGATGATTTGAATCTCGGGATTCTGCTCTTTCAAATACCTTGACGTACCCATGATGGTGCCGGTGGTGCCCATGGAGCTGACGAAATGCGTAATCTTACCCTGTGTGTCGCGCCAGATTTCCGGACCGGTGCCTTCGTAATGCGCCAACGGATTATCGGGATTAGCGAATTGATCCAGAATCCGTCCCTCGCCGCGCGCTTCCATGGCCCGTGCCAGATCAATCGCTGCTTCCATGCTGCCTTTGGCCGGCGTCAGGATAATCTCCGCGCCGTAGGCTTTCATCGACGCAATGCGTTCGGCGCTCATATTGTCCGGCATGATCAAGGTCATCTTATAACCCTTGATCGCCGCCGCCATCGCCAAAGCAATCCCGGTATTGCCGCTAGTGGCTTCGATTAAACGGTCGCCGGGTTTGATCTCGCCACGCGCTTCGGCGTGTTGAATCATGCTTAAGGCAGGCCGGTCTTTAACCGAACCAGCCGGATTGTTACCTTCCAGCTTCACCAAAATAGTATTGCCGCCAGCGACCGGCAGGCGTTGCAAACGCACTAATGGCGTATTTCCGACAAAAGATTCTATGGTTGGAAAGTTCATGACTTTAACGTCCGGTTAAGTTTACGGCGGCGATTATAGCAAGTTCCAGACCTCAAGCGCCGCTGTAACCCAAGGCGAAAAAATTTCATTTATAATCGACTGACCCCAATCAAACCAGCAGCCGACATGGAATCCATCGATTTAAATAGTCCCGAGCTTTACATCAACCGCGAACACAGCTTATTGGAGTTCAACTTTCGGGTGCTCGCGCAAGCCCTGGACGAAACGCTGCCGCTACTGGAACGACTGAATTACTTATGCATTTCTTGTTCCAATCTGGATGAGTTTTACGAAGTACGTGTCGCCAGCTTGATACAAATGGCGGAAATGGACCCCAATCTGGTCAGTTCCGACGGCTTAACCATTAACGAGCAATTCGACAAAATCTCGATCAAAGCCCACGAACTGGTCGCAGAGCAATATCGGGTACTTAACGAAGTACTGATCCCCTGCCTGGAAACCGAAAATATTCGTTTCTTAAGGCGCGACCGCTGGAGCCCGGCACAAAAAGCCTGGCTGGAAAAATATTTCAACGAAGAGCTGTTGCCGATTCTGACCCCGGTCGGGCTGGATTCGGCACATCCGTTTCCGCGCATTCTCAATAAAAGCTTAAATTTCATCATCTCTCTGACCGGCAAAGATGCGTTCGGCCGCAACAGCGGCCGGGCGGTTTTGCAGGCACCGCGCGCCCTACCCCGCATCGTGCAATTACCTGTTACCGAGACCGATAGCGGGCCTTACGATTTTGTGTTTCTGTCCTCCATCATTCATGCGTTCGTCAACGAGTTGTTCAACGGCATGATGGTCAAGGGCTGTTATCAATTCCGGGTCACCCGCAACAGCGATTTTTTCGTCGACGACGACGCGATCGACGACTTAATGCTGGCCGTGGAAGGCGAACTGGCGATGCGCAATTACGGCGATGAAGTACGCCTGGAAATCGACGGTAATTGTCCCGAAGAGACCGTGAATTTCTTGTTGGCGCGCTTTGATTTAAAACCGGACCGCTTATTTTTAGCCAACGGTCCGGTCAATTTAAGCCGGATGCAAACCATCTTGAGCATGGTCGAACGCCCCGACCTGAAATTTACGCCCTTCAAATCCAGCGTGCCGCCAGCGCTAGGGCGCAACAAGGATATTTTTGCCAGTATCCGTAAGCAGGATATTTTGCTACATCATCCGTACGAATCATTCTCGCCGGTGGTGGATTTCATTCGCCAGGCCGCTGCCGATCCGGATGTACTAGCCATCAAACAAACCTTGTACCGCACCGGCGTGGACTCGCCTATCGTCGCGGCCTTGATTAAAGCCGCACGCGCCGGCAAGGAAGTCACGGTCGTCATCGAGCTGCGGGCGCGTTTCGATGAAAAGGACAACATTGGTCTGGCCGCAAAACTGCAAGAAGCCGCGGCTCACGTGGTGTACGGGGTGGTGGGATATAAAACCCACGCTAAAATGTGCATGGTTTTGCGCAAGGAAGGCAGCACTTTGCGCAATTACGTACATCTGGGCACCGGCAACTATCATCCTAAAACTGCTCGGCTTTATACCGACTACGGCTTGTTTACTTGCGAAAAAGAATTGGGTGAAGACGTACGCCGGGTATTCATGCAACTGACCAGTTTAGGCAAGGTCAGCAAACTGAATAAGCTGCTGCAATCTCCGTTTACTTTGCACCACGGCATCCTGAAGATGATTGATAGAGAAATCGAGCATGCCAAAAAAGGCAAGCCGGCCAGAATTATTATCAAGGTCAATGCCGTAGTTGAGGAACAGGCGATTCAAGCCCTGTACCGCGCCTCGCAAGCCGGCGTGGAAATCAAAATGATCGTGCGTGGCGTCTGTTGCTTGCGGCCGGGCGTGCCGGGGGTTTCCGAGAATATCGAAGTACGCTCTATTGTCGGCCGCTTTCTGGAACATACCCGCATCTATGCGTTTTGCAACGGCGGCGATTGGGCGGTTTACGCATCCAGCGCCGACTTGATGAACCGCAACATGTTCCGCCGCGTGGAGGTCTGTTTCCCTATCGCCGACAAGCGAATTGCCGAACGAATTCTTAACGACCTGGATGCGTATCTCAGAGATAACGCCCAAGCCTGGCAATTGCAAAGCGACGGCCAGTACCGGCATTTGCGCGCCGACGATCAAGCCATTTATCAAGTGCAGAGCGAACTGCTCAAAGCGTTTTGCGGATAGGATAAGCCATGAGTCAAAAACCCCGCCAAATCCGGCAAGTGGTGCTGGATACCGAAACCACCGGCATCAACCCCAAGGAAGGCCATAAGATTATCGAAATCGGCTGCGTGGAACTGATTAACCGCCGTTTGACCCGTAATCATTTTCACGTCTATCTGAATCCGGACCGGGAAATTGATGCCGGCGCCATCGAAGTCCATGGCATAACGAATGAGTTTTTAAAGGATAAGCCGCGCTTCGCCAACGTGGTCGAAGACTTTATGCGCTTTACTCAGGGTGCGGAGCTGATCATCCACAACGCACCGTTTGACGTCGGCTTTTTGAATCACGAATTGGCGCTATTAGCCGGGGAAGAACGCCGTATCGAAACCAATAGCACCGTGTTCGATACCCTGGCTTACGCCCGAAAAAAACACCCCGGCGCACGAAACAGTTTGGATGCCTTATGTAAACGCTACGGCATAGACAACAGTCACCGCGAATTGCATGGCGCTTTACTCGACGCGGAAATCCTGGCGGACGTCTATTTATTGATGACCGGAGGCCAGGCTTCCCTGTTGGATGAAGGCGATCACACCGGCAATGGCGGCGAACAGGCTATCGTTAGACTATCGGCCGACAGAGCGCCATTAAAAATCATTGCTTGCAGTAGCGAGGAAGAACTGGCGCACCAACAGCGCTTGGCGAAAATCGCCAAAGTCAGCGGCAATTGTTTGTGGCAACAGTAGTGTGGCCGTCTTTTAAACGCCCCGCTTTCAAAAGCCCCAGAACTCAGTGTCTTCAAATGAAAAAAGCGGTGCGCTCGGCGGTGGTTCGATGACCAACTCGCTGAGCGGCATTGGTTTATGCACGCCATAGCCTTGGGCATAGTCGACGCCTATGGTTTTTAAAACCTCTCTAATCTCATTGCTTTCGACGTATTCAGCGATGGTCGTCAAGCCCAGGGAATGAGCGATTTCATTCATGGATTTAACGATGGCAACATCGGCTTTGTCATTTAATATGTCTTTGACAAAGGCCCCGTCTATTTTCAGATAATCGATATTCAAGTTCTTCAGGTAGGAATACGACGAATAGCCTGACCCGAAATCATCCAAAGAAAATTTGCAATTAAACTGTTTGATGGCCTTGATGAAACTATTTGTTAAATAAAAACTTTCCGCTGCAACCGTTTCCGTGACTTCGAACGTCAGTTTATTTGTGGGCACGCTGGTTGATTCCAATATCCCTTTAAGAAAGCCTAAAAATTCTTCGCTGTTAATAGATTGTCCGGACAAATTGATCGCAAACCCATCAATATGATCGAAATAATGTCTATTATTTTCAATCCACATAAGCACGTTGGTAATCACCCATTGATCAATTTCCGGCATACGCTTACAGCGTTCCACGGCAGGTATGAAATGATCGGGCGGAATAATATTATCGTTTTCGTCTTTAATACCCAGCAAAATTTCGTAATGTTGATGACTGGCACTGGCTTCATCGACAGCGGCAATCATTTGGCAACGTAAAAACAATCTATTCTCGGAAAACACCTTGTCAATATTGCCTATCCATTCGTATATTTTATTTTGACGTTTTAAATTCTCGTCATCATGCGTAAAAAGTAAAACATTATTCGGACCGGAACGCTCTGCCGACATGCTGGCGGTATCGGCATTTTGCAACAACTCGTTAACGTCAAAATTGTTCTGTTCGAACGGCACCAAACCGATACTCACACCGATGGTATAGCTTTTATCTTGCCATTGAAACCGCGATTCACTAATGACTTTTAACAGCTTTTTGGATAATTCATAAGCAGTTTGCGCTCCGCAATCTTTTAGCAGCACTGCGAACGATTTATCACCGATTCGCGCGAATAAGTCGCCATCACGCAACTGCTCGCTGATTAAATGCGTGAGCGTTTTTAAGAATTGTTTGCCGCCAGTGACTCCGCAAACATTAGTAATGACGCGAAAATCCAAAACCTCTATATGACCCAAGATATGGCCGGTACTATCGAGTTTAACGAGCTCGATTTTTAGCTGTTTAACAAACTCGTCTTTGGTGAGTAAATCGGTTTCCGCGTCATGCGTAGCGTTATAAATCAATTTGCTATGCATGTTTTGCAACATTTGGTTAGTCGCGCGATCCATTAAAGGCACATCCAGGCTTTCTATTCTATTCGCTCCGCCATTTTCCAAAAGTAATGCCAATTCGGTTTTATTAAGCTCTAACTTAGTCAGTCCATCGCGATTAACAAAAACGCAAATTGGTAAAATATCGCCTATCCACACCAGTTTCATCGGTTCAAAACCTTCGGAGCCTCTATAGATTATCAGCCATTCGCCCACCTGTAATTGTGAAACTTGCGCTGCCCATTCAGATTCTATAATGTCCTGCATGGATCTAGGCGCGGGAATTCTGACGGTATCCATCGGCTTCCTAACTTTTGGCACACCGCTACCCACCAGTAAAGCAAACAATTCTTCAATAACATTATCGCGTTTGAATAAGTTAGGACAAACCGTGCCTAGATTCTCTTCGATAAATTTGAGTGTGGTATGAATGCTGACCGATTGCATATTCAGAAACGAATCCTGTTCGTAAAGCCAAAATAGTAAATCGTCAATTACTTTCAGATAAGAGGCTTTTTCCTCAGGCTTAGCTTCCTTATTTAATTCGGCAATCACTAACAGGTCTTGCCATCCAGCGCCAAGTAGCGTGGGAATAATCGATGGTACAGAACGGCCGGCTATACGCTTATCAACTTCCTGCTGAATAGTTAGCCTTGCCGCCTCCAATTTTTGTTGGCCTTCGTAAGGCTCTATTATACGTTTGACGTTGGTTTCATTGGATTTTGTCCACTGCTTAGTGACGCTATCCAATTCATGCTCGACTTCAGTGAAAACATTAGGATTGCTAATGGACTCAGCGGAAATCCGAGCTATTGCTTTTTCTACAGTATTTTTTATATTCGTATTTTTGATTACCCGATTACTTTTAATCGCAGGTTCCAGAACAGCTAGTTGATTCAGTATTTTTCGGGCAGGGTGCGACTCGGAATCCAGAAAATCATTACCTTGCATGGGCAATGACAATAGAGGTAAATGAATACTTTCCAAATAATCTTTAATATCTTTAGAAAACTCAAGCTCACCGAACAAGGCATCAAAAAACCTGCCATACAGTTCAAGGCGCTGAACATCGTTTGCGGCCAACGATTTTGCCTCCGGATTATCAGCTTGTAATTTATCGGCAAGGCTTTTTTGCAGTGTTGTGGTATCTAAATGCAGGCCAGATTTAGCGGTAATATCCTTTTGGATTTTCGCAATCGCCGATAAAACTTCCGCTGGGTCAAATACTTGCTGGACATTATTGAGAGGCAGGGTATTTTCCTTGCGCTGGGTATCGGTAGATACGGCCATTGTTTCAGTTAACAGGTTCAGTAATTTGCCTGTAACCTGGCTTAAAGGTTGAATAGCTTTGTGAACGACCAGCGGTTCGGCATCCAAATAGTCATTGAAATAAACTTGCTGTTTATCGCTATTTTTTGTATGAAAAGCGGAGCCGCTCTGCTTACTATGAACGGGCATTTGCAATCGCGCGGATTCAAACTTAGCTAAAGTCGCAGCTGCTTGCTTATAAAAACCCGGCAACTCGATAATTAATATTTTTTCGAAGCAATTATAAATTGCCTTTTTTATATTACTCCCCAGCTCTAGCTGTAAGAATATTTCCCTAAAGCTGTCACATAAAACCCCCGGACCAATCGGATTATTGACCGTATTATCAAATATACCAAACACCCTGCATAATTCTCTAACTAACAGATTAAGCTCGTCGTCAAAATAGTTTTTAAGCTTTCTGAAAGTAGCCGACATATTCAACCAGTCTTCAAAGTCGTCTTTTTCGATTAATGAAAGCGAATCATGATATAAAGCATCTGAGTTTTTTTCGTTGTCACTGGAAATATAATCAACCTGATATATAACAGAACAACAAAATTCGCTACTAATAATCTCTCTATTCAGCTTTAGCGTGGTAATTAAGTCGTCAAAAGCCGATGGATTGGAAAAAAACTCAGCATGCGTGTTCGCAGCTTCCATGCAATCGCTCAGCGAGTCAAAAAACCTATCGATTAATAAAGGCAAGCTTTCTATTAGAAATTGTTTAAATGTGTTTTTATAATTTTCTTGATTTAAATTGTCTGGTGAAGTATCTAAATTGTCATTCGTTGAGGAAAGCGATCCAACATTTGCTATTTTTCTTAACGCATTAAACGTGGTGGCGGGCATCTGTTCAGTGACAAGGCCTACTCCCGTCGAACCAATATGCGTTATTTGCGCATCTACTTCAAAAGTTTTTAGCTCGAACTCCAATTGAATAGAAAAGCGAATTTTTATATTTTTATGCAATGCAATCTGCGGATGACTTTTATCAAAAACCAGATAAAATCCACCGCTACAAAAATCCAGAATACGGCATTCCAGTGTATCAGTTTGGTCGATTATCAATAAAGCGTTTAGATCAATCGCATATCTAATATAGCGACGTCTTTTGCTTTTTTTAATACTAACAGACATAAATCAGATGAAATAGGAAAAAACTACCGTAATAATAGACGCCGACCGTGTTGTTTAAACCAAGCCAGTGTAAACTCCGTAAATAGACTAATTGACATTATTTAACGAAGCGGAAATGTATTTATTTAAGCACTATCTATCTAACGACAATACTGGTGCGGATACTATACCACGATAGGCTTGAGTGCGGTCCCGGCTGGTTGTCAAGTGTAGACCAGTTCAGGCGAATATTTAGCGCACAAAAAGCGCGGTTTCAATGGTTACTTGAGTCTCGCCGGGGTCTATAGTTCAACAGCTTCAAGCACTCACGACATAACCCAAGTTTCGGCCAATGTTTTGCGCGATTTTGCTTGCCGATTGCGTCTGAGTTTGGGATAAATAAAAAAACCTGACAACAACCCCCAAAGTGGACATCTATGAATTACTGGCTGATGAAATCAGAACCCGACACCTTCGGCATTGACGACTTGTTTAATCGACCCGGCCAAACCGAGCATTGGGACGGTGTCCGCAACTACCAAGCCCGAAACATGATGCGTGACGACATGAAAATCGGCGATCAGGTGTTTTTTTACCATTCCAACTGCGACGAACCGGGTATCGTCGGCATCATGCAAGTGGTGCGCGAAGCCTATCCAGACTTTACCGCGTTCGACCCGGACGATAAGCATTTTGACCCGAAAAGTAATCCGGACAAGCCTACCTGGTACATGGTCGATGTAAAGTTTGTCAGAAAGCTATCGCGTAACATCAGTCTGCGCGAACTGAAACTGAAAACCGAACTAACCGATCTGGCCTTGCTGCGCCGCGGCAACCGTCTGTCGATCATGCCGGTGAATGCCGAGCAATGGGCATTTATTCTCGGTTTGGAGTAAGTCTAAACATTCGGATCTTTTAGAGTCACGCTCATAACCGTCACGCAGTGGTCGCGATAATATTCCTCCGCCATTGCAGTACAGCCAAGTTTTGCATAGAAATTGGCCTGATCCGGCGTGAACAGATAGAGCTTGGCAACGCCGGCTGTCTTAGCTTGCAACATGACATGTTTTACCAACTCTGAGCCGATGCCCTGCCGGCGGAATTCGGGGGCCACGTAAACACTGGCTAACCATGGCGTCAGTTCCGGGCGGGTATCCATATCGCTTTCTATGATGGCTGCCGAGCCGGCCAACTGGTCTTCATGTTTGTAAATGTAAGTGCTCGGGATTAATTTGTTGCTTAAATAAGCCTGCATTTTTTGGATGCGGTGTTCCAAGGTTTGGCCCGGATTCAGATCGGCCCATTCGGCGTGGTGCCATTGGGCTAGGGTTGGGATTTGGTGGGGTTCTTGGGAGAGGTTGATGATGGTCATTGTTTGTGTCTACGGAACGAACGTTTTTCAACCAATTTGAATAACAATTACAAGGCGTCGCTATCGCGACGGCTTTANGCCCGACAGCCGAGATACTTTTCTTTGCTTGTCCAAAGAAAAGTATCCAAAAGAAAAGACACCCGGATTTCGCCCTGATCCTGCGCTTCTCGTTTTTTGCAGGGGTTGGCAAAAGGGGCTTCCTGCCCCTTCGCCAACGAGCGGCATCCCTGCCGCTCCCCTCCGGGCTGTTCCTGCAAAAAACTGCGATGCTCGGGTTCGAAATACGGGACCAAAACCCACTCCTACGGGAAAGCTGTCGTAATAATTAAAACCATCCCTTCTCCCCCAGGGAGAAGGTTAGGATGAGGGAGTCCAAACAAATGCTGCAAGAATTTTCCCCCTCACCCCAACCCTCTCCCGCAAGGATAGGGAGCGTTAAGACCACGAGAATACATTAATCCCCCTGCTACACAGCAACGGTGTTTCCCCGTATGCCGCGCCGAGCACCGGAGCTTTTATCGAGAACAGCCCGAAGGGGCACCGCATGGATGCGGTGCGTCGGCGGAGGGGCTGGGAAGCCCCTTCTGCCGACCCTCGATAAAAGCTTCGGCGCGCAGGATGAAAGCGGCATCCGGGCCGCCTTTTCTTTGGATACTTTCTTTTGGCGGAGCAAAAGAAAGTATCTCGCCTTCGGGTGCGAGAACCCGATTAAATCAAGCTTCGCGATAGCGACACCCTTACCTTAGAGATCATTTCCAAAATTAGGTATTGATTTGCTTGATCGCCCTACATTTTGGGAAGCCAGTACAACCCCAAAATTGTTTGCCCTTATTGGCACCGTTTCCTGCTGTTCTTATGACCATAGATTTACCACAGTTCGGACACGAGTTTTCATGATGCCGAGTCTGTTTGGCCTGAACAATATTTTTAACGTGCTCTACGTGGCGCCTATGTGTTCTGTTAGTTGGTTCCAATCGTCCAAATTGTAATCTGGCAAAAATCTCGTGAACCTGACTATCACTAAAAAGTAACTGAGTTTTACTTTCTATGAAGCGAATAAATTCTCCGGCGTAGACAACATTGGCTGGCATTGGCGTTTTGAAAGAGCTATCTCCAACAAATACAACGAGCGAAAATATCTTTTCTGGATCAAGCGCTAAAAATCGTTGCAATGCCTGAGTATGCTTGTAATTCTGATGTAACGGATTTTGAAATTTAGTTGTGTGACGGTAAATCTTTTGCGTCCAAATTTTCTGATTAGCGTCCCCGAATATCCAGCCCTTCATATTCTTGGTTTCGATAACAAATACACCATAACGGGACACTATTACATGGTCTATTTGTGTACTGCCACTTTCCGTAACCAAGGTTACGTTTTTAATCAGTTTGTATATGTCTTTGTCCAGCAAGAATTTCGCTGCCAAATTGACTTGTCCTTCGCCAAACGCCCCTTTGATAACTGGAGATTTAAGAACACTTACAACAATAGCGAGTAGTATCAACCACCAAAAATTGCTTATCAATGGCCCAAAAATTTGTACTAAAACCGCTGAGGTGTTCATTTGTGAGCTTAGTTTGGTTGACTAGCTGAGTACATGATCTGTTTTGAAACCCTCACCAAATCCTCCTCCGTATCCACCCCCGCCTCCGGCGTCTTATCAACTACGCGAACCAATACCCGCTCCCCATGCCAAAGAATCCGAAGCTGCTCCAACGACTCAACACTCTCTAACGGCGACGCAGCCCAACCGCAATACCGCTGCAAAAAACCCACCGTATAAGCATACATACCAATATGCCTCAAATGCGGCAAAGCAGCAGACGCAATATCGTGCTTGTCAGGAAAAGTCGAACGGTTCCACGGAATCGCCGCCCGGCTAAAATACAAGGCATAACCATTTTTATCCAACACCACCTTCACCGCATTCGGATTGAAAATTTCCTCCACGTCCAAAATCTTAGCCGCCAAGGTGGCAATCCCAGCCTGTTCCTGTCCAGCCAGCGCCAAGGCCGCATCGCGAATATAAGCCGGTGGAATCAACGGTTCATCGCCTTGCAGATTCACGACGATCTGTTCGTCGGCCCAGCCCATGATCCGCGCTACCTCGGCGATACGTTCGGTGCCGGACTGGTGGTTTGGATCGGTCATTACCGCTTGCAAACCTAAGTCGCTGACCGCATCGAAGATGCGTTGGTCGTCGGTCGCCACTACCACTTGCTCGGCGTCGGCTTCCAGCGCGCGTTCGCATACATGCACGATCATCGGTTTGCCCGCGATGTCCAACAAGGGCTTACCCGGCAAGCGGGTGGAGCCGTAGCGGGCCGGAATGACGACTTTGAAACCGCCGCTCATTTACGCAGAGCGTCCGCTTCTTCGAAGCTCAGTTCGCGGGCTTCGTCTTCCAGCATTACCGGAATATCATCGCGGATCGGGAAGGCTAAATTGTCGGCTTTGCAAATCAATTCCTGCTTGTCTTTGTCGTAAATCAGGGAGCTTTTACACAGCGGGCAGGCCAGAATCTCGAGTAGTTTTTTATCCATGAGCTTTGTCTTTTAGTAGTTTTAACAGTTGTTGAGAAAATGCCTCGGGCAATTCGGCATCGATAGGTAAATACCAGTGCTGGTCGGTCGCGAAGCGGGCGCATTTCACCGAGTCCTTTTCGGTCATAAGCACCGGGCGAGGCTCTTTAAATTGCAAGTCTTCGGCAGTAAACGGATGGTGGTCGGGCAAGGCGTGGGTTTGACAATCCAGTCCGGCAGCCGCCAATTGCGCAAAGAAGCGTGCCGGATTGCCTATCGCAGCGACGGCGTGGCAAGCCATGCCTTTGAATTCGACCAGCGGTTTTCGTTCGCCGGTTTTCATGTTGATCAGTTGCTGGCCCTTGCAGTGCATCGGCAGTTCGCCTTCCAGCAGTTCATCCGGGCCGTTGACCACCACCAAATCCACTTGTTTGACTCGTTCCTGCGGCTCGCGCAGCGGGCCAACCGGCAGACAATAACCGTTACCGAAGCGGCGCTGACCGTCTACCACGACGATTTCGATGTCGCGCTCCAATGCGTAATGCTGCAAACCGTCATCAGAGATTAAGACATCACAGGCGTTAATAGACAACAATTGCCGACCCGCCGCTACTCGCTCCGCCCCTACCACAATCGGGCAATCGCAACGTTTGGCTAACAACACCGCTTCGTCACCGACTTGCGCCGGGTCGCTGTCGGCGGTGACTGCTTGCGGACTGGTGCTGGCCGCGCCGGCATAACCGCGACTGATCACGCCCGGTTTGTAGCCGTGTTGTTTCAGAAATTCGACCATCCAGATCACCAAGGGCGTCTTGCCGGTACCGCCCACGGTAATGTTACCGACGATGATTACCGGCACCGGTAGCCTGGTTTTTTTCAATACGCCGATGCGGTACAAAAAGCGCCGCAAGCGGATGGCATCGACATACAACATCGACCAGGGCATCAGCCAAGCCGAGATGTACATCTCCTTGTACCAGGCGTCCTCAAACCATTTCACTAATTTCGGGTTCATTATTTTTCCGGGCGGTTGATAGCAAAAGTGATGTGGTGAAAGCCTAATTGATTGGCGACATCCAAGGCGCTGACTACGGCTTGATGCGGGGCTTTGCCGTCGGCGCTGATGATGAACGGTAACAATCTGGACTCGCCGGCGGTTTGCGCCAGGGCGGCTTTCAAACCATCCAGGTTTTGATTCACCAGCTCATGAAACTGGTTGTCGTCACCGGCCAAGGCATAAGTGCCTTTGGCATCGACGTATAAATTAATGGTCTTAGCCTGCTCCGTGGCGTCGCTGCCTTGGGCTTCAGGCAGGTTGATCTTCAATTCGGAGTGATGACGAAACGTGGTAGCGACCATGAAGAAAAATAGTAAAACCAGCAACACGTCTATCATTGGGATTAAGCCGATATCGACCTGCGTACGGCGTTTGCGGCGGAATTGCATTAAATATCCTCGCGCGCGCCTTGCATGATGTCGATCAGGCGCAGCGACTCTTCTTCCATCCGCACCACGTGATCATCAACCAGACGTTCGAAATAACGGTGAAAAAACAGGCTGGGAATCGCCACGGTCAAACCCGAAGCGGTACAAATCAAGGCTTCGGAAATGCCGCCGCTCAACACCGCAGGATCGCCCATGCCGCCTATCGCGATGTCGGAAAACACCCGGATAATGCCGTCCACTGTGCCCAATAATCCTAACAAAGGCGTGATCGAAGCGATGCTGCCCAGTGCATTTAAATAACGCTCCAGCTCGTGCGTCACCTGCCGGCCCACTTCCTCGATACTGGATTTCATGATTTCCCGGCCATGTTTGCGATTCAATAAGCCGGCTGCCAGAATCCGCCCGAGCGGCGAACTCAGTTTAATGCGCCTGATGGTCGGTTCGTCGAGTTTCTTGTCTCTATGCAATTGCCAAATGTACGGCACCAAATCGACGGGAATGATGCGTTTGCGTTGCAAGGACCAAAAGCGTTCGCCGATGATCGCCATCGCCACGATGGAACACAAGATGATCGGCGCCATCATCCAGCCGCCGTTTTTGATTACTTCAAACACGTTGTCTATCCCTCTTTCCTGAAACCTGTCAATTTTAACCCAATCCGAGGCGAGATTGCCGAGCCACACCGATATAGGTAATCAGCAAAGCCACGCAACACACCAGGGCGGCGATGATATACACCAGGCGGCCACCTAGCATGTCCCAGAAATAACCGCTGTAAAGACTGCCTATCATGCCGCCCAAGCCAAAACTGATACTGCTGTAAAGCGCCTGCCCTTTGCTTTGATGGCGTTCGCCGAAATACTGAAACAGCAATTGCATAGCCACGACATGCGCGACCCCAAACGTGGCTGCGTGCAGAATTTGCGCGATGATCGTCAATGCCAGCGAATCCACCCCATCAGCGATTAACAGCCAACGCACTACGCTGAGTGATACCGCAAAAAGCAATAGCGTGCGCGGCGAGAGCCATTTCAACAATTGCCGCATCGCCATGAACAACAACACCTCGGCCGCGACACCGCTGGCCCACAACAAACCGGTTTCGGTCGCGGAATAGCCGTGCTGCTTTAAGTAAACCGAATAAAACACATAGTAAGGGCCATGCGCGACTTGCAACAACATGTAAACCAGCAAAAATGCCAGCAGCTCAGGTTTCATTAGAATTTGCCGGATGCCACCAGTATTGCTGTGGGTCAGGCGCGGCTTTGCTTCCGGCGTGATTAAAGCCATCAGCCAATTCATCAGCATCAAGCTGCCGATAATCCAGGGCAAATAGGCAATGCTAAATTGATCCAGAAACCGGCCTATGCCCAGAACTGCGGCAATAAAGCCGATAGATCCCCATAGCCGGATTTGGCTGTAGCGCTGCGGTTCGACTTGCAGATGAAACAGGGTCGCGGCTTCAAACTGCGGCAAGGTGGCATTCCAGAAAAAGCTGAAAAGCACAGTCACCGCGGCAAACCATAGATAATCGCTGCGGTACAAAAAACCGGCAAAGCACAGCACCGACAGCAGCGAGGTGATGCGAATCAGACGTAAACTACGTCCGGTTTTGTCGGCCAGCCAACCCCAGTAATTCGGCGCAATAATCTTGGTAGCCACCAAAAAAGCCGTCAGCTCGCCGATTTCGGTGGCGGCGAAACCGACTTGTTTAAGGTATAAACTCCAAAACGGCAGGAATGCGCCCAGCGTGGCGAAATAGCAAAAGTAAAAGCCGGATAAGCGCCAGTAAGGTACGCTCATTCAGCGCAGAATCGGCAATCCTGAATTTACATGCAGGTTTTGCGCGCGATGCCGGAGCAAATGATCCATCAAGACGATGGCGACCATCGCTTCGGCGATAGGCGTGGCGCGGATGCCGACGCAAGGATCGTGGCGGCCTTCGGTGACCACTTCAATCACTTCACCTTTGCTGTTGATGCTACGGCCCGGCAAACGTAGGCTGGAGGTGGGTTTTAAGGCAATCCGGGCGATGATGTCCTGGCCACTGGAAATCCCACCTAAAATGCCGCCGGCATGGTTGCTTAAAAAGCCTTCCGGGGTGATTTCGTCACGAAATTTCGTGCCTTTGGTATCGATGCACTCAAAACCGTCACCAATCTCCACGCCTTTAACGGCGTTGATACTCATCAAAGCATAAGCCAGTTCGGCATCCAGGCGGTCGAAAATCGGTTCGCCTAGGCCGGGCGGCACGTTGCTGGCGATTACTTCGATCTTCGCGCCTATCGACTCGCCTTCCTTGCGCAGTGCATCCATGTATTTTTCCATTTCTTCAACTTTGCCGGCATCGGGGCAGAAGAACGGATTGTTAGGAATTTCGTTCCAGTCGAATGCGTCAATTTTGATCGGACCCAGTTGCGACAAGTAGCCGCGCACCAAGACGCAATGTTCTTGGAACAGATATTTCTTGGCAATCGCGCCGGCGGCAACGCGCATTGCGGTCTCGCGGGCCGAGGAGCGGCCGCCGCCGCGATAATCTCTAAACCCGTATTTGTGCTGGTAGGTGTAATCGGCGTGGCCGGGTCGGAAGCTCTCGGCAATTTTCGAATAATCCTTGGAGCGTTGATCGGTGTTTTCGATCATCAGCCCAATCGGGCAACCTGTGGTTTTGCCTTCGAATACGCCGGACAGGATTTTTACTTCATCGGCTTCGCGGCGCTGCGTGGTATGCCTAGACGTGCCAGGTTTGCGCCTATCCAAATCGATCTGCAAATCCGCTTCCGACAGTTCCAAACCGGGAGGGCAGCCATCGACGATAGCCAACAAGGCCGGGCCGTGGCTTTCGCCGGAGGTGGTGACGGTAAATAATTTTCCTATGCTGTTTCCGGACATGGTTATAAAGCGCTAACAAAGTGTGAGTGATAAAGAGAGACTTGTGCTGCGGTGAGCAGAAATACGCCGTCGCCGCCACGCTCGAATTCCAACCATTGGAACGGCACGTCCGGGAACATTTCCTGCAAGGTTTCGGCGCTGCTACCGACCTCAATGATCAGGATGCCCTGCTCCGCCAGGTAGCGTTTGGCGTCAACCAGAATCCGCAACACCAGATCGAGGCCGTGCTCGCCGCCGGTAAAGCCCATCTCGGGCTCAGCATGAAATTCCGCAGGCAAGCTTTCCCATTCGGCGATAGCAACATAGGGCGGATTGCTGACGATGATGTCGTAAGGCTTGGCCGGCAAGTCGTTGAATAAATCGGATTGATAGAGTTGGACTTGCTCTTCCAGTTCATGTTTTTCAATGTTGATCTGGGCTACCGCTAACGCATCGTCCGACAATTCCACTGCATCCACTTGCGCATCCGGGAAGGCATAAGCGCAGGCGATAGCGATGCAGGCGCTACCGGTACATAAATCCAGGATGTTGAACACTTGGGTTTCTTCCACCCAAGGCTCGAAGCGTTCGGCGATGAGTTCGGCGATGGGCGAGCGCGGCACCAAGACCCGTTCATCGACATAAAACGAAAGGCCGGCAAAAATCGCTTCGTGGGTTAAATACGCAGACGGCTTACGCTCGACGATACGGCGTTCGATCAACGCCACCACCGCCTGGCGTTCGGCCATGGTCAACACCGAATCCAGATAGCCGTGATCCAAATCGTAAGGCTGATGTAAGGTATGCAACACAATCGCCGCGGCTTCATCCAAAGGCGTGACCGTGCCGTGACCCAGAAAAACCTGATGATCGGCAAACCGGCTGGCAGCCCAGCGAATATAGTCTCTGATGCTGCTGAGGGTTGTGATAACATCCGGGCCTGTTATATTCATAGCGTGTCTATACTTAAAAATACGTTTAAAAATGCAGCAGCGGATTTTAAACCAATCCCCCGCCGCTTGCCCGAATAAAGCACAGTAAATGACCGAGGCCCATTCTCAAGCGCTATCCGCCAAACTGGCAAAAAATCGTCTGTATCAGGATTGTTTTAAATATATGCAATCCGATTCCTTGGCGTTACCGACCATCCCGGATGTCTCGGTAAAAATCCGCCGGGCAATTAACGAACCCAACGCCAACAGCAATAAAATCGCCCGAGTCGTGCAAATCGACCCCAGTATTACTGCGCGCTTGGTCAAAATCTCCAATAGCCCGCTATACCGGGGCCGGCGCAAGATCGAAAGCTGTCCGGAAGCCTTGACCCGTTTGGGCTTGAAAGCCGCGCAGGACATTATTACCGCCTTCGCGTTAAAAGCGGTGTTCAACGCCAAATCACCGGTGATTCGCCGTAAGATGCAAGAGCTTTGGGTGCATAGCAGTTACGTGGCGGCGATCAGTGCGGTATTTGCCCATAAAACGCCCGGCTTCGATCCGGACCGGGCCATGTTGGCCGGCTTGATTCACGATATTGGCGTGGTGCCGATTCTGGCTTACGCCGACCGGCAACCGGAGATTGTGGCTAATCCGGGCGACTTGGCTGAAGCGGTGCGCGAATTGCGCAGCCCGATTGGCGTGCAAATTATCCGCAAATGGGATTTTCCCAGCGACTTTGAAGACGTGATCATCCACGCTGAAAACTGGCACCGCGACAGCGGCGAAACCGCCAGTTACAGCGACATAGTCATGATTTCGCAATTGCATAGCTTCATCGGCAAGATAGACATCAAACAAATGCCCAAGCTGGACGAATTGCCTGCTTATAAAAAATTGGCAAAAGGCAATCTGGATGCGGATTTAAGTATCAATATTCTCGACCAGGCTAAAGATGAGATCGAGCATATCCGGCAGATGTTGAGTTAAACCGCTCAGCGCCAGCGTTGGCAATCTACTCGAGTTGCGGAATAATTCGGCCCTGATTGAATTGCGCAAATTGTAATTCGTAACCCTGAGTATTCTTGGATTTTTTCTTACCAAAGGAGTTAGCTAGATGAAACATACATTATTAATCGCCGCCTTGCTGCCCACCCTATTTGCAAACCCCGCGCAAGCCGGTAGCCTGGCCAACGGCAGTTGGCAACCCAGCGGTTGCGGCGCCGTGCCCGAGTCACCTACTATCGATGCCGGCAATATCGATGCCTACAATAAAAGCATTGCGGCGATCAACGCCTGGCAACAAAAATCCCGCGATTATTTCGAATGCTTGATCAAAGAAGCCAACACCGATAACGGCATCATTGCTGACCACGCCAATCAGGCTCAGGCCAAATATCGGGAAACAGTCGAAAAAATCGGCGCACAAGCCGAGGCAGCCAAGAAAAAACTCGATAAAGAATAAGCTGGCGCGCACTGCAAGCTGCAGTTGCTGCGGCCGACACGTTATTTTTACCAGCGTTTACAATTCGCGCCCCGATTAAGCCTCCCGAGCAACTGGGATTTATCATAAAATCTCCGCATGACATGCAGCAGCCATTCGCGTAACGCGGGGGCTGCGCTCCTATACCACCACTCTCTAGCAATAAACACTACCCAAGCCATGAAAAAAATCGACATCAAGCTGCTGATACTGGCGATCAGCGTGCTGTTAAACGGTTGCGCCAGTCTCGGCAAAGGGATTACCGAAGCCATTCTGGAAAAGCAGGAAGCGGAAGACACCCGCATTTGCGAAATCAAAGGCGATAAATTCGAAGGCATCAAACCGCAGCTGGAAGTGCATGACCGGAAAATGAAGCTGCTGATGGTGCACGGAGTCGGCAACCACTTGCCGGGTTACTCCACCCAGTTCATGGAAAAGCTGGCCAAGGAACTTGATCTGACCGTCACCAGCAAAAATGTCAAAAATATCCGCTTGGCCGATGCAAAAGGCCTTGAGCGACCACTGGGCAATTTGCGTATCCACCGTTATCTGGATGCTAATAAGTCGCAGGAAATGCTGTTTTACGAGCTAACCTGGTCGGAGATTAGTGCCAAGGAAAAAGAAGTATTGTCCTACGATAACTCCGGAGAGCAGTCGTTTCGCCGCGCCGAAGTCAACGATTTGTTAAAAAAATTCTCTAACGATACCGGACCGGACCCTATCATTTATCTGGGAGAGAAACGCGAGGATATTTTGTCGGCATTCGCGCAATCCTTCTGCTGGATGATCCACGGCGACTGGAACAACCTGCCGGACGACGTCAAGCAAACCTGCTCCACCAAGAACGTCACACCGTTTTACAACGACAGCTACGCCTTCATCTCCCACAGTTTGGGTAGCCGCATTACTATCGACGGCTTGCAACAAATTGCCTCGAAGCTGGGCAACGGCGAAACGGCCAGCTACTACACCGCATTAACCAATGTTTTAAAGAATAAAGAGATACCTATTTACATGATGTCCAACCAATTGCCCATGCTGCAATTGGGACGGGCACTACCGGAAGTGGCGAATCATGCCGACACTTATTGCCAAGCCGACGGCGCCAAATACAATGAACGGATCATGGCGAAAACTTCGGTGATCGCGTTTAGCGACCCCAACGATTTACTCAGCTATGCCATTCCGCACGATTTCGTGAATAAATATCTGGATTCGCGATTATGCGTGAATGTCACCAATATCAATATTAACGTCGCCAGGGTTTATGATGCGTTTGGCTTGGGTAAACTGGCGAATCCGATGGATGCCCATATCGGCTACGATACGGACGACCGGGTGATTGCCTTGATCGCCAAAGGCATCGCTAACGAACACACCGCACCTATCGTCAAAGAGCGCTGTCACTGGGTGGAAACCATTGATTAAGCTTTTTAGGGTATGGCTGAAGGCTTAGCCATGCCCTTCCCCTCGCATTACCCCTCACAGCAGTCCTGCCCACTTCACCCTCGCTTCACATTCCCACCATCATCCGCTCACCTTGCCGGTGCATGCTGTTCATCGTCTTTTAACTCCACGGAATAAACGCGATGCAAAAAAAACTCTGGCAAAAGATCTGCATAATGTTCGGTCTGACTTTGGTGCTGCTGATACCGATAGGCATGATAAAAAATCTGGTGGGCGAACGCGCCGAACGCCAACAACAGGCGGTGAGCGACATTGCCGCCAGTTCTGCCGGTCCCCAGCAATTGTTCGGCCCGTTGTTGACTGTACCTTACACCGAGCGCTGGACCGAGATTATCGAAACCAAACAGGACGGACTGCCCAAGCGTGAACAAATCGAACGTGTCGATAATCGGCTGCTGTATTTTCTTCCCGAGCACCTGAATATAGCCGGCGAGCTTGCTACGGAAACCAAGCAGCGCGGCCTGTTCAAAGTGCGCTCTTATGTACTGAATGTCAGCATCAAAGGCGATATGAAACTGCCCGGTGCTTACGGCAATCCCAAGCCGCTACATAACGGCCAGATCAGTTTCGGCACCCCTTACGCCAGCGTCGTGCTGGCAGATATGCGCGGGGTACTGGAAGCGCCGGGCATGGAATGGGGCGGCAAGCAATATGCCTTCGAACAAGGCGCGGAGTTACCCATGCACCAAGCCAACGGCATGCACGTGTCATTGGATGCACCGCCGGTCGAGTTCGGCGCCATCAACATACCGTTTGCTTTCACGCTAAAAATACGCGGCATCGAATCGCTGGATTTTATTCCGGCCGGCAAGCAAACCCGCGTGGAATTATCCTCAGCCTGGCAGCACCCCAGCTTTTACGGCCGATTTCTGCCTGATCCGCAAACCCAGCAAGTCGGCGAGGCCGGTTTTCATGCGTTATGGTCGGTTGATGCGCTGGCGTCGAACGTCGCCGAAAGTCTTGGTAAGTGCCAGGCTATCAGTTGTTACGACAGCTTTGGTATACGTTTGATGGAACCCATTAATGTCTATTCCTTGTCTGATAGAGCCAGTAAATACGGCTTCCTGTTCGTCTGTCTGACTTTTGCAGCCATCTTTCTGTTCGAAATTCTGAAAAATCTGGCGATTCATCCGGCGCAATACGCCTTGGTGGGTTTGGCGTTGGCGATGTTTTTTCTGCTGCTGTTGAGTTTGTCGGAGCATTTGGACTTTGTGCTGGCGTATTTAATCGCCAGTGCTGCCTGCGTAATACTGATCGGCTTCTATCTCAGTGCAGTGTTGCGCAGCGCCAAACGCGGTATTAGCGCCGGCGCCTTACTGAGCGGCTTGTTCGGAAGTTTGTATGGCTTGTTGGAGTCAGAGGATAACGCGCTGATGCTCGGATCTTTACTGATGTTTGTCTTGTTGGCCCTGGCGATGGTTACCACGCGGCGCCTGGATTGGTATGGACTGAGTCAATCCGCTGCCGATAACTCGGCAATCATTTAAATCCCACCGGCTCGGGGCGTTGGCTCTAAGCAGCGTTCCGAGCAACAAAATCGAGGTAGTTATGATTGTTGCTCATCTTCCGGCCGGCTATATCGTATCGACGCTGCTGTTTAGGCGATTTGCAAAATATGGGGTCACCGGGATAAATTTTCTGCGCGCCGGCATGCTCGGCAGCATCGCGCCCGATCTGGATATGATTTATTTTTATGGTTTCGACCACCGCGCTCACCCACATCACAGTTATTTCAGTCACTTTCCCAGCGTCTGGCTGCTGTTATTAACGCTGGCGATCCTGTGTTTTCAGCATTGCCGGCACAAGAAGCTGCCGGTGTTGGCGCTGATTTTTACCGGCAACGGTATGTTGCATATGGTGCTGGATTATATTTCAACCAATATCTACTGGCTGGCCCCCTTCGTAAACAAGCCTTTTGCCTTGATTACGGTGCCCAGTGTCTACCAGGATTGGTGGCTGAATTTTCTGCTGCACAGATCCTTTGTGCTGGAAATTTTGCTGGTAATTTGGGCTACCGGTTTATGGTTTAGGCGTCGGTTAAATAGGCTCGAATTGGTCGAATAAACCTTAATCCGGAAGATGGATCGTTCCCTCGGCAAACAACACGGCTTGACCACCGACCCTGATGGTCAAGTTCTCCAGGCCTTTGTTATCCATTTCCAAGTGGATCAAGCTGCGGCGAGTGCTTAGATCACCGCGTTCCACCGCAAAAGTGTGGGTGCCTTTCTGAGTGTGTTCAAACGAGCACAGGTAACAACAAAACGCCGGTATCGCGCTGCCGACCGGCGGATCGGCATGGATGCCGATATTGGGTCCCAGCAAGCGGGCCTTGAAGTCCGCTTCCGGGCTCGATGATTTCGGGCAAAACAGCAAGATTTCCTGCGCCGCGGTTTGCGGTGCCGTGGATTGCGCCCAAGCCGCGTAATTAAAGCGGGCTTTGCGCACCGATTCGACATTCCAAACCGGCACTACTAAATAAGGAAACCCGCAAGACACCAGGCGTGGCGAGTATTTTTTATGATCCAGCTCCGCAAGCTGCAAGCCTAAGAAACTGCAAATTTCATCGTCGCTGGGCGCAAAGCGGTCGACTATCGAATCGACGCTACGGCTAAATTGCACCAAGCTTGGTTGGCCATCCTGACTGGACAGATTAACTTGAATAACGCCGATATTTTGTTCGAACTCGAGTTTAGTCAGCGGTTCGGTTAACGCTACACCGCCGGACATAGCCAACACGTAGGCTGCGGCAATAATCGGATGCCCGGCAAAATTGATTTCGCCTAAAGGGGAAAATATGCGCATCCGCCGGTGCTTATTGCCATCGGCTTTGTGAAAAAGAAATACCGTTTCCGACAGATTCAATTCTTTGGCAATCTTGGCCATTTGCTCGGCATTCAAGCCGTCGGCCTTCGGTAATACCGCTATCTGCGCACCGTTGAAAATCTGGTCGGTAAAGACATCAGCGATATAATATTGGTAGTTCACACCTTACTCCATTTCACAGACAGCCAAAGACGGCGATTTTTGTTGCGCAGGCGACGACGCCGGCATCACGGCGACTCTGCCGTTTTCCAGGCGTACTTGATAGGCCGGCACACTGACGCCGGCATCTTCAAAGCACACACCTGTACGTAGATGGAAATGCTGTTTATACATCGGCGACGCGACCATCGGTTCGCCGCTTATGTCGCCTATCATACCGCGCGACAGAACGTTGGCGTGGCTAAACGGATCGAAGTTACCGATGGCATAGACTTCCTCCCGGCGTTGCAGGTAAAAAATCGCGACTTGTTTGCCTTTTACTAAGGCACACACCCCAGAATCGGCTTGCAAATCGTCGATGCCGCACACATCTATCCACGTACTCATTATGCCGCCTCCTCGATCAATTTGAAATGTTTACGTTCTTGCGCGTTGGCTGGCCGCACTTGGCCGCGTTCCTCGACAAACACCACGTTGTCGTCGGCTTGATCGCTGTTGACGAAATGCCGGAAGCGCTTCAGGCGTTGCTCGTCCGCCAGCGTGGTTTTCCATTCACACTGATAGGTATCGATAACGTGCTGCATCTGCCCTTCCAATTGTGCGCCTATACCCAGCCGATCCTCGATAACCACCGATTTCAAATAGTCCAAACCGCCTTCCATATTTTCCATCCATACCGAAGTCCTTTGCATCCGGTTGGCGGTGCGGACATAAAAAATCAACACCCGGTCGATGTATTTGATTAGCGTTTCTTTATCCAGATTGGTGGCAAACAAATCGGCATGACGCGGTTTCATGCCACCGTTGCCGCAGACATATAAATTCCAGCCGTTCTCGGTAGCAATCACGCCGATGTCCTTGCCTTGCGCTTCCGCGCATTCGCGGGTACAGCCCGAGACGCCGAACTTGATTTTATGCGGCGCGCGCAAGCCTTTATAGCGATTTTCCAACTCTATCGCCAAGCCGACGCTGTCATCGACACCGAACCGGCACCAGGTGCTGCCGACACAGGATTTGACGGTACGCAAGGATTTACCGTAAGCATGGCCGGATTCAAACCCTGCATCGATCAGTTCTTGCCAAATCGCCGGTAATTGCTCCACGCGGGCGCCAAACAAATCCACACGCTGGCCACCGGTGATTTTGGTGTAAAGCTGATATTTTTTGCCGACTTGGCCTATTGCGATCAACATATCCGGGGTAATCTCCCCGCCGGCAACGCGCGGCACCACCGAATAAGTGCCGTCTTTTTGCATATTGGCCAGGAAAATATCGTTGGTATCCTGCAAACCGATATGTTCTTTTTTCAGAATATAGTCGTTCCAGTGTGAAGCCAGGATGGAACCGACCGCTTGCTTGCAGACTTCGCAGCCCAAACCCTTGCCGTGTTTGTCCAGCAATTCGTCGAAGGTTTTGATTTCTTCCACCATCACCAGGTTATACAAATCCTGGCGAGTGTGCGGAAAATGCTCGCAAATATCAGTACTGACTTCCACGCCCAGCTTGGTCAATTCGCAATCCAATACCGACTTCAGCAGCGCGGAGCACCCGCCGCAACCGGTGCCGGCCTTGGTCTCGGCTTTCAGGCCGCCGAGCGTGGTGCAACCGGCTTCGATTGCGCCGCAAATCTGGCCTTTGCTGACATCGTAACAGGAGCAAATCTGCGCCGATGCGGGTAAGGCATCCGGCCCGAGACCGGCCGATTCACCGGCAAGTTGCGGCAAAATCAAAGAATCCGGATGCTCAGGCAGCTCGATGCCGTTCAAGCAATATTGCAACAAAGTGCTGTAAGCGGACGCATCGCCGACCAAAACCGCGCCCAACAGCCGTTTCTGATCCTGACTAACCACCAAGCGTTTATAGATTTCACTGGCACCGTTTTGATAGGTATACACCATCGCGCCTTGGGTCCTGGCGTGCGCATCACCGATGCTAGCCACATCGACGCCCATCAGCTTTAGTTTTGTGCTCATATCGGCACCGGTAAAACTGCCTGCTTCGCCTGCCAAATCAGCAACCACGGTACGCGCCATCGCGTAACCCGGTGCGACCAAACCGAAAATCTGCCCGTTCCACAGTGCGCATTCGCCAATCGCATAAATATCTGCATCGGAGGTACGGCACTGATTGTCGATCACTATGCCGCCGCGCGGCCCCACTTCCAAGCCGCAGCCACGGGCTATGTCGTCGCGCGGTCTGATGCCGGCGGAGAACAATACGATGTCGGTTTCCAGCGTTTCGCCATCGGCAAAATTCATTTTATGCAGGCATTCGGTGCCGTCGTCGATCAGTGTGGTGTTTTTGTTTAAATGTACTTTCACATCCAGCGCTTCGATCTTGCGCTTCAACATCGCCCCGCCGCCTTCGTCGAGCTGTACCGCCATCAAGCGCGGCGCAAATTCGACCACGTGCGTATCCAGCCCTAAGTCTTTCAAAGCCTTGGCCGCTTCCAAACCCAACAAACCGCCGCCGATGACTACACCAACTTTGGATTTGGCTGCCGCGGTTTTCATCGCTTCCAAATCTTCAATGGTCCGATACACCAGGCACTGCGGTCTTTCATGCCCCGGCACCGGCGGTACGAAAGGATAAGAGCCGGTTGCCAATACCAGTTTGTCATAATCGACTATTACACCTTTGGCAGAGGTGACTTGCTTACGCTCCCGGTCGATACTGGCCGCCTTGTCGCCTAAATAAATCTCGATACCGTGCTCGGCAAAGAAGCCGTCTTCCACCAAAGACAAATCGGCCGCGGTTTTCCCGGAAAAATACTCGGACAAATGCACCCTGTCGTAAGCCGCTCTTGGCTCTTCGCAGAATGTGACAATCCGATAGCGATCTCTCGCATTGCTAGCGACCAATCCAGCCAGAAAATTCTGGCCTACCATACCGTTGCCGATAACAACCAGGGTTTGTTTCATATTCATCAGGGGCCTCTGTTTACTCAGAATTTATGCAAACGCGCTACACGGCCTAGTGGCGGTAAGGCGATTCAAGGAGCTACTGTCTGGTCGCTACCGCCCTTTTTCGCAGCCAAAAAAAAAGGCATCCTGTTCGAATGATTGACTCATTCAAGCAGGACGCCTTTGTCCAGGTTTAATACGGGGGTAAAGTCTAACGACGAGACTTGCTAAATCTTTAACAAAATTTATGCCAACATTAAAAACCCTTTAAAAACGCCGCTTCCCGCCGCCAGACATTATTTTTTTCGCAAAATTCGCACTCAAATAAGGCAAAAAAACCGGTTACTTGCACCACTATGGGGCTATCTGATCGCGAATTGCCGGGTTTGTCGCTATTGAATCATTGGCATATAAACTGCTAAAAAAGACCAAGGAACGACAACCACGGATCATTCATGTCTTTTACGCCTTTTAAATTACTATCCATGCGCGGCAAGACCAAAGTGCTGCACATGAGCTGGATCGCGTTTTTCATCAGCTTTGTTATTTGGTTCAATCATGCGTCTTTGTTAGTACTGATCCAGCAAGATCTGGGGATCAGCGAAACCCAAATCGAAATCCTGTTATTGCTGAACGTGGCGCTGACCATTCCTGCTCGGGTGATTACCGGTATGCTGGTGGATAGATTTGGCGCGAAAATCAGTTACAGCGTGTTATTGGCCGTTTGCAGCATTCCCTGCTTCATGTTCGCGATGGCCGAAAACTTCACCGAACTGGCCTGGTCGCGGTTTTTACTGGGCTTTATCGGCGCCGGCTTCGTGGTGGGCGTGCGCATCATCGGCGACTGGTTTCCGGCCAGCCAAGTCGGCACCGCAGAAGGTATTTATGCCGGCTGGGGCAATTTCGGGTCGGCGGTTGCGGCGATTTTCCTGCCGGGACTGGCATTTTATTTCGGCGCGGAACACGGCTGGCGTTCGGCGATTGCCTTGACCGGCGTCATCGCTTTGATCTATTCGGTGATTTATTATTTCAGCGTGGAAAACCTGCCGCCGGAAATTGCCGCCCTGAAAACCCGCCGACCCATGGCGATGGAAGTCACCAGCATCCGCGACTTATTTTTATACATGCTGAGTCTGGTGCCCCTGTACGCGACCATCTCCTTATTAGCCTGGAAACTGTCCACGCCGGCCACGCCGGTCCTAACCGACGGCTGGAATCTGACTATTCATGCAGTCGTCTGGCTACTGTTCCTGATCCACGTGTTTCAATTGGTCAACAACAACGCCGACCGCCTCAGCCAACCGATTGCCAGCATCCATCATTATCAATACCGACAGGTATTCATTCTGGCGATAGCCTATCTGGTTACCTTCGGCTCCAAACTGGCCGTTTTATCGATGCTGCCGATGTTTTTCTTTAAGACATTCAACGAAACCCAAGGCACCAGTATGTTGGATGCCGGGTTTCTGGCCTCCAGTTTCGTGGTAACCAACGTCATCGCCCGGCCAGCCGGCGGCTGGCTTAGCGACAAGATTGGCCGCAAACTGTCCCTGTATTTATTCGTGGCCGGCCTGGCCGGCGGATATTGTTTGATGGCGATGATTTCTGCGCAATGGACTATCCTGGCAACGGTGGCGGTTACCTTGCTTTGCTCTATATTCATGCAAGCGGCGGAAGGCGCGATATTCGCGTTCGTCCCCTTGATCAAACGCGCCATCACCGGCGAAGTGGCCGGCATCGTCGGCGCTTACGGTAACGCAGGCGCCATCGTTTATTTGATTTTGCTGACCTTCGTCTCCACCGGGCAATTTTTCTTGATTCTGGGCCTGTCCTGTTTTCTGTTGTTGGGTTTGATTTACTACCTGGAAGAACCTAAAAACTACATCACCGAAATCATGCCTGACGGCTCTTTGCTGAAAATCGCCCTGGATTGAACATGGCAGCGCTTAATGTCTTGGTCGTCGATGAATTCGACAGCGAACCCTTGCTGGAAACCAGCTTGCGCCAGCACGGCTGTGAGGTGGTAACCTTGAAACTTAAAGAACTGGACATGATGCAAATTGTCCAGACCCTGAACCCCGACGTGGTGGTTTTGAATTTGTACGCCCCTAACGAGGCCGTCTTGCGCACCATCGTTGACATCAATCATAACTGTTCGCTGCCGGTCGTCATTTTCGCCGAAGATCAGCAAACCGAGACCATCAACAAGGTCATCAAAGCCGGGGTCAGTGCTTATATAGTCGACGGCTTGGATCCGAAACGCATCAAGGCCATCATCGACATCGCCATAGCGCGTTTCAAAGAACAACATGCTTTAAAAGAAGAATTAAAAAAGACCAAGACTCAATTGGAAGATCGCAAGCTAGTAGATCGTGCCAAAGCGATTTTAATCAAGTCGCAAGGTTACACGGAAGACCAGGCCTATCACGCCTTGCGCAAACTGGCGATGGACCGCAACATCGCCATCGGTGAAATGGCCAAGAACGTCATATCAATGGCGGAGTTGTTCAACAAATGACGACTTGCAGAGCGGTCGCGGCAGCTATACATCAGGTCATTATTTATTACCCGGCCCTCGAGAGTACTGGGCCTGTCGAATGATACACAAGCCTCGGCTTCGAAGCGCTCAGCCCGAAAGGAATACCCGCGACAGATAACTGCGGGTTAATAGTCCGGCATCGCAGCTTGATCTACGATGCCGTCAATACCAAATTTTACCGCTGCGTCTGCAAACACCCTATTTCGGTGAAGATGATGCCGAAATGTGCTTGAGTCGCTGAAAAAATCGTCCCCATTATTACTTCAAGCCGTACACCTTCAACTGACTGCAAACCGGTAATTGATTGTCCGGCACGGTGCAGTCTGAGGTACCGACCCGATAAATCATCACATACACCCGGCCATTCGCCACCACCGGCGGAATCATCCGCGACATCTTGCCTAAGCCGCCGTTATTGTCGTCGCCGGTGCGAAATAAGCGTTTCAACTTGTTGCCCGGCTCTATCGTGGTCGCATCGTAAGCAATCAGCTGACCTTCGGCGAACTCCTTATTGGCATCGCCGAATTTGGAAAATACCGCCCAAACGACGGCCGAATCGAAATCGATGGCGTGCGCAAAATTATTAGTTGTGGACGGTTTGCCTGATACCATCAACAAGCCGCCGGGCATACCGCCAGGCGATTCGACACCCACCGAGGCCAGGTCATCAGCTTCGGCGCGGAAGGTCGGCAAATTACCGTCTACGGTGGAAAAGTTATAGGTTTTTAAACGCGAGTTTTCGCCCCAAACATAGACGATGCCGCCGCTCTGATCGCGTTGCGCCAAGGCCAGTGAATGGATGTGGTGCATTTTGTTGTTTTCCGGGTCGCCGCATGGCACGAACCAGCCGTGATCGCTATGTCCGGATGCCGGGCACGGTAGGCTACGATTCAGATGCTGAGCCCGGTCCCAGTTTTCCTGAACACCGCCCGCAAAGTAGGTGGCCACCAACGGCGGTTTGGACATCAATTGATTAAAGCGGTCGTTCCGGCCCAAATTCAGTTTATCCAAGGAATAAATGATGCCGTCTTTGGTGCCTTGCAACAGCAGCCGGGAACCCGGCACCAGCATCGGCCCGGCCGCACCGAAATCCCAGTCTGCGCCGGCGGCATGCGCTTGTGCCCTGCCGCAGGACACTTCGGAGTTATTGTCGCTCCATAAACACTTGTCGCCGGCAACGCGCTCATCCAAAAACGCTTTGTAAAAATCCACCTTTTCCAGTTCGGGCCGCGCACCACCGACGCTGGGTTTGAAACGGAGTTTGATCATGCTTTCGGCCAGATCGACATCGCCGTTATTTGAAGTGCCGTTGGAGGTGGCGACATAAATCATGTCGTCTTCGGTGACCGGCGCACCGCCGGCATGCCAGATGCCGGCGCCCCAGGAATTGAATGAGGTGGCGCAAAATATCGCCGCTTGTTTGGAAAAACCGGCTTGGCCGAGCAAGGCCCTAGTGTCGTAAGCCACTACGAAACCATGCGGATTTTTCCGGCCGCCCATCAGCGATTCACCATTGGCGGCGAATGCCATGACCAAACCGTTGTTCTCTGTCAACGCCAGTCCGGCCCGTAGTTTGGGATAGACATATTGCTTGGTTTGATTATTTTGCTTATATGTCGCGCCGGCGTCGTTAAACCAGCAGCCGTTGCCTTCCTGCGACTTGCCGAAGATACGCACCGGTTTACTTTTTTGGCTGCCGTTCAGCGGATTTAAGGCATACACCCAGTAATCGCGGAACCGGCTGTCGTTGTTCTTCTTTTGCCAGGAAGCGACAAACAGTGTGTTGGTGGCAGGGTCAATTATCGGCGTGGCGGAAATACCCCAGGTGGGCGTGTGTTTCCACATATCCATGTCTTGCGAGCTGATTTCCGGGCCGAGTTTAACTTTATAGACGGTTTCGTTGGTACGGGCGTTAATGCCGATGACGTCATTCTTCATGGTGGTGATGATCACTAAATCATCGGCGCCGGCGCCCTTTTCAATCACCAAGGGCTGGGTTTCGACTTTGGCGTTGAAATCGTAAGTGCGCAGCAGCCCGAATTGCTCGGTATTCACGTTAGTTTTATTCAGCGTGAACTCTTGATTATTGGCCGCGGTACGAAAATTATTGCCGGCGCGTTGCGTCACGCTAACCGCCAGCGCGGCATTAACCCAAAAAACCGTAAAGATAAAACCCAATTGCAGCGTTTTCATGGCTCACTCCCCCAGTTGAATGTCAACTGAGCCTAGAGTGCGCGCAAGTGGCTTGTCAAGTTCTTTAAAAATAAAAGTATTTACAGACTCTGGCCTAACACATGGCTTATTTTCTGATACATGTATGCTTACCTGAGCGGTGGCATCAGGTTTTTATGGGCGAACACCGAAAAAGTTTGCCAAAACGCTTACCACAGCGAATCGTAAGGGTGAGTTTTTTATAGTACTCTAGCCACACCGCGAACATTGCGCGGAACAAGCGTAAATCCCGGTTGCGGCGAGGTGAGGATGTCATGGATATAAAGCTGCCTTTAGATGCGAAACTTGTGATGGCTTTGAACAAGTCGAGCGCGCCGCTTGCCGAGCTTAAATTGAATCAAGTGTTAGACGCCAAAATCATTACCAATCAAGTCATGCTGAACACGCTGACTGTCAGCGTCGCCGATAAAACCATGACTTTGCAGAGCCAACAAGCATTGGCTTTGCCACCCGGCCAGACCTTGCAGTTGCAAGTGGTGAAACTTTTGCCGACCCCGGAGCTAAAAATTATCGCCCCGCCACCATCGCAAACGCCCAATACCTCAAACTCAGCGCCGCCCGAAGCACAACTACTCAAATTACTGCCCTCCCCGACCACTCCAGCGCCTGCAACAGCACCTCTAGCCAGCAACCCGCTAGCCACATTAAACCCCGGTGACCATGTACAGGCGCAAATTTTGAATATCGGCAAACATACGCTAACGGTGCAACTGACGCCGGAGCCGAGTGATGCCAAGCAAACCCAAAGCACAGCGTTGCCTGGCGGCGAAAGCCGAGCAGTATTGGATAGCAAACAACTGCAATGGAGCGATCCGGCGGCTAAGTCCACGCTAACCGTCGGTAGCCGCATAGATTTACAAATTCTCAAGAGCGGTGAGCGCCCAGTGCTGAGCGCATCGTTACCGGCACCCTCTATTGACGAACAGATAGCGACGGTGTTCAAGCAGTTATTGCCCGTTCAAGTGCCGCCGCAACAATTTCTGGCGCAACTGGCGCCTCTGATAAAGCCTGCCGAAAGCGATAAAGCCGTAGGCCAATTACTCAAGCAACTGGCCCACGAAATATTGCAGCATATTCCGGACAAAACCAAGCTGTTCGAACCGGCCACTCTCAAGCAAGCCATCGCACAATCCGGCTTGTTTATGGAACGCAATTTGGTCGAGGCAGAGGCAAAACCCGCGTCATTCGTGTTGCCAGACGATTTTAAATTAAAACTGAGCAAGCTGATTGCGCAGTTGGGCTTGGAGCTGGCTGTGCCTAAGGATGAAAATGCGGCTCAGCAGACAGCAAGCGAACTACTGAAAGAAACCTTGCAAAAGGCCCAGGGCAATCTGGCCAAATTGACCTTGGATCAACTCAATTCGCTGCCCAGGGACGATTCGCCAAAACAGGTTTGGATGCTGGAATTACCGTTCTTCAACAAAGCCGAGCCGGAAACATTGCAGCTGATAGTGGAACAAGACAAACAAGCCAACAGTGAGAACGGCCAAAAGAACTGGGTAGTGAGCATTACCATTACCCCTCCCGAACTTGCTACAATACACTGCAAGGTCTCCTGTTACGACGGCAGTATTAACACCCGTTTCTGGAGCGAGTCCACCAGCACCGTGGACAAAATCAATGCGCGTCTGGACTATTTAAGACAACAGTTCGAACAAAAAGGATTAATACCCGGATTTATGGATGTTCAACAAGGGAAACCCTCGCAAACCCATCCACAAACGCTCCCGCCGCAAAGTCTGTTGAGCGAAAAAGTCTGATACCGGGACCGGAATACAGCAATTGGATAAACAAATCTGCCGCGAACCGGCAAACAACTTACTCACCAAGCCAGGCACTAGACTGCCGTGGCTGCCGAAACAACTTCTTACTTTAGCCAACGCTATGGAGAATTAACGCATGTCCCACCAAGTTACCCTGACCCAGTTCATCATCGAGCAGCAGCGCGGGCTACCGGAAGCATCCGGTACGTTCACGCTGCTGCTAAATAACATTGTGACTGCGTGCAAACAGATCTCCCACCGGGTCAATTGCGGCGCTTTAATTGGCGTATTGGGCAGTGCTGAATCCGAAAACGTGCAGGGCGAAGTGCAAAAAAAGCTGGATATTATTACCAACGACATCATGGTCAAGGCTTTGGACTGGAGCGGTTCACTGGGCGGCATGGCATCGGAGGAAATCAACGATCCGATCAAAATCCCCAAACAATATCCAAAGGGCAAATACCTGGTGTTGTTCGATCCCTTGGACGGTTCGTCGAATATCGATATTAACCTGACTGTGGGCACCATTTTTTCGATTCTGCGCTGCCGCGAAGGCGTTGAGCCGGAAACCGAGGATTTTTTACGCAAAGGCACCGAACAAGTGTGCGCCGGTTTTGTGTTGTACGGTCCTTCCACCATGTTGGTCCTAACTACGGGCAATGGTGTGAACGCTTTTACGCTGGATCAGGATATCGGCGAGTTCATTCTGACCCATTGCAATATGAAAATTCCCGAGGACAGCAGCGAGTTTGCCATCAACATGTCCAACCAACGTTTCTGGGAGCCGCCGGTGAAGCGTTATATTGACGAATGTGTCGCCGGCGTCGACGGGCCGCGCGGCAAAGATTTCAATATGCGTTGGGTCGCTTCGCTGGTCGCTGAAGTCTATCGCATCCTCACGCGCGGCGGGGTATTCCTGTATCCGCACGATTTACGCGATCCTTCCAAGCCCGGCAAACTACGACTGATGTATGAGGCCAACCCTATGGCATTTATCATCGAACAAGCCGGCGGGCTGTGTTCCACCGGTCGCGAACGAATTTTAGATCTCAAACCCAGCAGTATTCACCAACGAGTGCCGTTGATTTTAGGTTCTAAATCCGAAGTAGAACGGATAGTTGCCTATCACCAACAAGATTAACCGGTAATCCGTTGCTATGTCGCCGCTTCCTTGAGAAGCGGCAAATTATCAAACCCAACACTATGCTTTCATTGAAAACTCAAGCCCCTGAGCCGATTAAAAATCAAGTCAGTTGCGTTAATTGCAGTCTGGATAATATTTGTTTACCGCGCGGTTTATCGCAAGCCGAAATTAATAACATCAGCCAAGTCGTCAAGGCCCGTAAAACCTTGCAACGCGGCGACTTTATCTACCGCGAAGGCGACAATTTCCGCGGTATTCTGGCAATAAAGTCCGGTAGCGCCAAGTTGGTGGCTAACGATAGCCATGGCAACGAGCATATATTGAATATTCTGTTGCCCGGCGAACTACTGGGCTTCGACGGTCTCTCCGCCGAAAAGCACGGCTGCGCGGCGATTGCGTTGGAAACCATGAGTTTTTGCATCCTACCGGCCGACAATATGGAAGATTTGTTCAAGAACATGCCCAGCCTGACGCGCGAATTGTTTCGGCATACCGGCGAGAAAATGCTGGAGGACAAAAACCAGCTGGTATTGAGCAAACGACCGGCGGAAGAGCGTTTGGCTTATTTTCTGATCAGCTTATCTGAAAGGTTGAAACGGCGCGGATTTTCATCATCTGAATTTAAATTGTCACTCACCCGCCAAGAAATCGGCAATCACTTAGGCTTAGCCTTGGAAACGGTGAGCCGCCTGCTGAAAAAATTCCAGGACGATAATTTGATCGTGGTGCAGAACCGCTTTATCGCAATCAAAGATATTACCGCCTTGCGCAATATGTTGGTGCCATTGGAATAAGCTACTAATTTTTTATACCGATACCTTTGTGCAACAACAGCAAGCTCAGGGCAGTTAAAAACACGATAAAGCCACCCGTCATCGCAAAAGCCAGTTCGATCTCGACATCACTGACCCCGATCATGCCGTAACGAAAGGCATTGATCATGTATAAAATCGGATTGGCTTGCGCGATTTTTTGCCATATTCCCGGCAACATCGCTACCGAATAAAATACACCGCCCAAGTAACTCAACGGCGTCAGTACAAAGTTGGGAATGATGGAAATATCATCAAAACTATCGGCAAACACCGCGTTGATGAAGCCGGCCAGTGCGAACAAGGTTGCAGTCAGCACAAACACCGCAGCGGCGATGTCCCAATGCAAAATCGTAGTATGGGTAAACATCATCGAAATCCCCGCCACCACCACGCCAACCAACGCCCCGCGCGCGATGCCGCCGCAGACATAACCGGCCAAAATCACATAATTCGGTACCGGTGCCACCAAGAGTTCTTCGATATGGCGCTGGAATTTAGTGGAATAAAACGAAGACACCACATTGGAATACGAATGGCTGATCACCGACATCAGAATAATGCCGGGCACGATGTAGTCCATGTAGCTGACGCCATGCACCAGGCCTATGCGGTCGCCAATCAATTTGCCGAAGATGAGGAAATACAGTGCCGTGGTAATGGCCGGCGGCAGCAGCGTTTGCGGCCAAATCCGAGTGAAACGGCGGATTTCTTTGAGCAAAATCGTCAAAAAAGCGACTGAGTAGTTCATTGCACCAGATCCAAAAATAATTGTTCCAGTCGATTGGACTTGTTGCGCAGGCTGAGGACTTCGATATGTTGCTCAGATAGCGCCTGGAATAAACGGTTTAGACCGAGACTTTTCGGCACAGCGACGTCTAACACAGTATCGGCACTCAGCACAATTTCACAGCCATCGATTGTCGGTGCTTGAGTTAATGGGCGAGATATATCCAATACAAAATGATCGGTGTGCAAGCGGCTCAACAAACTGCTCATCGCCGATTTCTCGATGATTTGTCCGTTATTGATGATGGCGATATTCCGGCACAGGCTTTCGGCTTCTTCCAGATAATGGGTAGTTAAAATGATGGTGGTACCTTGTTTGTTCACGTCTTGCATCATTTCCCACATCGAGCGGCGGATTTCAATATCCACGCCGGCGGTGGGTTCGTCCAATATTAACAAGCGCGGCGAATGCACCATGGCTCTGGCTATCATCAAGCGCCGCTTCATGCCGCCGGACAAACGTCGGGAAACTACGTCGCGTTTATCCCATAGTTCCATTTGCCGTAAGCATTGTTCGGTGCGCTGTAAGGCTTGCTTACGTGGAATGCCGTAATAGCCGGCCTGGTTCATCACCACGCTCATGCTGGTTTCAAATTGATTGAAGTTAACTTCCTGCGGTACCACACCAATGCAGGTTTTGGCGGCGACATTGTCTTTATCCAAGTCGTGACCGAAGATGCTGACCGATCCGCTGGTTTTGTTGACCAGCGAACTGATGATGCCGATCAAGGTCGATTTGCCGGCGCCATTAGGACCCAACAACGCGAAAAAATCGCCGCGCTGGACCTCGAGATCCACGCCTTTCAAGGCTGCAAAGCCGTTGTTGTAAGTCTTTTTTAGGTTTTGGATGGATAAAGCCGTCATGCTCTGATGTTATAATCCGGGGCAAAGAAATTGACGCGCTATTTAAATATGCGCCAATAAAGCTTTCGGATTTTATCAGAATTCACCGCTCCTCAGCAGCCTGAACAGGATTAGACTCTTGCCACATCAAATACCGACCAGTGTTGCTGCCGTCGATCTGGGTTCCAACAGTTTTCACATGATTATATGCAGCTTGCACAACGGCAAATTGCAAACCATCGACCGCTTGAAAGAAATGGTGCGTCTGGCTGCGGGATTGGATCAACATAAAAATCTCGACCAGATCACGCAAGAACGCGCCTTAGCCTGCCTGGAACGCTTCGGTCACCGCATCCGGGATTTTGCACCCAACAGCGTCTCCATAGTCGGCACCAATACGCTACGCATCGCCAGAAACTCGCAACAATTCATCAACAAGGCCGAAAAAGCTCTGGGGCATCCGATTCATATCATTTCCGGCATTGAGGAAGCGCGCTTAATTTACCAAGGCGTGGCCCACAGCCTGGGCAGCAATGCCAACAACCGCTTTGTGATGGATATCGGCGGCAGTAGCACAGAGTACATTATCGGCCGGGATGATATTGCCCACACTAAAGAAAGCCTGAACATGGGCTGCGTCACTGTTAGCCAGAACTTTTTCAAAAACGGCGAACTGACCAAAAAGGCCTTTCGTAAGGCAGTGCTGTTTGCCGAGCAACATCTCGAACCCTTTCAGAATATGTTCAATGCCAAAAACTGGGAGGAAGCCATTGGCGCTTCCGGCAGCCTGAAGGCGGTCAGCAATGTGTTACAAACCATGGGCTGGAGCAATAACGACATCACCAATGAAGGCTTGGAACAGTTGGTCGCCCACCTCTTAAAACTGAATCGGATCGACGAAATCAGCTTTCCAGCCTTGAGTATCGAGCGGCGGCCGGTGTTTATCGGCGCGGTCGCTATTGTTTATGCCACGTTCAAGACCTTGAATATTCAGCAAATGACGGTTTCGGATGGCGCATTGCGCGAAGGTCTGGTGCAGGATTTACTCGGTAGAATTTACAACGATGACGTTCGTTCGCAGACTAGCCAGACCATTGCCGCACGTTACCACACCGACACATCACACAGCCAACAGCTCAAAGAAACCTTACGTTACATCGCTCAGCAATTAGACGACCACCCTTGCTTTAACGACAATCCTGCCAGTTTACAGTTTTTGGAATGGGCGGCGGAACTCCATGAAATCGGCTTTGAGATTGCCCATAGCCAGTATCACAAGCACAGCGCCTATATTATCGAAAATGGCGATTTGGCGGGGTTTTCCAAACAAGATCAACTGTTGCTGTCTAAGTTGGTGCGCAGCCACCGCAAGAAGCTTAATTTAAGCCGTTTTGAGGATTTGCCGTTTCCTTGGCGCCAACATGCGCCGATCATGGCAGTAGTATTTCGGCTGGCCGCTTTGCTGCACCGCAATCGTAATAGTAAACCGCCCGGACTTTAGCATCACGATTAATCGCCACGATATAAAAATCGATTTTCCGGAAAATTGGCTGGAACAAGCGCCCCTGACGCATGCTGATCTCAAACAAGAAATGTATTACCTCAAGGAGGCTCGTTTTAATTTGATCTTCGATCAATGCTGAAATTTCTACTTTACATCCTCCTTTCGCTGGCAATATTGTTCGTAGGCTTACTGTTTTTCGCAATCGACGATACGCCGTTGCTAAAAATCCATCAGGGTTTGAACCGCGAAGACATACAGCGCGCGAAGCAGTTATTGCATGTGGCACCGGAGGAAAGAGGCCAAATTAAAACCGTTAGTTTGGACCAGAAGGACTTGAATATTGCGGTGAGTTATCTATTAAACCATTTTGCGGAAAATACGACGCAAATTCAGATTGTAGATGACAGATTGATGATTCAGATAGCGATATTTGTCCCTAAAAGCCCCTGGGGCAGATATTTGGACTTTAGTTTTAATCTACGACAGGTAGATGACGCCATTTTTATCAAGTCTTTGAAAATTGGTGAAATTTCCATTCCCGATCCCGCCGCAAATCTCCTGATTCCCGCTATCGTGCATAACACGCCGCTAGAGCAGCATTGGCAATTGTTGAGCCTATACGTCAAGAAAGTCCGCATTAGCCCGCAAGCTTTGGAAATCAGTTATCTAGGATCCATCGTCGACGCGGCAAAGCAATTGGCTATCCAAAAGCATCGGGATTACCCAAACCTGCATCGTTATCAACAGCAAATCAACGAAATCGTCAGCCAACATGATCCTAGCTGGCGCTTATCTATTACTGATTTGTTGCAACCTTTATTTTTGACGGCGTATCAACAAACACCGACGGAGGACGCCGTTCAGGAAAATCGCGCGATCATCATTGCTGTCGGCAGCTATATCTATAAACAGGACTTACGCCGCTATCTGCCGCTTGGCTTGGTTTACAGCAAGGAATATCCTGTATTTGCTTATAAGCGAGTGGATATACCGCAGCATTTTATTGCTTCGGCATTATTGGCAATTCTTGATTCCTCATTACTCGGCGAGCAAATAGGCATAGATAAAGAACTGGGAGATGCGCAAAAAGGTAGCGGCTTCAGTTTCATTGATTTGACAGCTGATCGAGCCGGGACTCGATTTGGTCAAATAGCAGTAGCATCAACCGAGAAAGCGAGGGAATTACAAAGAATAATGTCTAGCACTAAAGATTATTCGTCTATTATCCCGGAATTACAGGATTTACCGGAACATATGGACGAAGCGACATTTGTTAGCAAGTTTCATTCGGTAGGAAGTTCTGCATACAACGAACTGATCCAACTAATCGACGACAGGATTAACGGCTTGCCGGTGTATCGATTATAAGTACCTACAGAAGGCACCCAAACCAGATCTGACAAAGTCGCACTACTCTGGTTTGCCGCCTGTTAAATTTTAGTATTAGCTAAAAATCGATTCGAACGAATAGCCACTACTTTCAAGAATTTCTTTGAGACGCTTCAAACCGTCCATTTGTATCTGCCTAACTCTTTCCCGAGTGACACCCAATTCTAGCGCCACCTGTTCCAGAGTTGCGTTTTCGAAGCCGCAAAGACCATATCTGCGGCATATGACTTCGCGCTGTTTTTCGGCAAGCTGATAGACCCAGTAGGTGACGTTATTTTGGATAAAGTCGTCTTGCAAGATTTCAGCAGGATTACGGCTTTCTTCTTCGGAAATTGTCTCAAGTAGGGGTTTGTCAAAGTCCTTACCGAATGACACATCAACAGATGTGACACGCTCGTTGAGTTTCAGCATTTTACTGACGGTTTTAGCCGGTTTATCAAGATGCCGCGCAATCTCGTCGACAGTCGGCTCGTGATCAAGCTGTTGCGCTAAATTCCGCTGCGCTTTCAAATAAATGTTCATTTCTTTAACAATATGAATCGGCAGGCGAATAGTTCTAGTCTGATTCATGATTGCACGCTCTATGGTCTGCCTGATCCACCAGGTTGCATAGGTAGAAAATCTGAAGCCACGATCAGGATCAAACTTTTCCACTGCGCGGATCAGCCCCAAATTACCTTCTTCGATTAAATCGAGTAAAGGGAGCCCGCGATTTAAATAACGCCTGGAAATTTTCACAACCAGGCGTAAATTGCTTTCGATCATAATTTTTCGGGCTTGTGGATCGCCCTGTTGAGTTCGTCTGCCGTAGATTTTTTCTTCATCCGCAGTTAACAGTTGGGATTTACTGAGTTCATTCAGATACGCTCGGGTGGCATCGAAAGTACTCTCATTTTGCGATTCGTTACTTTCTATTTCGGCCAGCTTAAAGGTTTCGTTCGGATCGATTTCGACAACTTCTTCATCGACATCATCAAAAGAAATGAAATCTGGAATATCCATATCTTTAATTACATCTATCGTTTCTTCCATCATGATTAATCTCCCAGGTATTTTGGCTTGCGGAATCGTTTATTTTTATTGGTACGTGTCTCGCCAGATAACTATTAATCCCTTAAAACTATTTAAATGCAGATAAGATTGAAACCCAACAACGAAACCGATATTGCTCACTGCCAAAACCAATTAAGTCAATAGGTCATTCTTAACAACATCATGCCTCTTCGTGTATTTCCGATCCGATCTAATCGAGGGCACTAACCTTAACGGCGAGTGCCAGTATAACTTTAAAAGATTTATCTTATAAATTGAATTTACTGATATTTTTGTGGTCCACATCTCTTTTTTGATTTTTATTCACAGCGACCTCTCAGGTCATTTTTGCGACTAAAATCAGCAAGATCAAACTAAAATCCGAACCACTTCTAAATTATGAAAATAAGAAAGTGATGCGCATCACATATATTTAAAAGAACTGCAAGAACATACAATTCTGAAAGGAGCTTTTTCTGATCGTGCTTCTCAACGACCTAACAATGTTTTTTTGGCTTGATTAATTTGGGCCGCCAAATAATCTGAACCGCCTCGATCAGGATGAAAGCGCGAAATGAGTTTACGGTGGGCCTGAATAATTTCTTCTTCCGTGGCGCCGGGATTAAGCCCCAAAACCTCAAAAGCTTCCGTTGTTGTCATACCCGCTTGTCGAGATGGCCCAGGACCAGGCTTACCATATTGCGGATTGCCGGCTTTGAACCGCCACCAAATGCTATGAAGCTGCGGCGCGTACCTCAATATTAGCGGCATCGAGCGCACTAAAAACGCGAATATTACGCCAAATATCGCCAGCAGACCGCTAAGTTTTCCACTCAGCATCAGTACAAGCAAAATCAGCGCAATCGCAACCCAGGCCAGTTGTTTAAGTCGTTTGCTGCGCAATTCGGCTGGTAGCTTCATAAATCCCGGCAGCATTAAAACTGCCAGTACCAATGCCAACAATATCACTATTCGTATCACCCGTACTCCAAACGCTTTAACCGACGAGCGCCATAATAACTTAGAATACGGCCAGTTCGACAAATGTAGAGAAGTCCATGTCCACCCCTTCAGTCCTCGGCTTCGCGGCCGCCAGCGGCACCGGCAAAACCAGTTTATTGACAAAACTTATCCCGATACTGAAAGCACATAATCTGCAAATCGGTGTAATCAAACACAGTCATCACGACTTCGAGATCGATCAACCCGGTAAAGATAGTTTTCGGCTGCGCGAAGCCGGTGCCAGTCCGGTTATGCTGGTTTCCCGACATCGGCGTGCGTTAATTAGCGAATTGTCGGCAAACGGCGATATTTCGCTGACTGAACAGCTCGCCTTGTTTCCCAACGCAGGCCTGGATTTGATTTTAGTGGAAGGATTCAGGCACGAGAGCTACCCCAAAATTGAGCTGTGCAGACCAAGCCTAGGCAAGCCGCTGCTTTACCCTGGAGACTCCTCGATTATCGCAATAGCAAGCGATCACCCCCTATTAACACCACCCGGCTTACCGTGCCTTGATCTAAACGATGCAGAGGCCGTAGCCAAATTCATTATCGAAATCTTTTTGAAGCGCCCACGTGACTAATATCTGCTACCCCAACAAACACGAGTTATTGAGCGTCGAACAGGCGCTATTGGAAATCCGCAAAACTATCGAGACCGTCAACGACCGCGAGCATATCGATTTGCCGCAGGCACTGGGCCGGGTACTTTCCGACAGCGTGGCGTCTCCTATAGACATTCCACCTAAACGCACGGCGGCCATGGACGGTTACGCATTTGCTGCTGGCGATGTAGCTGCCGGGCAAGCGGCTAAATTGCAAGTAATCGGCATCGCATGGGCCGGACGGCCGTTCTTGGCGCAGCAGAGGCCGGGCCAATGCGTCAGAATATTCACCGGAGCGGTAGTCCCGGAATTTGCGGACAGCGTTATTGCCCAAGAACAAATTGAAATCGATGGTGACACTGTATCACTTCCCCTCGACTGGCAGCCGTATAAAAATATTCGTGCAGCCGGCAGTGACGTTAAACAACATGAAGAATTAATTGCCGCACCGAAAAAGCTGACAGCTCGCGATCTAAGTCTATTAGCCGCCGCCGGCATCGAAAAAATCAGCGTCAAACGCAAACTCAACATTGGCTTTTTTTCGACTGGTGACGAATTGGTCGCACTCGGAGAACCGCTAGCTGTTGGCCAAATCTATGACAGCAACCGCTATTTATTAACCGGACTGCTATCCGAACCAAACCACACAGTCTCGGACTTGGGCATCGTCGCAGACGATCCTTTGAAACTCGAACAAACTTTCAAGGACGCAGCCCAGCACTATGACGTCATCATTTCCACCGGCGGCGCATCGGTTGGCGACGCGGATTTTGTTAAACAAACGCTGGAAAAATGCGGGCAGGTGAACTTCTGGAAACTGGCAATCAAACCCGGCAAACCGCTGGCTTTTGGCAAAATCGGCCGCTGCTGGTTTTTCGGCTTGCCCGGCAATCCGGTTGCCGTATTGGTCACTTACGAGAAATTCGTAAAGCCGGGTTTGGAACAGCTTGCCGGCTTACCAGCTAGACAAGCATTGCGCTTGCGAGTCCGATGCGACAGCCGGTTAAAAAAATCGCCAGGGCGGCAGGAATATCAACGCGGCATCCTTTACCAGCAGGCTGGAGGCGAATTAGCCGTCCGTCTTGCCGGTCAACAAGATTCTCATCAACTAAAAGTAGCCAGTCAGTCCAACTGTTTTATTGTGCTGAATGCCGATAGTACGGGTATAGATGCTGGAGAAATGGTGACAGTAGAGCCATTTTCTGCGGTGTTATAAACAGCTGAATCCCTCCACCCAAGTAACAGCCGGAGTGTTCTGCGCGCTCCGGTTGGAAAACTCGAAACTCAAACAAATTGCCAGCCCATGCATGCGAACGGCAGAATATCTGATTACGCGGTGGCTTCCGCAAGATTACCTAAATAGCCATGTTTTCTAGCCAGATACTCGTCTACAAAGGCTTGCATCGGTTCGGCTTCATATTCGCGTAAACCGCTGACCGCTAGCTTCTTGAATCCGGAACCAACCACTTCGTCACCGCATTTAATTTGGAAATAAAGATACGCAGTGGCGCGCTTGCCGTTGACTTCCATTTTCGGTTCCAGCATTTCCAGACGCGGTTCGTGAAAGTCCATCCGGTTTAAGCTCAAGGTCATGCTTTCATAGATCACCAAAGGCCGGTCTATATTGAACATGACTTGCTCTTTGGCCAATAAAGGTACCAGCACATAAGGAAAGTTCTGCCCGGAAAACGCCACGTAGTCACGAATTAACGCTTCGATTAAAGCCGGATCGCGGATCACATCGCCGGAGCGCTCGATCTGCAAATAAGTCTTGCCTTGGTTGTCCGTAACATCGATTTTTTCGGCGTCGTCATCTGGAAAATTCAACAACACACCATGACCGACCATTCCGGAAAAAATGAAGTGCATGTTTTGGCTAAGGCCGTATTTGTCCAAAACCAGCGAGAATAATAAATCGCCCGGCACGCAAAAACGTTTTGCGTCTTCGTCGTGCAAGGGGTTGAAGTCATGGGCGACTTCCTTGGCAAACATGCTGGCCTGCGCGGCGCTAATAGCCACACTGCCATCCTGAATGGCATAGTATTCTTTTAGGAACATAGCTTTATTTATTGTTTAGTAACGTGGAACAGACGGATCGCAAATCACGGACCAGGCGTCGATGCCGCCCTTCAAGTTGAACAATCTTTGTAGCCCGGAATGCTGCAAAAAATGGCAGGCTTGCTGGCTGCGCATACCGTGATGACAAATCACCACCACGTCTCGGTCAGCCGGCACTTCGTCGAAGCGCGCGGGTATTTGTTGCAGAGGTATTAACACGCTACCGGCTATCTTGGCATAGGCAAATTCGTGGGGCTCCCTGACGTCCAGTAAAAATACCGACGGATCGTCTTGCAAATGTTGTTTTAGCTGCTCTGGCGTGTATTGGTTTATGGGCATATGAATCTTTCCAGTCTTAGAAGCGCGGCGGCCATTCTATCGATTGAGGCGGTATATGCAAATCGAATGTGTTGGTTAGCCAGATACTGACCAAAGTCTTTGCCTGGCGTTACCGCCACTCCTTCCTGTTCGAGCAGCTGCTTGGCAAACTCAAAACTATCGTCGGTAAACGCACTGCAATCCGCGTAAATATAAAAGGCCCCTTGTGGTTTGCAGGCAATTTTAAAACCCAGCCGTAACAGGTTGTCGTAAAGAAAATCCCGGCGTTTCTCAAACTCGTCACGACGGCGATGCAATTCCGCCATATTTTCAGCGCTGAAACAGGCCAAAGCCGCGTATTGTGAATGGGTAGGTGTGGAGATAAAAATGTTTTGCGCCAGTTTTTCCACCGCATCGATAAAATCTTCCGGCACAATCAACCAACCGATACGCCAGCCGGTCATGCCAAAGAACTTGGAAAAGCTGTTGATGATAAATACGTCATCGCTGAACGCCAAAGCGCTGCTGACGGTTTCGCCGTAAACCAAGCCGTGGTAAATCTCGTCCGAGTAAAAACAGCCCCCTAAAGCATGCGTCTGCTGAATCGCAGCGCGCAGCGCATCGTTACCGATGACGGTGCCGGTAGGATTGGAAGGCGAAGCGACTAATACGCCTTTGCTGGCTGGCTGCCAGTGCTGTCGAATCAATTCGGCGTTGAGTTGATAAGCTGTTTCGGCGCCAACATTCACGAACTGAGTCTTACCGTCGAACAATTGCACGAAATTATCGTTACAGGGATAACACGGATCGGCCATCAAGATTTGTTCGCCCGGATTTAAACTAATCCCAAACGCCAGCAAAAACGCGCCGGACGCGCCGGGGGTAATGAAAACCCGTTTCGGATCCAGATTTACTCCATATTGCGCTTGGTAATAATCGGCGATGCTTTGACGCAATTCCGGCAATCCGGCTGCAGCGGTGTACTTGACTTCCCTACCCTGCATAAACGCATTTCCAGCGGCTAATATTGCCGGTGGTGTTTCGAAATCCGGCTCGCCGATTTCCATGTGAATAATATCCCGGCCTTCTTGTTCCAGTTGCTTGGCGCGCTGTAATAATTCCATCACATAAAATGAGCTGATGCCGCGCATTCGCTCGGCGACGTGGTGTTTCATGTCCAAATTCCGTTAGTAGAAAGCACCTTCATAATAACAAACTTCTTGCTTGGCCCCGGCTATTCTGTTAAAAAGCCCCGATTTTTTTATAGACCGCCAGGAGTCATTGGATGAACAATACTAACCCTGCCGCATCGGAATTTACTTTTAAGCCTTATGAGGAAAAAGAAGGCGAAGAGTACATGAACGAGGCGCAGTTGAGCCATTTTTCCGCCATTTTAAACAAATGGAAATCCGAGTTAATGATGGAAGTGGATCGCACCGTCCACCACATGCAGGACGAAGCGGCCAACTTCCCGGATCCCAACGACCGGGCCACGCAGGAATCAGAATTCAGCCTGGAGCTGCGCACCCGCGACCGCGAACGTAAGCTGATCAAGAAGATCGACGAATCATTGAAGGAAATTGAGTCTGGAAACTACGGCTATTGCGAAACCTGCGGTATCGAGATTGGTATTCGCCGTCTGGAAGCCCGTCCAACTGCTACCCTGTGCATCGATTGCAAGACACTCGATGAAATCAGGGAAAAACAATTGGGTTAACTCTGCCCACGGCAACATCTTATATCGGCCGGTTTGCGCCCTCGCCTACCGGCCCACTTCACCTCGGTTCTCTATACACCGCACTTGCCAGCTATCTGGATGCCCGTCAGCATAAAGGGCTATGGCTGTTACGCATCGACGATCTCGATACGCCGCGCAATATGCCAGGCGCCAGCGAAGAGATCCTAAATTGCCTGCAAAGTTTTGGATTGCATTGGGACGGCGATGTGGATTACCAAAGCCAGCATCTCGACCAATACGAACAAGCCATTGCTGAATTGCAAAACCGGCACGTGCTTTATCCTTGCACATGTAGTCGCAGCTTATTGGCGAATTCGACTTTGATTTATCCGGGCTATTGCCGCAAAAACCCGCAATCGACTAATGCACCCCATGCGCTACGGGTAAAAACGGCCGAAATTTCAATGCGCTTTGTTGATGACTTACAGGGGGAAATCAGCCAAAACCTGGCAGGCGAGCACGGCGATTTTATCGTCAAGCGTAAGGACGGCATCATTGCTTACCAATTAGCTTGTGTTGTTGACGACCACCGGCAAAAGGTCAATCGGGTGGTGAGAGGTTACGATTTATTGGATTCTACCCCTAAACAGCTGTATTTACAGCATTTTCTAGGTTACCCGACGCCGCAATACATGCATATTCCGCTGATTGTCGACCAAGAAGGCCATAAGCTGAGTAAGCAAACCCGAGCGCAAGCCGTCAATCCCAATCAAGCCGGACCAACCTTGTTTCTGCTGCTAACCTTACTCAAGCAAAATCCACCACCCGATTTGCGGCTGGCCGCAATCGACAGTATCCTGGAATGGGCCATCGAACACTGGCAAGCCGAGCGTTTGACGAGCACCCAAGCCGTTTCTGCCTTACAACACAGTTAATAACGTTCAAAGAAGGAGGTTACGTTATGTCAGACCAAAAAATTTATCCGGTTAATCCGCAGATTGCCGCCAACGCGCATATCGACTGTGCCGAGTACCAGCGTCTATATCAGCAGTCGATAAACGAACCGGAAACTTTTTGGGCTGAACAGGCCGCCGAATTTTTGGACTGGCATCAGCCTTGGCAGCAGGTACTGCAATACGACTACCCCAAGGGCGAAATACAGTGGTTTCTGGGTGGCGAGCTCAATGTCACCGTCAACTGCCTGGACAGACACCTGGAAAAACGCGGCGACCAAGTAGCGATCATTTGGGAAGGCGACGATCCGGCGCATGATCGTCAACTGACCTACCGCGAATTACACACCCAAGTTTGCCAATTCGCCAACGTCCTGAAAGCCCATGGCGTACAAAAGGGCGACAGAGTCTGTATCTATCTGCCAATGATCGCGGAAGCTGCCGTGGTGATTTTGGCCTGCGCGCGCATCGGCGCGGTGCATTCCATCGTCTTCGGCGGTTTTTCGGCCGATGCCTTACGTGATCGCGTCATCGACGCCGATTGCCGGGTCTTGATCTGCGCCGACGAGAGCTTTCGCGGCGGCAAAATTGTGCATTCTAAATTGAATGTCGATAAAGCCGCCAAGCAATGCCCCAACTTGAATACAGTGATAGTGATCAAGCATACCGGCCATGACATCCCCTGGACCACAGGCCGCGACATTGATTATCGCGAAGCGATGCAATCCGCATCGACCGATTGCGAACCGGTGATGATGGACGCCGAAGATCCGTTATTTATCCTGTATACCTCTGGTTCCACCGGCCAACCGAAGGGTGTGCTGCACACCACCGGCGGTTATTTGCTGTATGCGGCCATGACCCATAAATACGTGTTCGATTACCAGGAAGGCGATGTTTACTGGTGCACGGCCGACATTGGTTGGATCACCGGCCATTCCTACGTGCTTTACGGCCCATTATGCAATGGCGCCACCAGCTTGATGTTTGAGGGGGTGCCGACTTACCCGCATCCCGACCGCTTCTGGCAAGTCATCGACAAACATCAGGTCAATATTTTTTACACTGCGCCAACGGCCATTAGAGCGCTGATGGCCCAGGGCGACGATTTTGTCACCCGCACCAACCGCAGTTCGCTCCGCATCCTCGGCAGTGTTGGCGAACCGATCAATCCGGAAGCCTGGGAATGGTATTACCAAGTAGTCGGCAATAAACGCTGCCCATTGGTGGATACCTGGTGGCAAACCGAAACCGGCGGCATTCTCATCACCCCCTTACCGGGCGCGATACCGTTAAAACCCGGCTCAGCCACATTGCCGTTTTTCGGCGTAAAGCCGGCGATACTCGATCCGGATGGCAATATCCTGGAAGGCGAAGCGGAAGGCGTGCTGGTGTTGACCTATCCCTGGCCAGGACAAGCGCGCACTGTTTATGGTGACCATGCGCGCTTCATCGACACTTATTTCGCCAAGTTCCCCGGCTATTATTTCGCCGGTGACGGTGCCCGCCGCGACAAAGACGGCTATTACTGGATTACCGGCCGCATCGATGACGTGCTGAACGTCTGCGGCCACCGCTTGGGCACAGCAGAGATCGAAAGCGCGTTAGTATTACACGACTTGGTAGCCGAGGCTGCGGTGGTCGGCTTCCCGCATCCGATCAAAGGCCAGGGCATTTATGCGTATGTGACTTTAAACGTGGGTATCGAGGGCAACAGCAGCCTGAAAGGCGAGTTGAAAGACTTGGTACGCGAGGAAATCAGCGCTATCGCCCTACCCGATCTGATTCAATGGGCACCCGGCCTACCCAAGACCCGTTCCGGCAAAATCATGCGCCGCATCTTGCGCAAAATCGCCGCCAATGAATTTCACGATCTTGGTGATACCTCAACCTTGGCCGATCCTTCGGTCGTTGAGCAATTGATCGCCAACCGTCTGAAATTGCCTTAAGGTGAAAACACGGCTGGCTTTAGCCTATTTCGGTGTCATTCTGGTCTGGACTACCACACCGCTGGCAATCAAATGGAGCAGCATCGGCGTCAGCTTCGTCTTCGGGGCGATGGCAAGAATGAGCACCGGACTGGCTTGCCTGCTGCTGTTATTGTTGCTTTTGCGCCGGCGTTTGCCGCTCAACCGCCCTGCTTTGATCACTTATCTGGCAGTGGCGATACAGCTTTACGGCAGCATGCTGATTACCTATTGGTCCGCTCAATTCGTGCCATCCGGCTGGATCTCGGTAATTTTCGGATTAAGCCCGTTCATGACCGCTTTCATGGCGGCGACATATTTGCAGGAACGCAGCCTGGGTTGGGGCAAGTTATTCGCTTATTGTTTGGGTATGGGTGGGCTGGTGGTCATGTTCAGCTCGGCACTGGAATTGGATGAACTCGCTCTGCAAGGCCTGATCGGCGTGCTGGTGGCTACCTTCATCCACGCGGCTAGCGCGGTGTGGGTCAAGCAGATTGACGCACGTCTACCGGCTTTACAATTGGTTACGGGCGGATTGTTAATCGCGGTGCCCTTGTATTTCGGCACCTGGTATTGGTTGGATGGCGGCTTATTGCCGGAAAATATTCCACAGCAAACCCTGTATTCCATTGCTTATCTTGGCGTGATTGCCACCACCCTGGGTTTTGCTTTGTATTATTTTGTGTTGGCCAACATGCAAGCCACCAATGTGGCGATGATGAATCTGATGACCCCGGTAATGTCCCTGGTGCTGGGTTATAGCGTCAACCAGGAACCGTTGACGATAAAAACCATGGCCGGCACCGCACTGATTATGTGCGCACTATTGATTTACGAAATCGTCAATCGCCGACAACAACGGAATGGCGGGTAATCGCCATTCTGTTGTTGTCGGCGAACTAAATTTTGCTAACGCGCTGCTGCATGTACGCGGCAAATTTTGATTTAATTTCCGGGTGCAGCAAACCGTATTCAACATTAGCCAACAAGAAACCGAATTTTGATCCGTAATCGTAGCGATTACCTGCAAATTCGTAAGACAGCACTTGCTCGTCTTTCATCAACTCGGCAATCGCATCGGTCAATTGAATTTCGCCGCCTGTGCAACGGCCGGTATTTTCGATTTTTTCAAAAATCGCCGGGGTCAGAATATAACGACCAACAACAGTGATGTTAGACGGCGCCACTTCATTTTGTTTAGCTCCAAAGCTGATGCATTGTTACCATATGATTATAATAAAGAGTTATGCCGAACGGTAACTCATACGGGAATCAATCGGGTATCAGTGTTTTCTAACCTGGGGACGATTTTGGTAAAGGCTACGGAGTCGGATACCACAACCACAATCCCCACTATGGACAGATCAATGCCCTGCTTCAGCGGAAAAGAGGATTTCTTTGATCATGGCGGTTATCTGCAGCATTGGCTTGCCGCTATTTTCTCATCTGATGATTTGTTCGAGGCACCCAAATGTAGCTGTACTTTTGTCCTATAATTAACTGCGCAGATAAATATTACAAAACTTTCAACATCAAAATTACAATATGATGCTATCAAATAACGATTTACAGCAAATTAGCGAAAAATGTATTTCAGAATCACAAATTGTTTATCAGCTTAAAAGTTTTGAAACGGGTTTCCCGTTTTTGAAAATTATTAATGCTGCATCACCAGAGCAGGGTATTACCATTGCTTCGGATGCACAAATTAATGAGTTGTTGGAAATATGGGATGCTTATTTAAAAACCGATGCTTCAATACTCAAATTTGTTCCTGCATCGGGTGCGGCCAGTCGTATGTTTAAAGATTTATATGAGTTTTTGGATGCCGATTATGCCGAACCAACAAAACCTGCTGAAATTAAATTTATTACCGAAATTAAAAACTTCGCTTTTTACGATGCTTTGAACGAATGTTGTTTGAAAAATAATAATAAAAGTATTGATGATTTGATCGAAAATGGAGAGACGAAAGCCATTGTGTCTAATTTATTAACCAGTAATGGCTTGAATTATGGTGCATTGCCTAAAGGCTTACTTTTATTTCACTCATATAACAACGAAAAACGTACTTCGCTACAGGAGCATTTGGTGGAAGGTGCATTGTATGCTTCTAATGCATCGAATGAAGTAAATATTCATTTCACAGTTTCAGCTGAACACCGGAAACTGTTTGAAAAACATGTAAATGATACGCTTCCTGAATACGAAAATGTACTGGGTAAAAAACTCAACATCAGTTTCTCAGAACAAAAGCCATCGACTGACACTATAGCTGTCGACGAACAAAATCAACCATTTCGCGAAAATGGAAAATTAGTTTTTCGTCCCGGAGGACATGGCGCTCTTATTGAAAATCTGAACGATTTGAATGCAGATGTGATTTTTATTAAGAATATTGATAATGTGGTTCCTGATTCGCTCAAAAGCCAAACAGTTAAATATAAGAAAGCTATTGCAGGTTTATTGATTAAACTTCAACAAAAAGCGTTTGAAAATCTTCAATTATTGGATAAAGAGAATATTTCTATTTCAAGCTTACATGAAATTGCTCTGTTTTGCGAAAAGGAACTTAATAATATTCACCCTGAAATTAACAAATTGAATGAAAGTGAATTAAAACAGTATCTAAAGTCAAAACTAAATCGTCCGATCAGGGTTTGTGGCATGGTTAAAAATACCGGAGAGCCTGGTGGCGGTCCTTTTCTTACTGTAAATGCAGATGGAACAGTGTCCACTCAAATTCTCGAAAGTTCGCAAATTGATTTATCAAATCCTGCTGAAAAAGCTAAAATGATGAATTCAACGCATTTTAATCCTGTTGATTTAGTATGTGGAGTGAAAAACTATAAAGGCGAAAAATTCAATCTTTTACAATACGTTGATAACCAAACCGGATTTATTTCATCGAAATCGAAGGGTGGTAAAGAATTGAAAGCTTTAGAGTTGCCCGGACTTTGGAATGGAGCCATGAGCGATTGGAATACAATTTTTGTTGAAGTTCCTATCGAAACATTTAATCCGGTAAAAACAGTGAACGATTTGCTTCGTCCTGAACATCAAAAATAAGATAATTTGTTTTAAATTAAAATTATTGAATCATATTTATTCAAAAGGTTTATCACATTTTTTGTAATGAGCTTTGTTATCTGCATACTTATTTTCTCGATGCAGTTTCTTTGGAAACATGGCGAATTTAAAAGTGATGTGCGCGATCTTTCTTTAACCTGCAGTTGCTATTTTCTACTCCGTATAGGTTAGGATGATCAGTTCCTTAAGGTTTTACTTTGACGAACGGGTGATGTGTGCCTAACCTTATGGCAAAATTAAATAAGCACTGTAAGGTCTTTATTTTAGGCGATAATGTAAGTTTATTCCCAACTCTCAGCACGAGATATAGCAATGATAAGACTGTTATGCACCTTTTTGGTAGCATTGATACCGGTAAAACTGGCTTTTAGTCAGGATTTGCTGGAAACCTATCAGCTAGCGAAAGCCAATGACCCGGAGTTTAAAAGCTCGGATATCAATAAGCTTGCTACCGCCGAGATCAAGTCGCAAAGCATCGCGCAGATGTTGCCGAATCTTTCCTTCAGCGCCAACAGCAGCCGCAATCGCCTGGAAAGTACCAGCTTTTTGGGAACCACATTGCAGCATTACTGGGACAGCAAATTGGGTATTAATTTGAAACAACCGGTGTTTCATTGGGACCATTGGGTGCAGCTCGATCAAGCCGATAACAAAATTGCTCAGGCGGAAGCGCAATTCCAGGCCAAACAACAAAGCCTGATCCGCAGAACCGCCGAAGCGTACTTCAATATATTGGCCGCGCAAGATAATCTGGAATTCGCCAACTCGGAAAAAAAAGCCATCGAAAAACAATTGGAACAGGCCAAACAGCGGTTCGATGTCGGCATCATCGCCATCACTGATGTTTACGAAGCCCAAGCCGGTTATGACAGAGCCCTGGCCAGCGAGATCGAAGCACAAAACCTTTTGGATAACAGCAAGGAAGCCTTGCGGGAAATCATAGGCGAGAACGCCGCCGATCTGAACAGCTTACAGCCGCAAATTCCGCTTAGCCCCCCAGCACCCGAGGACTTGGCGTCCTGGTCGAATACGGCGGAAAACAATAATTTCTCTATCGTCGCCCAAATTAATCAAGCCGAATACGTCCGCAAAAACATCGAATTACAACAATCCAAACATCTGCCCACCCTCGACATCGTCGCCCAATACAGCGAAATGGACACCGGCAACCGCTACGGTTTACGCGGCGACAATGAAAGTTTCGGATTGCAACTCAACCTGCCTTTGTACGAAGGCGGTGGCACCTCTTCCCGCAGCCGCCAAGCGGCCTACGAGTACGAAGCCGCCAAGGAAGATTTGACTAAAGTAAAACGCAGCATCAATCGCGGCGTCAAAGACGCATTTCGCGGCGTGGTGTCCAGCATCAGCAGAGTCAAAGCACTCGATGCGACCAGCAAATCCGCCGAAATGGCCATGGAAGCTGCCGAAGCCGGTTTTGAAGTGGGCACCCGCACCATGGTGGACGTGCTCACCGAACAGCGCAATTTATACAAAGCCAAGAGCGATTACGCCAGAAGCCGCTACGACTATCTGATTAACGGCATCAAACTCAAGGAAGCGGCCGGCAGCCTGAATGAACAGGACCTGGAGCAAATCAATCAATTTTTGCAGGGAACGCTGAGTAAGAACTAGCCTACCAGTTGAGTGCTCAAGGCCGCTCATTAACATTACCGGTTTCGCCCCCCCCAATGCTGGCCGTTATTGGCACAACCATGTGCTTACCATGCAGGTTTCGGCTATAAGCGGTAAATGTCCAGCCGAAAGCAGGCTTAGGATTATTGAGTTTCCAAACCTTTGCTATTGCGGGAAATAAATCGGCTTTAACGTTTAGCGCATCCTCAACGGCTAAGGCCGCATGCAGCCAAGATCCGGCGGCAAGCAGCCCGCCGGAGCCTTAATCGATTCATGCAAGCCTCGGAATCATCCCGTCATCGCTTTTAGCCTTGCGCGCAAGCCTTTTAAGCTCTCGCACGAGACTTTTCGCTATCGTCGCAAGGCTTTTTGGGTTGCGCGCAATTCTAAAAGCCTTGCGGACTCACTTAAAAGCTTTGCGGGCAACACAAAATCATTTGTTCGCCGGGCACAACGCCTAGCGTGCAAGGCTATTAAGCTTGCGCACAAGCTATTTTGCTATCCTCGCAACGCTTTTGGGTTTGCCCGCAACCCACCAAGCCTTGCAGGCAAAGCAAATTGATTTGCTCGCCCGGCAAAATGCCTTGCGCGCAAGGCAGTTTGGTTTGCATGCAAGAGAATTTGGCTTTCGCGACTAGCAAAATGCGATTCTCGTTTGGCTCCAAGGCTTACTAACGGGGAACAGCTAACCGCCCTGCGGAAACTATGGCATCCGTTCGGGAATTGGATACAGTCGATCACATTATTTGTGGTGGGGTTTGACGGCCATCGGCCAAAAGCCGTCTGACGGAATAGAAGTGCCAATGACAAATGTCCAGCCCAAAGCAGCCGTAGGGTGTGGTGAGTTTACGAACCGCACCAATCGCGAACGATGCGCTTCACACCGTGAAGCACACCCTAAGGCACTGAAAGCAAAAATTTAAATTGTTTTGTCTTTTAAATTTAAAAACGATATACTCAGAACCATGCTAGTGACTAGGAGTATCTCCAGTCATAAATACTAGCCTCTACCTGCGTTTAGCCTAATTTATCTTGCCCGAACTCTTTCAGAGACGGGCAAGTTGAAATTTGAGGAACAATGCCTTTTGGTATAGTTCAAATGAAAAAAACATCTATTTCCCTCCGAGAAGCTTTCGATTCTACCTTTCATCAGAAATTTAATTTTGATGACTTCTTAAGTTTGAATATTTCTCAAGAATACAAGCAACTTTCAAACGAAAAAGTCAATCCGTCTCTAAAATTAAAAAAATATCTGCGTTTTTTGAATAGTTTTGTCTTTGACTATGCCAAAATAAATGAAAACGTCGTTCATTCTTACAGACACGAAAAAAGCACTTACACGGCTGTAGTTCCGCACTGCCATAGCAAGTTTTTTTTTCAAACAGATATAAAAGATTTTTTTCATAAAATTTCAAAGCAAGATGTCGAAAAAATAGTAGACACTGCTTTAGATAAAGCTCCAATATACGACATTAATCGATATAAGTCCGAGTTATTAAATATAACAACGATCGACGATGTTTTGCCTGTTGGCTTTCCAACCTCTCCAAATATTAGCAATAGTTTTTTATCATCTTTTGATGATACTCTTGAAGGGTATTGCATAAAAAACAATATAATTTATACCAGATATTCCGATGATGTTATTTTATCATCAGAATACAAGAATTCTTTAATTAATATTCAAGATGTAATCTCTAATTATCTTAAAGAAATTTATGATGGAAGAATAGAAATAAACACATATAAAACCAAGCACACTCACAAAGGAAGTAAAATTAAAATACTCGGGATGGTTGTTTTGCCATCCGGAAAAATTTCAGTTGATATTAAGTTTAAGCAGCATCTTGAGATATTATTTCATTTTTATATCAACGATAAAAACAAGTTTGCCGATTATTTAAAAAATCATTACCAAGGCGACTTTAGCAAGATTTCTGGCCAACTAAATCATATCAATACAATTGACAAGTCGTATTTAGATAAACTGAGAAAGAAATACGGTAATTTCATTGTTGATAGTTTTCATCATCAATCTATTGATTAACAATGGGAAATGAGTTCATTTGTATACTGTTTGATGTTCAACACATAAAGGAATTGTTTTTTCGCATTGAATTATCAAACAAATTAATGTGCATTGTTGGAAAAAATAGCACAGGAAAAACAACATTAATTCGTGCCATAAAAAATCTAACTTCTACAAATACGTTTGCAAAGACAGCATCTCCCTATATCTTTAAAGATACCAGCAGCATTCGTTATGTAATTGATGGCGAATCATATGATTTTCAGTACAACCCAAAGCTTCAGGTTATTGATACTAAGGCAATTATAAGCGAAAAAATAAAACGGAATATTTACGCAGAACTACCTATTCCTCACGGAGAAAGGTTTAATCATTTTCAAAAATTATCTGAAATAGATGGAGAACTGAGAAAAGGCATATCATTAAAAGAATACTCCACACCTGGTGAATTAATTGAATTTCTTTCAAAAATATATAACTCTGATAGATTCAAAAACTTAAAAGAGATAAAAATAAAGGGAAGATTATACTATTTTTTTCTAAAGGCAGACGGCTTTTACATTAGAGAGGATTATCTAAGCTCTGGTGAGCACTTCATTATCAACTTGTATAGAATTATCAAGCGAAATTGCAAGTTGATTGTCATTGATGAAATTGATATATCATTAGATGCTTCGGCACAAGTTAATCTAATTTCTGAATTAAGATGCTTTTGTGAGCAAGATAAAGTTAATATTGTTTTTACTACGCACTCGCTAGCATTGATGAAAACATTGAAAGACTCTGAGCTTTTTTATATGGAAAACAATAATGCCGAGGTTTCCCTAAAAGAAGTGCCTTACAATTATATAAGAAGTGAGCTTTTTTGTTTCCATGGACGATGGGATAAATATATTCTAGTGGAGGATAAGGTGTTAGAGCAGTATCTTTCTCACTTAATTAGCCAGCTAGAAGTAGCACCATTTTTTACCTATAAAATAATTTATATTGGCGGCGCTAGCAATGTTATTGATTTAATGAAGCGCAATGAAACGGCTAGCTTTTTTTCATCCCCAGAAAATGTAATTACCATCCTTGATGGTGATAAAAAGGAAGAATGTAAAAACAATAAAAATGTTTTTTTTATTCCATTTGATAGTGTTGAAAAACAATTCTCAAAGCATTATAGACAAACTGAAAGAGATGGCTTGCCAAAAATTACCGAAACATATCAAGGCACAAAAGAGAAAGAAAGAATAAAAAGGCTATACGAAGATTTTACACATCAAAGTTATCAACGTTCGGCAATTATGACAAATACTCAAATTTTTGATTTTATAAATGAAAGAAAACAAAATGAGTTTGAACAATTTAAAAAAGAATTGATTGGTTTTTTACAACGAAATCCCACTTAGACACCGTATTGCTATCAGTAAAGCGGTCGTAGAATCGAACACATTTAAGGTCTGTTTTGGGTCGGTTTCAACAATTCCCCATTTCCAAAAACCATCATTCGGCAGTGGCATAAGTCTCTCTGAATCCATGGCCCAAACTATTACCCCAAAAAAACCACCAACATAGGTTGTTGCTTTACCGCTATTTACGGCAAGTCAATATAGCTTTAGCAAACACCCCGTCACTGCTTTCCAGCAAGCTAAAATGCTCCTTGGCGCGGGTGATGCCGGTGTAAATTAATTCGCGGGTGAGCACCGGACTGATGTTTTCCGGCATGACCAAGGCCACGTGATTAAACTCAGAGCCTTGCGACTTATGCACGGTGATGGCGAAAGCGGTTTCCACGTCCGGCAGGCGCATTGGCGAGATCCAGCGTATTTTCAGATTGGCCGACGGCTCGTTACTGTTGTCGGCACTGGGAAATGCCACTTTAAGTTTGCCGTTACTGTCTCGCAGCGCAATGCCAATATCGCCGTTCATTAAGCCCAGGTTGTAGTCATTGCGGGTGATCATCACCGGCCGGCCTTCGTACCACAGCGCCTGCTTGGCTTTGGCAAACAACCATTCTTCAATGCGCTGATTTAGGCCTTCCACGCCCCACGGTCCTTTCCGCAATGCCGACAACACTTGAAACGCATCGAAGGCGGTCAACACTTGCATGGCCCATTCGTCGTACCGCTCCGCACTGTCCGGCCGGCCATTACTGATTTGCGCCAAATAATAGCCATAACCTCGGCGGGCTGCGTCCCCGCTATTAATCACCAGCTTTCTTAACAAACTACTGGCGGCGTCCGGGCTCGGGTGTTGCCGTAAGGCGATATATTCTGCATGTGGTTCGGGTAACAAATCCGGGTACTGTGCCGTGTCAGCTAAGATGGCCTGAGCCTGCAAAGCATCGCCCTGATTCACGGCTTTAGCCAGTTGGCCGATGCCGCTATGTGCATCGAAACGATGACTGTGCCGCAACATGACGGTTTGTTGATTGATGGCAGAACCGGGCGCTGCCGCAGGTTTGAGCGATTCGCTGGCATAAGCGCCAATCCAAGCTAGCGTTTCCGCATCATAAGCGGCGTGTTCGGCACCGCGACATAAATCTCCCATCACCGAACCGGCCTCGACGGATGCCAATTGATCCTTGTCGCCCAATAAGATCAATTGAGTGTTTGTCGGTAAGGCTTCCAACAGCGACGCCATCATTTCCAGATCTATCATCGACGCCTCATCGACAATCACGATGTCGGCGACGATAGGATGGTGGCGATTATGCAAAAAGCGCCGCGAATCATGCCGGCTGCCCAGTAAACGGTGCAAGGTGCTGGCCTTTCGGGGAATAGCTTGTTTGATATTGTCGTCGATAGCCAATTTGTCGAGTGCTTTAGCAATCGACTCGCTAACCCTGGCCGCCGCTTTCCCGGTCGGCGCCGCCAGTAAAATATTCAGATTTTTGGGTTTCTCGCTCTCCTGTTGCGCCAGTTCAATCAACAAGGCCAACAATTTGGTCAGGGTGGTGGTTTTCCCGGTACCCGGCCCGCCGGTGATAATGGCAAAGCGCGCCCGCAACGCCAAGATGCAAGCAATTTTTTGCCAATCCGGGCTTTCCAAGCTCGCGGGAAACAGCGTTTGCAAGCGTTCCGCCAAGGACGCCGGCAGCTGGTCCCGCACCGGTTGCAAGAGCTGCGCGACGCGGGATTGCAGTATTTGTTCATAGCGCCAGTAACGCCGCAAATACAGCCGATTGCCCGCTAAAACCAACGGTGTATCGCCTTCCCCTGATGACACGAGTCTTGATTGCGATAACGCCGCTTGCCAGACTTCAAGACTATACACTTTTAAGCGCGCCAACTCGGCCGCCGCCGTGTCCCGCTCAATGGCCCAAGCGTCATCGGCCGGGATAGCCAGCGTCATCCCCGGCTGCTCACAGAGTTTTGCCAAGTCCAAATACACTTCGCCTCTATCCAGCTGATGGCTGACCAAGGCCCCTGCCCATAGCATCGGGTCAGACGCCGCCGGATCGAGATCCAGCAAAAAACCGACGAAGGCCCGATTCAAATGACTCAACCAGCCTTTCGCTACCCAGTGTTGCATGCTGTCTATTACCGCCGCTTGCCGGATCATGATGATGCTCCAAACAAGGCATCCAAGCGCTCGATCAAGGCCCTGGGTGGTTTATCGAAAACACACCCTACCCTTGGCCCTTGCGCGCCTCTTAAAAACAAATACAGCCCCCCACCGATGTGCGTCTCGTAGTCGTAAACATTGCCCAGCCTGACTTTCAGCAAACGATGCAAGGCCAATAAATACAAGCTGCATTGCAGATCGTAACGTTTAGCTAACATCGCCGCAGTCAGGGCTTCCTGCGTATACGCCGCATCGTCGGCACCCAAACTGTTGAATTTATAATCGACCACGTAGTACTGCTGATCATGCACGAACACCAAGTCGATAAAACCTTTTAACAGCCCGTTTACTTGGCCGGGCAGTAAGCCCGGGCGGGCTTGTCCGCCGAAGGTGTGGCGGCTGACTAAGCGATCCAGTTCCTCAGTGTCCACGGTATCGGCGCCCAGCAGAAATTCCAGCTCGGCTTGATAGGCATTAGCTTCTAACGCAGCCAAACTAACATTGGCGTCCTCCAGCAAGGGCATGTTCAACCAGTGCGACAAGGCGGAACCGATGACGGCATGTTTGTTCTCCCATTCGCCTCCGACAAATCGTTTTTGAATCAATTCTTGTCTTAAGGCTGGATTTGCCGAGACGCTGGCAAAACCGCGTTGCGCGCACTCCTCCAGCAGATCGTGAATCAACACGCCGGGACCGGCGCCTCTGGGCAAAGCGTGGACACCGGACAATGGCTTACTGAGCGCAGCAGCAATTTCGGCTTCGTCGTTTTGCTTATCGTCGTGGGCGGTTTCAAACTCCGGCAAGGGCTGAAACGAATCTTCCGCAGGCGTCAGGCGATCCGCGATGTGCAAAGCGCTATAACTGGCTATCCACCAATTACTGGATATTTTGCCGAGCGGCACGCGCGCATCAAAGCCACCCCTTTCAACCAAGACCGGGCTATAGCGCGCGTCGTCAATTTCCGGTAAGGGCGTTATCGAAATCGCGCCACAGCTGCCTTTCAGTTCAATTAATTGCTCCGCTAAGGCGCTGATGGGCATTTTGGCCTGCCAGTTAAGCAAGGCGCCCATGGCCGATTTTTCCAACTGGCAATCCTTGGTACTGCCGGATTTGACCGGCGCAATACCCAACCAACAAGCATGCCGAGCTCGGGTCATTGCTACATACAGCAAACGCAAATCTTCCTGCAACCGCTCTTCGTCGCTGATGGCTTTAATGCGTTCTTGTTTATGCAAGTCGATTTGTAAATCTTGGTTTTCGTCGTGATAACGATAATAGGCATTGAAGCGGCCGCCGACTTCCCGAAAGCTGCAAATAAACGGCAAAAACACCAGCGGATATTCCAGGCCCTTGGATTTATGAATCGTGACGACTTTAATCAGATTGGCATCGCTCTCCAGCCTGATGATACCGTCATCGCCGGCTTGGCTACCGCCCGCCTCTATCGCCTCAGCCAAATACCTGATCAGGGCTTGCTCGCCTTCCAACTGCGTGCTGGCGCGTTGTAACAATTCGGCCAGATGCAGCAGATTGGTGATGGAGCGTTCGCCTTCATTGTCGTCAATCAGACGCGCGTGTAAGCCATAATCGTTAATCAATTGCCGCAGCGCGGGCAAAATGCCGTCCTGTTGCCAGCGTTGCTGATACGTCAGAAAGCGTTCCAAATGCAATTCCCAGCCGGGTTCGTCCAAGGCGAGTGCGTGCAGCGCCTGGTAAGACCAAGCGAAGGTCGCCGAACTTAAGGCCGCGCGCACCTTGCGCTCATTACGCGGCTCGGCCAGGGCATTTAACCAAAGCAACATGTCGACCGCTTCGCCGCTGGCAAAGATGGAATCGCGCTCCGACAGATAAACGCTACGCAAGCGGCGGCGCGCCAAAGCGTTGCGTATCGCCGTTGCTTCGGTGCCGCTGCGAACCAGAATAGCAATGTCTCCAGGCTGCAAGGCCTGCATGCCGGATGCCGATTTAAACCCGGCTTGCCCTGCATCGGCAGCATTGAGTAATTTGACAATCTGGCTGGCCGTCACCTCGGCCAGTGTTTCCCGATAAGCCGGCATACCAACCGCATCCTCGGTTTCCCAATGCCACAGGGTCAACGCCGGAGCGGCTTGCTTATCGATAAGCCATACCTCGTCGCGACCTTGGGCCTTGACCGGCAAAAAAGGTAAGGGATTGTCCTGTTCGGTTTTAAAGCGGAATGCGCCGCGCTCTTGCTTATCGGCTTGCAAAAACACCTGATTGACCGCGTCGACCAAAGCCTGGGTGGAACGGTAATTGGTACCTAAAGTGTAATGCCGGCCTTGGGTGTCGCGGTGAGCTTTAAGATAAGTGTAAATATCCGCGCCGCGGAACGAGTAGATAGCTTGTTTCGGATCACCTATCATCAAACACGCAAAATCAATTGCGGCCGGCGTAGCGTAAAGCGTGGAAAAAATCCGGTATTGCAGCGGGTCGGTATCCTGAAACTCGTCGATCAACGCAATCGGATACTGCTCGCGAATCACCTCAGCCAGCCTGTCGCCGTTGCGGCCTTGCAGGGCGTTATCCAGACGTATCAGCATGTCGTCGAAGGTCATCCTAGCGATGCGTTGCTTTTCAAAATCGTAACGCTGCCTAATCCAATGCACGGCGTGCTTGATCAGCTCGACTTTTAAACTCGGCAATGCCGCCAGTTGCTCGGGCAAGCGGCCAATCGCCGCAAAACCGGGATGGTCCGGCGGCGTTTGTCCGGGGTTGGCTAACTTAGCCATACCGGCCGGCGACAGATTCTCAAAGCCCTTGCCGATGTCCAGCATATCCTGCGCCGGGTCCAGGCTCCATGCCTCGATTTTGTCCAGCCAGTTGCGGCGGTTAGTGGCGTTGTAATTTTTTGCTGGCAGCACTTTGCTTTCGATAGCCGCCTCCAATAGGTCGCGCACTTCCGGCAGCCAGCTGAGCCAAGGCGCTTTTAAAGCCTGCAGCTCGGTGTGTCGAATAGACGCCACCGCAGCAACCAAGGCCTTGATGGGCTGACCGTCGGCCAAGCTAGACGGTATCGGCTCGGCGTTACCCAGCAGCGAACGTACCGCCAGCAGTAATTCGTCCGGATGCTTGAACAGCGCATACAGGCTAGCAAAATCGGCGTCGTTGGACATGTCGTAATAAAAACTGCGCCAATAGTCCCGCACCACCTCATTCAGCAATTCGGTATCGTTGGTGTTGACTTCCTGCCGGAACAAACTGCCGCTATCAAAAGCATGTTGTTGCAACATGCGGTTACACCAACTGTGGATGGTATAAACCGCCGCCTCGTCCATCCAGTTGGCCGCCAATTCCAAGCGGCGGGCGCAGGCCGGCCAGTCTTGTTCTATGTAACTGGCGCGGATGTCTTGCAAGAACGTATCCGTAGTTGCCAATTGCTGGCGAAAAAACCGCGCTGACTGGCTCAAGCGTTCGCGTATCCGTTCCCGAAGTTCCTTGGTGGCGGCCTCGGTGAAGGTCACCACCAAAATATCCGGCGGCAATAGATACCGGCTGGGTTCGACGCTATCAGGATGGTGTCCCAAAATCAAGCGCACATATAAGGCCGCGATGGTATAGGTCTTGCCGGTGCCGGCACTGGCTTCGATTAGCCGCGTACGCGACAACGGAAATGCGAGGGGGTTGAGTGGGATAGCAGTGGTCATACCGACGCCTCTCCTGCCGCTGGTAATTCGCGGATATGCGCCAGCATCGGCCGATACAAATTATCCGCGCAATAAGCAAAGCCCTTATCCGCGTCTAACTCAGTCAAACTGGCAAAGTTGGGAAAGAAGCGGGCCAGATAAGCGTCGTATTGCACTTCGCCGGCATTCCAGTCATCGCCGTCATATCTGGCTTGGGCTTTTTCCCGCGCAGTTTCCGGCGGGCCGGCAAGCCAGGAAAATGCGGTGCGGCACGCCACCGGCAACGGTGCTTGCATGCCGTCGTGATAAGCAGCAACCAATTCTTGCAACTGTTGGTAAGCTTGGTCTTGCTCAACAACCGGCATTTCCAGCACCGTGTCGGCACCGACAACTAAGGTGTTTACCGGCAAACTAGCGGCGCAAGCCGCCAGATGCTGTAACCACTGCAAAAATAAATTCGGATACTTGATGGATTTGTCCTTATTCAGCAGATTTTGCGCCGTCAAATGCAACAGACCGACTTGCTGGTTGTGCCGGCGCAGTTGACTGAGATCGCCAGTCAGTTGCACCGTCACGCCGTCTACCAATGCAAACGGCGCTAACTGCAACACGTGCGGTTCTAAAACCTCTGACCATACAGAAGCCAACTCGCGATAACGCTCCCAAGCCGCTGTAACCGGCTCGGCTAAGGCCGCGAAACTCGCCTGGGCAAATCCGCCCAAGGGCAATTGGCCTTTCTGCGTCATCACGGCCTGCTGCCTGCTTAGGTATTCTTCCAAGTCGTCCGGATGCTCTGTGGTTAAACCTTGCAGTAATTCATCGCTGAATAAATAGGCTTGCAGATTATCGACTCCAAACGGCTCGCAGTCTTCGCTGGTAACTGCCAGGCTATCAAACCCAAATTTCAGGGTTTGGTTACAAAAACTTTTCACCGGCGCGCGCAAAAACCGCGCAAGTGATTCCAGGCTCAAAGCGTAGGTTTTATCATCCGAGCTGGAGACGATTTGCCCGTTAAGCGGCTGAGCGGCGGCTGGTACAAACCATTCCCTCGCATAGGTAAATAGACTGGGATCGAGGTCTTTTTGCACATAGGCTGCGCTAAACGGTTGCAAGGGATGCGCGACGGTAATTCTCGCCAACAACGCGGGTTTATTGGCAAGCGCCCAACCCTGCGCCAGTACATCACGTAATTGACTGATCAGCACCGAAGGCGGCCGCTCGCTGTTATCGCGGATACTGCGCCCTACCCAGCTGATATACAGCTGTTCGCGCGCCGACAGCAACGCTTCCAGGAACAGGTATTGATCGTCTTGCCGGCGCGAGCGGTCGCCGGGGCGATATTGACCGCGCTGGCTCATCAAATCGAAACTGCGGGCCTGTTGATTGCGCGGATAATCGCCGTCGTTCATACCCAACAGGCAAATCAGCCGGAACGGAATGGCCCGCATCGGCATCAAGGTACAGAAATTCACCCGACCGCTGAGAAAGCGTTGATGTAAGGACGGTTCGTCGACGCCAGCCAGCCAGGCCTCGCGTACCACATGAATGGGCAGTAAATCCGCACTGTTTAAACCGGCTTGTTCGCAATACCTCGACCAATTGGCCAATGAACTTGTCAGGGTATCCAGGGTTTTTCGCTCGCGTTCGTCGCTTGCCTGAAAAAAGTCGCTCAGCAGCTCGGATAATATTTGCTGCCATCTACTTGGCGCATGTTCCTTCCTTAACAGCTCAGCGTATTTTTCCAACGTTTCCAACAGAAACGCCAGACCGCCCAGCCATTGCGCATCCAGGCCGCCTATTTCTTCGTAAGGCTGAATCTCATCGAACGGCGCACCGGCACCGACCGCATACCCCAACAACATGCGCCGCAGCCCGAACTGCCAGGTATTCGCTTGCAAGTTTGCGGGCATATTCACCCGTTCCGCGCGCTGCCGAGCATTCAAGCCCCAGCGGATGCCGGATTCTTCTATCCACTGATGCAGTTTGGGGATGGCGGCTTCGTCAATCTGAAACCTGGCCCGCAAGGCCGGCGCTTCCAGCAAGCCCAGAAATTCGCTAACCGCAAACCGCGACTCGGGTAAATTCAACAAAGCTTCCACGGCAAGCAATAGCGGATTTTGTCCGCGCTGTTGCTGGTCGGCCAGACTATAGGGAATATAACGCGGATCGTCGCTTTGAATTTGGCCGAATACCGCATGGATATGCGGCGCATAGGTATTGATGTCCGGCACCATCACAATGATATTGCGCGGATACAGAGGCTTGCCATTTTGTTGCGCACTCTCGAAGCACGCCAACAGTTGATCGTGCAGTATTTCGACTTCACGCTGCGGACTGTGGGCGATGTGAAACTGGATCGACTCGTCGGCGTTGGCCAGCAAAACAGGTTGCTCGGGCAAGGGCTCCATATCCAGTATCGACTGTTGCAGATGTTGCAGCAAACTTCGCTGCCCTGCTTCGCCGTAGTCCTTGAACATGTCGATTTTACTATCGGGCCAATGCCAGTTGGCGTAGGCTTGGGTTTCATCGAAATGATCCAGCAAACGAATATAATCCCGGCCCTGTTTGCCCCAGGCCGCCAATAAGGGCGGCGCCTGTACATGCAGTTCCGCATCGCTTAATGCCGCATTCATACCGGATTTATAAGCCTGGCGGCGGCGCTCGGCTTTCAGCAGTTCCTTGTCTTCGATGATGTCGGCCCAATAGTGCTGACACGGGTTATGCACAAACAACACGATCTGACAAAACCGGCCCAATTTAGCCAGCACTTCCAGCGATTGCTGCGGTAGGGAAGACAGACCGAATAACACGACGCGGCGCGGCAGGCCGGCAGGCCGGACAGTCAATGTGTCGATTTTAGCCATGAACTGGGCATGCACCGCTGCCCTACTGGCGAACGGCGAGGACTCTTCACCCAAATCTTCAAGCACGGCCCGCCACAAAGCGGCTTGCCAAAGTTGCGCGCTGGGTAGCGGTTTGCTTTCACCATGGCCGTTGCGCAACACATCCTGCCCCGCCGCCCAATCCGACACCCAATCGGAGCGATACACTTGATATTGGTCGAACAGATCCGCCAGTTGTTCGGCAAGTTGGTGTCGTTTGCGGCAATGGCTGTCGTCGGTCAAAAAACTGGCCAGCGTTTCGAAGCCGGGTTGTTGCAACAAGCCCGGCAACAGTCGATATAAGCGCCAGGTCAGTGGGTCTTTGGCTAAGGGTTGCTCGGTGGGAATCTGCTCGCCCAATACGGCCCGGTAAACACTCCAGATAAACAAGGACGGCAATTGCATCTTCTTCGCGGCGGCAATGCCCAGCGCGGAATTTTGCGCCAGACTTTGCTTCAACCAATGCCCCATGCCGTTGCTCTGCACCAGAAAAATCTCGTTTTCCAGGGGCTGTAACGGATGTTGTCTGAGCCAGTACTCGACTACATCGCGGAGTTCTTCCAGTTGATTGGAGTGGATCACGGCAATGCCGTTATCTAGGGTGTGGGCGTGACCTGCTGCGGGCATGTAGGCTTAAATAGTTTAGGGGTGCGGTGCGTCTATTATCGCCGCTTTTGACCGGACCATCGAGACCTTGCGAATTAGCCGCAATACAGTCTTAGCTATCTATACGTTTCATATCGGCATGACAAGATGTTGGATCGGACCAGACGAGGTATCGGCAACCACCCGATTGCGGCCTTGATGCTTGGCAAGGTATAGCGCCTTGTCGACGCGATCAAGGAATTGGCTTTCGTGCTCGGTAATGGAAAACTGTCCGACGCCTATGCTGATAGTGACTTGTATCTGCTCGACGAAGGAATGGTCTTCTATCGTGGTGCGCAAGCGGTTTGCAAACTCGACGGCATCCTCAAGAAGTGTATGCGGCAGCAAAATCGCAAATTCTTCGCCGCCCCAACGAATCGCATCATCACTGCACCTGACCAAGCTCATCAGTTTCAAGCTGATGGCTTTCAAGATTTCGTCGCCGATCAAGTGGCCGTGCGCGTCATTAATTTGCTTGAAAAGATCGATGTCCAGCAACAACAGCGAAAACGCCGGGGCGTCATAACGCCGCATGCGGCCAATTTCATCGGCCAGTCTTTTATCCAGCATCCGTCTATTGCCGAGTCCGGTGAGAGGGTCGGTCAACGAGGATTTTTCAAAACCCTTGGCTTTGGCGTCCAGAATAGCCACAAGCTCTTTGAGCTCACCGGCATGATGTTTGATTAAATCTATCCAGGTACCATAGGCAAAACCCACCAGTTCGCTCTGCGTGACAACGCCTACCAATTGGTTTTCCTGATTCACCACGATGGACCGTTTGATGTGACAGGTTTTTAACTGAGCGAGCGCGTCTTCAATGGTTGAACTGACCTGGGTGGTAATGACCGGACTACTCATGTACTCCCGGAGTGGCCTATCGGTGGTATCCGCGGCAGAGATAAGTTTAAAAATATCCTTGGTGGTGATAATGCCTATCGGTATTTTGGATTCGACCACAATGATGGAGTCCTCCATTTTCTGCAGATGGTTAAGCACATCGTCCAAAATCCAGTCCGCAGTAAAGGTGATGGGCTCTATTCTGGTCACCAAATCGCCGATGGTTTTTTTTGCACCAATACGGTAGGATCCACCGCCGATAGAATGTCGGTATCGGTCAATATGCCCACCAGATTCTCAGTGGTATCGACGACACCTAAATACCGGTCGCCATTGCTTTCAAGGATTTCAAATGCGGTCAGCACCCGTTCATTTTCGAAAACGCAGGTTATCTTGCGTAATGTCAATTCAGCCAAGGTGGCATCACTGCTGCCGCCCGCGTGCAGATGCTTCAGCAAATCTTCAACGGAAAATACAAAATAGTCTTCGCCAATTTCAAGCACTACGCTGCTGACGTTATGGTGGTCTATTAGCTGCGACACCGAACGAATAGTCATATCTAAAGTCGCTCGCAAAAGTTGTTTTTGCGCATTCGACCCAACCGTTGGAAAAATTGTAAATTCAGTCACGAGCGTCTCAAATTTGGCTATGCCTTGCGGCTATTGCTTGCCGAAAAGTAGTTTTGTTGGGTAGCAAGGAGGGTTAAGCCAGAGATTTTTGGCGTTTTTCACGCTTGTTAGTTTGTTGAGTGTTCAATATTTTTAGCGGGGGGATAGTGGGCAAATCAGTCAGTCCTTGGCGAGTATTTGACTTGAAGGTATCGTGCAACCTCAGAAGATCCGTAACCGTTTTGGCGTTGGTTTTGCGCATTAAATTAGCGCGATGCACTTTGACGGTTTTTACCGAAATATCCAGTTTTTCGGATATTTCCTTATTGGTGTGGCCCAGCACCACCAACTCGCAGGTTTCAATTTCGCGTTTCGTCAGATTACGGAATTGATTGTTGATAGTGACAGCGAATTCATATTCGAAAAAAGCCAGTTCAAGGCATTTGCGTATCTGCTCCAGACTGAAAGGCTTTTCAATAAAATCAAACAAACCGGTTTTTATCGAACGTAAGGTGGTTGAGAGATCGCTTGAGCGGGTGATGCAAATCCGCGGGTATTCCAGTAATAAGCCCAGCTCGGAACCGGACGGTGATATTTCGACCACGTCCGGGTCAAATACCATCACAAAGGCAATATTTTTGCTGGTTAAATTCGCTTTGTTGGCGACGATCCATCGCGACAATTCGTCCCGGCTGGCAACATAATCCACATGAGTTTGCAGACTCTCTCTGACCCGATTGATCCCTTTAAAGGACGAGACCTCCCGGTCAGCAACCAAGATTAATCTATCGGTTTCCAAAATCTGCAGCGCCATAGTCTATAAAAGTTGATACAAAGTTTCGCGTTCCAAAGCTTGTCAAGTGTACGTAAGTCCTAAGTTTTGTCTATTGGGCTAAGGTCTTAGATACGTCATCCGCTGCCCTGCTGTTCAGGCTAATTAATGCTTTTACTGAACCGGGCTCCCCACTTATCATTGATATGTGATTTGGGCTAGTCGAAGCCCAGGCCGGTACGCATAAACTCAAACGGTCATTTAGTGGGCAACCCGGCGATCTTTGGCCTGCAAAGTCAATCCCCATGTGTTTCCAGGCTACGAAAACGACGCCAAATACCAAGCCCGAAAACAGGAAAAACTCGCCATTTATCAGAAGTACAATTTCAATTTGATTGAATTAACGGATACGGACGTGTTGAATCTGGACGCTATTTTGCCGAGGGTTTGTTGAATTTTGGGGTGCAGGGAAATTGATTTTGAATATTTCGCTGATGAGTTTTCTCACCCAATGAACCGTTGCAACGAATCAGCTCTAGCGTTTCAAAACATTTGCAGGGCTTCGTGTTGCTCTGCCCAGCCTACCGCCCTTTGCGATATATGAATTTCGCTGTTATCGATAAATTTCGATACAGGCTTTGTCTTCGTCAACCAATGCCGCTTGTATAGCGTTCTGATTGGCTAATAAGCAGTTAATGGTTGCCGCTTTGGATTGATTGTCGGTTTTTAGCCAGATAATTTTTGGTGGTTGACCAAGTAAATTCGAAAGCTCAAAAAAGTCCGCGTCTTTGGTGACAATGACAAAGCCGTTGGACTTTGCGTAACGCCAAACGGTTAAATCATCGGCGTTTTCCATACCCAACAACGCTATTTGTGTCGTTTCTGGAAAGGCATCCAGCAAAAACTCCACCGCCCGACGGGATAGATTTTCGTCTAATAACAGTTTCATCAAACAATGGCGGATACATTACGCTCACGATCTGCGGCAAAAGCCAAGCAGGCACGAATGTCGCTGGTTTCCAGTTCCGGATAATCCTCCAATATTTCATCCTCGGACATGCCATCGGCTAACCAAGACAAGACATCGTAAACGGTAATCCGCAACCCCCGGATACAGGGTTTACCGCCGCGTTTACCGGGCTCGAGCGTGATAATAGTTCGATAGTCTATGTTCATGGCTTACTTCCAAATAACGGTTAACTTAGAGTACCACCAGGCGATTCACACGTCATCCGTGATCACGTCGGTGTTGGATGCTCGCCAAGGTGCGGCGACTTTAGTGCCGCACGCTTAACCGCGACCTGATCGGGAGGATAGTCCAAATAATCTGCGACAGGTACGGGATACAGGAACAAAAGATGCCAACACTCTCATTTGGAGAGTCCGGCAGAGTCCTATTTAAAGGGAACGTTTTGTTATCCTGCTCTCCGTCCGTTACGATAAAGTCAACATGCAGCAGATACTAGAGCGAGCGGATGACTCTGAGTCGACTTATTTGGTTTCGTAATGTTAGCTAATGACAGCTTTAGCTACAAATTTCGAATTCCAGGTAAATCTTTAACTATTGAATTTGCGAACTGGTGTTATCGACTCTAACCCTTATCGCAGCCCATGAATCCTAGCAGTTTGATCACAATTTCAAAGTGGCTGTAGGGCGGATAAGCGTAGCGTCATCCGCCAAATCGGTTAAACTCTTTTCATGCCAAACTATCGACGCAATCGCATTCCTGGTGGCACCTATTTTTTCACCGTCAACCTGCTCGAACGGAAATCGACGCTGTTGATCGAGCATATTGCGGAGTTACGTGAAGCGGTGCGAGTGGTCCGGGAAAAGCAGCCATTTCATATCGATGCTTGGGTGGTTTTTCCTGATCACATGCATGCAATCTGGACATTACCGGCCGGTGATGATCAATATTCCAACCGATGGCGGGCGATAAAAAAAGCCTTTTCGAAAGCGATACCAAAAACCGAATATCGCTCTGCAATCAGAATGAAACGCCACGAGCGAGGCATATACCCAAAGGGCACAAGTGGCAACGTCGATATTGGGAACACACCATTATCAATGATGCCGACTATGCGGCACATATGGATTACATCCATTACAACCCGGTCAAGCATGGTTGGGCAGTCGCAGTTAAGGATTTACCCGAGGGGGCATAAAGGCCATATTCAAGTTTTCATCGGTTGGTCAAGATGGACATTTATTCGCTAAATTGGGCGGGGTTGGGCTTGGCGTTGTCGGAAGTTGGTGAGCCGGATAATTGACTGTTTTATCGGCGGATGACGCTTCGCTTATCCGCCCTACGGCCCTGGAAAATGTAGCGGGAAAGGGAGCAGGGCTTGCAATATAGCAAAGTCTGGCTGGGATGGCTCAATCGGAAAACCAGCGGCCTGTTTCTTGGCTAGTGCGATTGGGCAGATATTTCATCAACAGCAGAGGTAGGCTGGGTTGAATGATAATGAAACCCAGCTTAGAAGCTGATGAGTCTCTCACCCAATGAACCGTTGCAACGTGAAGATTTTCTATTGTTTCAAAGCATTTGCTGGGTTTCGCGTTGCTCTACCCAGCCTACGGGCTTCAACACCGTGCCGACGAGGACTGCGGCGAATGATAAAACCTGGAGAATAGCGGCATGAAAAATTCAATAAGATGCGATATTGAAAACCCCCGCATTAACACTGTTTACGAGGCTGCCACTTTTACTATCGGAGTATTCCTGATGTTAGTTATGGCCGGTTGCAGTAACTCAGACGATAGAGAAAAAACCAAAAATTTAGAAAATGGTGTTGTGCAGATTGATATTAATGGTCACGAATTTGACGTACCACTTCGCTATATGTACGGTGAAACTCTTGAAAAGTGGGGAAACTGGCCAACGGCCAAAAAAGATAGAGTCAAGGTGGATAATCTCAGTCTATCCATGTTACTGCCAGAGCTGCGACCTTATTACCCGGAGGATGATGCGCGCTGGAAGGTACTGGGGCATGGTGAACGAATCAATGTAACTATTATGAAACCGGTAGGAAGCGCTAAGTGGTTAGAAACCGCAATTAAAATTACCAATGATGATGTCAATTGGGGACGGTCGAATAGAGAGGGTGAGCAATACGGGCTAGCCCACTTCTCAGAGCCATGGAGCGACCTTTACATTGCAACAGATAGTCATTCTCTGTTAATGCACTGTGGCAGATTGAAAGATGTTCCTTATCCAAGTTGTAGAGTTAAATCACGATATCGAGAGAACATCGTTTTTGAGTACAACTATGGCTTGAACTACCTGCCGCAATGGCGGGAAATCGACAATAACCTGAAAGCATTGTTCGATCAATTTTCACACTCGGCTGATACAATTTCAAATAAATAAAGGAGAGCAAGAGCATGGCGCTGAATATCACTCAGGAACAATATAACACTGCCCAGGCTTATGCTAATGCTAGGGATTACAAGGGCGGCTGGACATATTTGGCTTCGTTAGGCGACAACTATGCCGACAATGCCGCTGCTGTTACCTCTGGCAATGCCACCGGCACTGATGTAGCCTTTGAAGTTCTCGTACAGGTTCATTGGGAAAATACTGCTCCAGGTGCTTATGCCGATAAGTTTGACCAAGTGGCGACCCAGCGCTTTCAGCAAGGCCAAAAGGTGCGCTAGCTATAGGGTGCTGCCGTTAGGCGCACCGTTCGCGGTCGTTGTGCCTCGCATAGCTCGGCACAACCTATAAGATGGTCGCACCAATTTGAGATTACAGCTAACGGCTATAGGTCATTCACCGGACCTTCGTCATAAAAACCATCCGCCCGCAAATGGCCGAAAATGCCACATGGTGGTGTTCGTTTTTCCTTTCTAGCGGCTTAGAAAAAACGTTGCTGGCTGATGAAAAAAAGAAAAAACAGCAAACAAAGTGCTCCTAATTCGTTGAGGCTTCAATACTTAGCCGACTTCGCGGCCGCAAACTCAAATATAATAATTTCCGCCTCGCCTTTACCGACGTTTTCCACGGTCATTTCCGCGCCGGTTTCCCAGAACACTTCGCCTTGGCTATAGACTTTGGTTTGGCCGTCATCCACTACTTTCAACTTTCCCATCACCACATATCTGGGGCCCGGTCCTTCGTGGGTATGCGAGGGGGTTTTATAGCCCTTGGGGAAGCGCACCCGGATTACATGGCTCTCGACGTCTTTACTGGGCAAAGTCACCGGCTTGGTCATTAACAATTCCCGCGAGAATTTGCTGGCGGTCTCGTCGGCTTGCAGCAGTGGCGACACACACGTCAATAATCCCAACACAGAAAGTAAGTAGCAAACGCGGTTTGATTGTTTCATAAAGGTGGCCTCAGCGCTAAGGGATGGGTGATAAGTAACGAGTATACAAAAAACGCTAGTTACCGCGCCCGCTGAATTGCCATCGCGGGCGCTAAGAAGCTAGTCTTCGGCTGGCACTTGCTTGGGCATCTCGCGGTTGATCAAGAAATACACCAGGGGAATCACCACCAACGAAAACAAGGTGGAGGCAATAATGCCAAAGATAAAGCTCCAGGCCAGGCCCGAAAAGATGGGATCGAGGACGATCATCACCGAGCCCAACACTGCCGAAGCCGCCGTCAAAAAGATCGGGTTCAAGCGGGTGGCGCCGGCTTCGATGATGGCGTCGGCCAGACTGATATCCGGATTTCCCCGATAAATGTTCTCGATAAAATCAATCAGGATGATGGAGTTGCGCACCACGATGCCGGCCAAGGCGATCATGCCGATCATGGCCGTGGCGGTGAAATACACGGGATCGGCATATTGCCCGACATCAGACGCAAACAAGTTGATAAACCAAAAGCCCGGCATGATGCCGATCACCGTCAGGGGAATGGCAATCATCATAATCAACGGCACACCCAGGGAGCCGGTTTGCCCCACCAGCAGGATATAAATCATCACCATCGCTGCCGCGAAGGCCAAGCCCAGGTCGCGGAACACATCGACGGTGATTTTCCATTCGCCCTCCCCGGCCATTTCCGCGCTGTAACCGGGGGGCAAGGGTTGCTGTTCCAGGGCGTCTTGCACATCCCACACTGCTTCCACCGGACTACGGCCAGCCATTTCGCCCAGCACGTAGGACACTTGGCGTAAATTTTTATGGTAAATGGTTTGATCGGCCAGTTCGTGGCTGAACCGACCGATTTCGCTCAAGCGGATCAAATCGCCTTTTGCAGACTTCACCGACAAGTTTAATAAATCGGATTCTGATGAGCGTTCTGCTCTAGGGTATTGCAGGGAAATCAGTAGCGGTTGCCGTTCGCTGGCGATGTGCAAAGTGCCGGCCACGCCGCCTTCTACCGCCAGTTTCAAACTACTGGCCACCTGTTGACTGGTGATGCCCAAGAGCGCTGCTTTGTCCTGGTTCAACACAAATTGCCATTGGTCTTGCGGGGCTTGCACATAGTCATCGACATCCACCACGCCGTCAGTGGTTTGCAAATGTGCGCGGACTTGCTTGGATACGCTCACCAAATCCTGATAACCGGCTTCCGGCGGCCCGTAAATTTCCGCAACCACACTGGATAGCACCGGCGGCCCCGGCGGCATTTCCACGATTTTAAGATTGGCGCCGTATTTATGACCGATCCGCTCTATATCCGGACGCATCCTCAGCGCGATGGCATGAGATTGTTGCCCGCGGCGAGATTTATCCACCAGAATGATACGCAGGTCGCCGACATAGGCACCCTGGCGTAAATAGTAATGTCGCACCAAGCCATTAAAATCCATGGGCGATGCCAATCCAACGTAGGTTTGATAACTACTGACTTCATTCACCGTGGCCAGATATTGACCCAGGGCCGTAGCGACTTCATTGGTGGCTTCTAAGGACGAGCCGCGCGGCATATCAATCACCAATTGCAGCTCGTTTTTATTATCAAACGGCAGCAGTTTCAACGGTACGACTCGGGTCACGGCCATCATAGTGGACAGGACAAATGCCACGAACACCGCCAGCAAAAACCACAAGGCTTTGGCTTTATGATTTAGCAGCGGCGCCATAATGGCTTGATACAGCTTGAAACCGCGGGATTCCTGTAACCGAAATTCCGGTCCATGATCTTTACCGTAATCGCCTTTGAGCAATTTATAACTGGCCCAAGGCGTCACCGTGAAGGCGATCAGCAAGGACATCAACATGGCTATCGGCACGTTAAAGGCCATCGGCGCCATATAGGGTCCCATCATGCCAGTTATAAAAAACATCGGCACGAAGGACATGATCACCGCGAAGGTGGCCAGAATGGTCGGCGGGCGAATTTCGTTCACCGCAGTCAGCAAGGCTTGTAACGGTGGCTCTTTGCGCATTTTGTAGTGGCGATGAATATTCTCGACGTCGACAATCGGGTCATCCACCAATAAGCCCAAAGACAGAATCAACGCGAACAGCGTCACCCGGTTGATGGTATAACCAAAGATCAAATCGCACAGTAAGGTAATCGCAAAGGTCATCGGCACCGCCAACGACACGATCAGCGACTCCTTGAAACCCAGCGCCAGCGCCAGCAGGACTATGATGGTCAGAATCGCGATGCTCAGATGCATCACTAACTCATTGACCTTGTGATCGGCAGTTTCGCCGTAGTTGCGTGTGACTGTGACCAGCACTTCATCCGGAATCAGCGTGCCGTGCAATTGTTCGGTCAGTTCCAACACCTGTTCGGCCACGCCGACGGCGTTACTGCCGCGCCTTTTGGCGATGGCGATGGTAGCCATTTGCCGTTCTTCGCCGACCATCGGTAGAGAACCGCCTTTGTGCCCTACCGTCTGCATTTGCTCCACACCGGGACCGAAGCCAATGCGGGTGTAGTAGTCGGTGTCTTGCGGGCCATCGACGATCTGCGCGACATCGCGCAAATACACCAGACGGCCGGCGACGTTTTTCAAGACCGTCGCCCCGACCTGCTCCGGGGTTTCATAGTGCGGGCCGGCTTCCAGCAGGATTTCGTTATTGTGCTGATTCAAATGCCCAGCCGGCAGATTGACATTGCTTTGCGCCAGAGCCTGTTGAATTTCCGGCAAGCTTAGGCCGCTGGCTTGCAATTTGGCGGGATCGGGGTAGACCGAAATCTGCCGAGGCGCGGCGCCGATGACCCAACTTTTGCCGACGTCGTCGATGGCGCGTAAGCGCTCGATCAGTTCCTCGGCAATGCGGCGTACCGCCATAATGTCTTCGTTGGCCTTGGGCATGGACAGACTCAGCAACAAGATCGGCACGTCATCGATTTCCACCGGCTTGACGACCCAATCGCTGACACCGGGCGGGATGATGTCCAGATTGGCTTGCAGCTTATCGCGGGTTTTGATCAGACTGTCTTCGATACTCTCTCCTACCCGATAGCGCACCGTCACCAGCGACTCACCGGGCCGGGAGGCAGAATAGACATATTCCACACCCTGGATTTGCTTGAGTAATACTTCCAGCGGCGTGGTCACGCGCTTTTCCACTTCTTCGCTGCTGGCGCCGGGGTAATGCACGAACACATCCATCACCGGCACGATGATTTGCGGATCTTCCTCGCGTGGCGTCAAAGTCAGCGCCGCCGCACCGGCCAACAACGAAATCAATAAAAACAGCAACGATAAATGCGAGGTGGTGAATAAGCGGACGATGGCAACCGTCAGGCTGTCTTTTTTCGCTTCTGTGGTTTTGTTCAGTTCGCTCATTGCTCCAACCCAGCGTTACTCAAGATGGTTTCGCCAGCGCGCAATCCGGAAAGTATTTCGACTTGGTCGCCATACTGTTTGCCGGTGCGAATATGTCGCGTCAATAGCCTTTGCCCATCCAGTACTTTAACCGCTTGCAGTTGGCCATAATGCAAAATGGCTGCAGACGGGATCATCACGGCTTGTTGTGCACTGGCACAAGCCAGCTCCAGCCAACCGAATTGGCCGTGTTGCAAACCAGGCATGTTAGGTAATTTAACTTTTACTGCCAGGGTGCGGGTTTGCGGATCGATTTCCGGCGCTATTTCGTCTACCGTCGCCGCTAGCGTTTGCTGCGGCGTGTCGAAACGCACTGTCACTTCCATACCTAACTTGACGGCTGCGGCGCAATGGCTGGCAATGGCTGCTTCCAATCGCAAGTCATCGGGTTTGTGCAAGGTGACAATGGCTTGATTAGGCAAACCCATGTCGCCCGGCTCTTGCAAACGCTCACCGACTACCGCGTCAAACGGTGCGTAGAGGACATTTTCACCCAGCATCACTTTGCTTTGTTGCGCGGAACTGGCCGCTTGATTGGCCATGGCTCTGGCACTTTGCGCTTGCGCCAGCACTGCTTCGTAGTTTTGGCGGGTGGCCGCTTGCTTATTGTATAGATCGGTAATGCGTTTTTCTTCGGCATTGGCCTGGGCCGCCTGGGCCTGAGCCGCCGCCTTCCCCGCGCTAGCAGCAGCGTAAGCCGCCCGCAGATCGCGATCATCGAGACGGGCGATGACTTGGCCTTGTTTGACTTTGTCACCCGGATTGACGGCTATTTCCAGAATGCGCGCATTCAATTTCGGGGCAATTTTCGCCGCCAGGCGGGATTTGACCACGCCTTGCCAAGACAAATTGTTCTCCGCCGTCTGTGTGCCTACTTTTAAGGTCTGTGCGCTGGCGGGTATGCTGCTCTGAGGCAGATCCGTGTTGCCGGGCTCGGTCTTATCCTCGCCGCCCAAAATGCCCAGGGCAAATAAAATCACCAGCAATAACGCCGTGATTGCTGCCGCAGGGACCAGCCATCTCGGCGCATGTGATTCAGAAAAATATTCGGTCATCGTGACTCCTTTATTGCCAGTAACCGGTGGCTTGTTTCAGTTCCGCTTCGGCCCGCAAGGCATCAAAACGTGCGGTGATTTGTCGGGTATGCGCCTTATCGCGTGCCACTTCTGCTTCGATGTAACGGGTCACGGTCACGACGCCGGCTTGGCGCTGTTCATTGACTAATCGCAAGGCTTCTTCTGCAGCTTTAACCGCGACGGTGCTAACTTCGACGCGACTCAGCGCATCTTGTAGTTTGATTTGGGCGGATTTCAGCTGTTGCTCGATGTGCAAACGGGTCTGTCTGGCTGCCTCTTGGGCGGCCGTCAGTTCGTGCTCGGCTTTCTTGATTTTTTCTTGAGTCGCAAAGCCGGAAAACACATCCACTTCCACCATCACGCCGGCAGTGACGTTATCGCGATTACTGCTGAAGGCTAGATCTTTGCTATCGGAACCATAGCTGACAAAGGCCTCGGCGCGCGGTAGGTGCGCGGCTTGCGCGACATCAAGCTGACGTTCGGCCATCGCCACGCGCTTCTGGGCGGCTTGCAGTTCAGGATGGTTGCTCAGCGCCTGATTCAGTAATTCGTCGAAAACCGCCGGACTGGCCGGTAACGCGGCTTGCTGAACTGAATTGATGGCAAAAGGTGCGTTAACAGGTAAGCCCAGCAAGGTTTTCAACATACTCTGAGCCAGCTCGATGGCATTGGCGGCTTGGATTTCCGCATCCTTGGCTTCGGCTAATTGCACTTCCAAGGACAACACATCGGACTTTAATACGGTGCCGGCATCGAAGCGAATCCGTGACTGATCCAGCTCGCTTTGCACTGCCGTAATCGAGCGCCGACTAATCTCGTGGGCTTCCATTGCCGCCAACTGCCCGTAATAGGCCGCGGTGACGTTATTCACCAACTGATTGCGGGTTGCGGCTTTTTCCAGCTCCGAGGTTTCGATACCCAGTTCCGCCGCCTGTTTGCGGTAGTAGTCCTGTCCACCGCGAAACAACGAATACGTCGCTGTCACTTGCGGCCGATAGTTATCAACACCGCCGGGATGATTGAAGTCGTTGCCGGCAAAGCTCAGCCGACGCTGGGCAATGATCATCGCAAAGGCTTGCGCCGGATTATCGCTGTGCTGATACGACAAACTGGCTTTGATTTGCGGGTAAAAACTGGCCAAGGATTCGCCCAACTGGGCATTGGCCTGTTCAATACGCGCTTGCATGATGCCCAGCTCGGGATTGTTCGCCAGGGCGGTGTCAATGGCTTGTTCCAGGCTATATTGACTGGGTTCGGTATCGGCCAAGGCCGTCTCCAAAACCAGCATCAGCACGAAAACTAACCACCATAAAGTTCGATGTATCATTGAGTAATCTGAATGCAATTAGGGCAAATGGATTGATAGGGAAGTCTAGACGCATAGCGCCATTGGTTGGCCAACGGCACTGTTGCCTTTGTCATTCCCTATCAGCACGGCACAAACCAGTGTCAGCCTTTCAAACGCATAATGCCAAACATTTTTAAGGTCAGTTTTTCGTAGTAAGGCTCGCTAATACCCTTGCGAACTTTACGCATAAAGTATTTTTCATAACCAATTTTAGCCAAATGCACCCATTTACCACTGGACGCCCACTGCACGTTACGCGGCGGAATTTGCGGCATGGCCAGGAAAGCGACGCCCGAATCGCCAAAGTCCGCCAGACACAATGCATTCCAGGTGCCTTTTTCCTTGGGTTGTTTGCCATCCAGTTCTGCCCGTATGTTATGAGCCGTAGCAGTAACCATCGACTCGATCATGTAACCGGTTTTAGGCGTGCCGGTCGGCACTGGGGTTTGCTCGAGCGGTGGAATAGCTATGCAAACCCCAATGGAGTAGATATTTTTATACGTGGGATTACGTTGATTCTCGTCAACAATGACAAAACCGCGGGGATTCACAAGCTTGTCAATACCTGTCAAGGCATCGACGCCTTTAAAAGCCGGCAGAATCATACTGTGTTTGAACGGTAACTCGTGTTTCTTTTTCTCCTGACCGTTTTCATCCACTTCGGTGACATACATCATGCCGGCTTCGATCTTGTCGATTTTGGCATTGCAAATCCAATTGATATGTTTGTTCCGCATCTCGGCTTCCAGCATCCCTTTGGTATCGCCCACGCCGCCTAAGCCTAAATGGCCGATGTAGGGTTCTGAGGTGACATAGGTCATTTTCACCTTATCGCGGATTTTACGTTGACGCAGATCGGTTTCGGCGATGAACATGTACTCATAGGCAGGGCCAAAGCAAGACGCCCCTTGAGCGGCACCGACGATAATCGGACCCGGATCTTCGACAAACTTGTCCCAAAATTCACCGGACTCGCCGGCATGATCGACGTGGCAGACCGATTGGGTGTGGCCGTTGGGCCCCAAGCCCGGCACTTCGTCAAAGGCCAGTTTTGGACCTGTGGCGATCACTAAAAAATCGTAATCGACTTGCGAGCCATCGGCCAGTTCTACCTGATTGTTTTCCGGGTGAAAACGGGTGACTTTTTGTTGAATGAAACCGATCTTCTTTTTCTTGAACATCGGTGCCAATTCCACCTTGATATCCTCCGGCTTACGCCAGTTGACCGCTACCCAAGGATTGGACGGGACGAAATGAAAAGTCGGGGTATCGGCGATCACCACTACCTCGTCTTCTTTCCGAGCGTTTTCTTTCATTTCCAATGCCATCGGGATACCGCCGATGCCCGCGCCTACGATTACGATTTTTGCCATGAGACTACTCCAAATTGATAGATAATTATTTTTTTGCCGCTGTTATTGGCAGCTTTCTTTAATGCCCAATTTTTTAAGAATCATTTCCAGCGGGCAGAATCGGGTAAAACCGCTTTGAAATAAGTTGGCCCCGACAAATGCGGTAAACCACAGCCAATTGCTAGACTGAAATAAGGGGCTGCCTTCAATGCCGAGACTCAGGGACAGCAACACAAACAAGCCGGCGACAATACGGACGATACGTTCTGTGGTCATGACAACCTCTCTTTGCTGCGTTGCGCCAAGCTCTCGCACGATTGATCGATGCCGTGATGGTCGATGTCGCACACCGACTCCAGCCACATGGCGTTGATGATGGCGAAGGACGCCGCGAAACCGACGCCGAGTATCCAAGCGAAATACCACATGATGTGTCTCCTTAGTAAAGTGTGTGACTGTCTTTAAGCACAGCCGCTTCGGTCACGCTGCCCCACATCACCCGGTACACAAAACGGGTGTAGAGCAGCACGATGGGCAGAAAAATGATGGTGATCCAAAACCCCAGCAATAAGGTGTTGTGGCTGGAGGTTCCGTCCCATAAAGTCAGACTAGAGCCGGGAGCGGTTGAGGAAATCAACAGGAAGGGAAACAAACCAAAACCAACCGTCAACGCCACACCGGTAATGCCTAGGCTACTGAGCACGAATGCCCCCATTCTGGACTCGCCCTTGCCTAGCAACCAAGCCAGCCCGATACCGACAAACGCAGTCAGCGGTGCCAGCCACATCCAGGGATAGCTCATAAAATGTTGCAACCAGCTTGCGCCTTGAGCGATCACGGTTTTATGCAGTGGGTTGGACGGTGCGTCGGTAGCCGCCATTTGGGTAATTTCCGGGCGATCAATCCCCACGAACACCCAAACGGTGAGCGCAGTTAATGCAAACAGCAGCATCGGCCCCAAGGCACTAACGGTATTTGTAGCGCGAGCATGAATAAGGCCCTCACTCCGCCATTTCAAAAACAACGCACCATGGAAAGTAGTTAGTAACAGGCCGGTAAATCCACACAACAAAGCAAACGGACTCAACAATGCCCAGAACGACCCGTCGTAAAACGCGCGCAGATCTTGGTCGAAATGAAACGGCAGGCCCAGAAGCAAATTGCCTACCAATACGCCGAGCAGTACCGGCGGTAAGCTGCTGCCGATGAACAGGCTCCAATCCCAACTGTTGCGCCAGCGCGGATCTTCGATCTTGCTGCGGTAATCAAACGCAGCCGGGCGAAAGAACAAGGAGAACAATACCAGCAACATTGCCGCATACAACCCGGAAAACAACGTGGCATACACTGCCGGCCAAATCGCGAATATCGCCCCTCCTAACAACACCAGCCACACCTGATTACCTTCCCAGGTGGCGCCGACGGTGTTGATGATCACCCGGCGTTCCACGTCGGATTTACCGATAAACGGCAGCAAGGTGCCAACTCCGAAATCAAAGCCTTCGGTCAATGCGAAGGCAATGCCGACGACACCGATAAAGACCCACCAAATCAGGCGGATGGTTTCATAATCAAACATAATGAACTCCTGTTGACGAATGGATTAGGCGGGTTGCTGTTCGAGACAATAACGTCCTGTATGCAAGCTGCTAGGTCCGAGGCGAACGTACTTCAGCATCAGATACATCTCGATGATCAGCAATATCGTGTAGAACAAGGCAAAGCCGCCGATACTGAACCACAATTGCCCGGCGCTCAGGCTGGAGACGCTCATATGGGTGGGCAATACACCGGAGATGGTCCAGGGTTGGCGGCCGACTTCGGCGACAAACCAGCCGGTCTCGGCGGCAATCCAGGGTAACGGGATGCACCAAACCGCCATGCGCAACAGCCAGCGTTTTTGATCAGCGACACGGGTAGCGCAGTAGTAAAACGTCATCGCAAAGATGAACAGCATGATAAAGCCGCAAGCCACCATGATGCGGAAGGTCCAGAATAGCGGGGCCACTTTGGGAATGGTGTCGTTGGCGGCTTTTTGGATGGTCACGGCATCGGCATCGGTGACCTTGTCGGTGTATTTTTTCAGCAATAAGCCATAACCCAGGTCGGCTTTATGGGCGTCGAACGCTGCTTTGGCACTTAGGTCACCGTCACGCAGTTTTTGCAAATTGTCGTAAGCCAGCATGCCGCTTTCGATGCGCACTACACTTTCTTCACGCAAATCTTTAAGACCTTTAACGTCTTCATCGATGGAGCGGGTAGCGATCAAGCCCAGCACATAAGGCACTTTCAGCGCCATATCGGTTTTCTGATTGTCCTGATCCGGCAAACCAAACACGGTGAAACCAGCAGGGGCTGGGTGAGTATCCCATTCCGCTTCAATCGCAGCCAGCTTCATTTTTTGGGTTTCGCCGGAGGTGTAGCCGCTTTCGTCGCCCAAAACGATCACCGATAAGACGGAGGCCAAACCAAACGCCGAGGCGATGGAAAACGAGCGTCTGGCAAAACCAATATCGCGCTTGTTGAGCAAGTACCAAGAACTGATACCGAGCACGAACATGGAACCCGTCACGTAACCAGCCGCGACGGTATGCACGAATTTGACTTGCGCCACCGGGTTAAAGAACACATCAGCAAAGCTAGTCATCTCCATGCGCAGCGTTTCGTAGTTAAACGCCGCACCGACCGGATACTGCATCCAGCCGTTGGCGATTAATATCCATAACGCCGACAGACTGGTGCCCACCGCCAGCAGCCACGTCACCACCAAATGCTGGACCCGGCTCAACCGGTCCCAACCGAAGAAAAACAGACCCACAAAAGTCGATTCCAGAAAGAACGCCATCCAGCCTTCTGCGGCCAGCAATGGCCCGAAGATATCGCCGACATAATGCGAGTAGTAAGCCCAGTTGGTGCCGAACTGAAACTCTAGCGTCAACCCGGTGGTGACACCCATGGCAAAGTTGATCCCAAACAGCTTGCCCCAAAATTTGACCATGTCCTTGTACACCTCTTTGCCGGTCATCACGTAGACCGACTCCATGATTCCGAGGATAAAGGTCATGCCCAGGGTCAAGGGCACAAAGAGGAAATGATACAGCGCGGTTAGCCCGAACTGCATGCGCGACAGCATGACTATATCGTCACCGAACATGGCGAGACTCCTGGGTGGATGGGGAAGAAAGGGGATTTGTGGCGCCGGGTGTGGCCGGCAAAGCAAAGTGCGTAGCGATGTCCGGTTTGGCGACTGGGCGCTCTTGCCAGCGGAAAATCAGAAACCAGAGGCCGGTAAGTAGAATCACTTTTATCAATAGCGCTGCGGCTATTTCCCAGCGTAGCAAGCCGGACTTTGGTAACTCAGTATGGGCAGTATCTGTCATAGCCACCTCTTTGTTTAGAGCCATGGAAATGCTTGCGGGTAAATCGGCCTTGTGCGGCTTACTCAGGGAAAACAACGTTTGCCGAATAGCTCGGCAATATTGGCTAGCAGTGGCCGGCAACCCCTCTTTATTTGTAGTGTAGTTCGGTTTTGAATTCAGCACCTGTCTTAGGCAGTTAGAAACCAAAAGCGCAGAAACGCTGTTTTTGATCGCCATCGTATCTTGGCGACGACCGCCTAGCGGCGGATGGTTGTATCTTGAGGTATCAGTTTCTGAGAGTTGACCGAAAAACATACGCACTTCACAAATATCATTAATCAATAATATTTCTATATCAATTTGCGTGCCAAGCGTGATTTCTCCGATTAATCAAGGTAGGTAAGGGCCGATCAGCTATTTAGAGGTGCAAAATACGTTTCAATATGAAACATTGAAACAATATCCAGGAGTCTGAAACAAAAATGAAACGTGGCACACCGATTCTGCAACAGTCTCCCGCTTTGATAAACCGACGCCCTAAATGCTGCCGCTCCATTGAGTATTGGAGCCCAAGGGCTTAAAGGGACTCCGCTCCTCGCCGGAACGACGACTCCAGAAAATTCAAAAGAGGATCAACCCGGCCCTGTTTATCACTGGTGTTTCGTGCGGATTGCGCGCGTCGAAACCCAAGCGGATGCGCCTATAGACACACCGATTTAAGCGCCGGGTTAATGCTATGCGACTGGCAATTCGGTACTTCTGTTATCACCGAACCAACAGTTTATAGGTTTGCTCCACCATTTTAGTTAAGCCGCGCTCTTTAAAATGCAGCTCGGTCGCTAAAGCGTCGTCACTGGTCAGCAATTCGATTTCACACCAGTGACTGTACAAACGCTCAACCTCGTCAGCTTGGACGCTAAACGGCGGCCCCGGCATTTCGTGTTGCGGATAATCGAATGCTATCAGCAACATTTGCACGTTGGCGAGTAACAGCGAGGACAGTTTCATCACGTAATCGATGCGCATATCCGGCGGCAAAGCCACCAGCGCCGCCCTATCGTAAACCGCATCAAACTCGCCGACATCGGCAGCTTGCAATGCAAAAAAATCCCCGCAGAAAATCTGCAAACCGTCCACCTCGCTGACCCAAAAATCGCCCTGGCGCCGCACCGTTGGTTGCAAATTGTTATCGGCAAAAAACGACTCGACAGCCAGCGGACTTAATTCCACACCCACTACCTGATAACCCATCGCTAATAGCCAAAGCAAGTCCTTGCTCTTGCCGCACAGCGGGACAAACACTCGCGCTTTTTTTGGGATAGACAAGCGCGGCCAATGCGTTTGCAGAATGGGGTTGAACTCATGCTTGTGAAAACCAATTTGGTTCTGTTGCCAACGCTGATGCCAAAAATCGTGATCCATAGCCTGCCCTCTGATTTGATATTGCACGAATAGCCATTCTATTTGACTTGCCGGTTTACTGCTCGGCATTGTTGGCAATAAAAAAGCCGATTTTTCGACAGCGGCGATAGCTGACAGCAATCAGCTCTTCATGTCCGCTGGCGCGGCTTGTCGATACTGAAGATCCTCTTGAGTTTCCGCCGTTAAGTGCCTCATTGACCTGTCGCCAGCCTAGGCCTCTAAGAGCTCAGCCCGAACGGGTAAAAAAGGACCGGAGTAATAAATATAAGCCAACGTAAGAACCCATGGACGTAGATCCAACAAATCGTGATACATTTCGATGCGTCGCGCGGTCAAGCGAGCCGGAGCCGTTGCGAACGCTTCTTCTGCATGGGCAGAATAAAGAACCGGTTCAACACACGCTGCAGAGCAAGCCATGCGGGCTTAACTCGGTAGTCGACAATTTTTAAACCATCACAAGGAATTTTCATGGAACGTCGCGATTTTATTCGATTGAGTGCCGCCGGTGCGGCGATCAGCGCCATTGCCCCCAGTCTGGCCCAAGCCGCGGAAGCCGGCAAACAACCTACACCGCCGGGCGATGTGTTTTACACCAAGGATGCGCAAGGCCGCTGGGCCGGCAAAGCCGCGACGCATTTGCCGGTGATTGAAGTCGTTAAAGCCGACGATAAAACCACCGTCAAAATCACCACCCCGCACGAAATGAAAGGCTACGAACATTACATCGTCAAACACATATTGCTGGATAAAGACTATAAATTCCTGAACGAGCGGATGTTCGATCCCAGCAAAGACCCGGTCGCCATTTCCGAATTCAGCCTGGCGGGATACAGCGGTACCGTTTACGCCTTGAGCCTGTGCAACAAGCACGATCTTTGGTTGAATAGCACCGAGGTATAAAACCATCGGATCGGCGATAACAAGGAGGTTATCGCCGTTTCGCCACTTATTTCCGTCAAACGCTCCTGGGTATCGGCGGTCACCGCCCCTCACCCGTCATCCATCTTGCTCCAAAGCGGCCACAAGTCCAAACATCGTTTTTCGGGTTGCGCTTCTACGAGGCGGACTTTTGTAGTTTCCGGCAGTCGGCCTATTTGAGCCATTGATTATGCGCCGGCCAATGGCATCAAGCCGGCTGTATTCCGACCATGATTTGGCTTGTCTCAAAGTCCAAATGTAGATGCAGGGTGCGCTCGCGCACCCATAGAGGGTCATCATGGTGGCGACTGACACAAGTTACGCGGTGAGTACCCAACCTGCACAATGGTTTCAAGCGGCTATGATCGATTCGGTTGTCACGACTTGTTTCTTGCGGCAATCGCTACAACCCAGGTGCTATCATGGGTCCCATCGATAAACATTTAAAACTTTTCCTATGATTGCAATTCTTGAAGCCGGTCGCGCGGGTTTATTGTCCAGGGCGCATTGGCTGAATAACCTGTTGGCCGGTGTGATAGTCGGCGTTGTTGCGCTGCCTCTGGCCATGGCTTTTGCGATAGCCTCCGGCGCCAAACCCGAGCAGGGACTATACACAGCCATCGTGGCCGGTGGGCTGACATCCTTGTTTGGCGGCAGCCGCGTGCAGATAGCAGGGCCAACTGGCGCCTTTATCGTGATTCTAGCCGGCATTACCGGCAAATACGGCATCGGCGGCTTGCAAATTGCCTCCTTGATGGCCGGCATCATATTATTGCTGATGGGGCTTACCAAGTTGGGCGGTGTCATCAAATATATACCCGATCCCGTCATCGTCGGTTTTACCAGCGGTATCGGGGTCATCATTTTTGTAGGGCAATGGAAAGATTTTTTTGGTTTGAGCCCCGCGGCCGGTGCCGAGCATTTTCATGAAAAATTTTGGTCGTTGGCACAAGCGTTTCCTGGGCTGCACGTTGAAACCACCTTGCTAGGCGGCTTGACCTTGGCGGTGTTGCTGATTTCCGGCCGGATTCTGAAACGCATTCCCGCCCCGCTGGTCGCCATGTTGATTGCCACCTGCGCGCAGTGGCAATTGCAATGGGACGGCGTGGCGACGATAGGCAGCGCCTTTGGCGGCATTCCGCAGCAGTTGCCGCAATTCCAACTGCCGGCAATGTCGGTATCGGAGGTGCTGCAATTAATCGGCCCTGCTTTTACGATTGCCTTGCTGGGCGCGATTGAGTCACTGCTGTCCGCCGTGGTCGCCGACAGCATGGCCGGCACCAAACATGACGCCAATCAGGAATTGATCGGTCAAGGGATTGCGAACATATGCTCCCCGTTGTTCGGCGGCTTTGCCTCTACCGGGGCGATTGCCCGCACGGCGACCAATCTGCGCAATGGCGCCAATAGTCCGCTGGCGGGGATTGTGCATACTTTGACCTTGATCGGCATCGTCATGTTGCTGGCCCCATATGCTTCGTTGATTCCGCTGAGCGCGTTGGCCGCCATTTTGTTTGTCGTGGCCTACAACATGAGTGAGTTGCACCGTTTCGGCCACATGCTCAGAACGGCGCCGAAGTCGGATGTGGCGGTGCTGCTGATTACCTTTTTGCTCACCGTGTTCAGCGATTTGGTCATCGCCGTCAATATCGGCGTGATGCTGGCGGCCCTGTTATTCATGAAACGCATGTCGGAAGCCGTGGGCATAGAGCGGCAAGCGCACGACGCCGTCATGGAAGAACTCGATGATACGGATTTTACGCTGCCAGCCAATACCGTCGTTTTTGCCATGGAAGGGCCTTTCTTTTTTGGCGCGGCGGCAAGATTGGAATCCGCGCTGGAAGTGATTCACGGCCATACCGAAATTCTGGTCTTGCGCCTGGAAAAAGTGCCTTTCATCGACGCAACCGGCCTGCAATCGCTGTGGGATTTGCTGGATAACTGCAAACGGCACAAAACCCGACTAATCCTGTGCGGCGCAAGACCGAATGTCTTCGAGAAACTCCGCCGAGCAGGGCTGGTCGGTCAAGTCGGCAAGCCAAATGTGGTGGACCGAATACAACAGATCGCCATGGATATAACTAAAAATAAATAACTTCCCTGCTTATCCCTCAACCCAGCGGAAGCTTTCGTAAAAGGTAAATCCGCTCCTTCTCTGACTGGAAAAGTTTGGGATGGCGACATATACCGTCACCGCTTCAGATTCATCGCCGGAAAGCTGTGAATTCCGAAACCCGAAAGCGGGCATTCGTCACTGAGTCCAACCGACGCGAAGCTGAGGCGCGAGTGCTAATCTTGAATGTCCGGTTTAAGCGGCTAGGCGCTTTAGTCCTTTGAAGGCATCGCGGGTAAGGCTTTTTGCCAGCCGGTTATACAAGTTTGCTTTGCCCGCAAGGCTTTGGAGTTTGTCCGCAACGTAAAAACCTCGCGATGCTGGCGACAGCAAAAAACCCAAGACGAGAGCTTAATTACCTTATGCGCAACCCTATCAGCGATAACCGAATAGCGTCTAGGCTTGCAAGGCTAATTTGGAGACTCGGTGATAACAAAGAGACCCACTATTTTGGCTTCAGTAGTTACCAAACGTTGCTACGAATCGCCCCGATAACACCAATGCCAAGGCTCGTAAACATAACCGAAGCGGTTATCGCGCGGGAATGACAGAAAAAATTGAAAGCGTTGCGCGTTGCTTGATAGCCACTGATAAGCAGCCGTTTGTTCGAACCGCTCGCCCAGTTCCGGGCAGTCGTCGCTGCCTATATCGATGGCACGCCCGGTGTGGTGTTCGCTGTAACCGGGCGGGGCCAAGACACGCAGAATCTCCTCGATAGTTTGCCCCATCCCGAGCTTGCGCCGAATAATGTCGGCTTGATAATCCGCACTGCGAAAGGCCGACACCATCAGCAGGGTAATGCCCTCCTCGGCGGCGGCCTGTTTCAATGCGTGCCAGGCAACGGCCGCTTCCGCCGTGAGATAATACGCTCTACCTTGCCGCGTGGTTTCCGCGACGATCAGTTCGGCCGGCTCGCGGCATAATGCCAAACCTCTACCTGCCGGCAGTTCTTCCTGAATGCCTAGTTCGATGAACAGCTCGCGAATACGCTGTAAGTAGGCGTCAAGCGGTTGGTCAATCATGAGCTACATCTCATTGAGTGCATGCAAGCGCTGGTAATCGCTAGTGGTGTCGACATCCATTTCCGCTTCCAGCAACGGCACTTTTACCAGTGTGTCTTCGAAGCGCAGTAACAAGGGCTTGGCTCCCCGGTCGCCGGTCAAGCTGGCTAGCTGGGGAAAATAAGCAGCCGGAAACACGGCTGGCACGCCAAACGATTCCGCGTACTGACTGACGACGATGCGCTCCGGCGCGTTTTGCCAAGCACTTAGCAAACTTTGCAGATGCGCGGCGCTAATCAAGGGTTGATCACAGAGCATCAACAATACCGCGCTAGCCGTGCCCGGCACAGCCTGGATACCAGCCAGAATCGAACCGGCCATCCCGTCCGCCCAACTCGGATTCAACACCACTTTGCTGCTGTTAAAATCGACCGCGGCTTTTATCGCCTCAGCATTTGCGCCCAATACCACCACCGTCCGCTCCGCCAACACGGCTTGCGCATTGGCAAGCGCATGCGCCAGTAATGGACGCTCCTGCCAAATCAGTAATTGCTTGGGACTGCCCATCCGGCTGGAGGCACCGGCCGCCAGGATGACGGCATGCACATTATCCATGGCTGCAGGCATGTTTAATCGCAACCGGCTCTTTCCCCAGTTGCCAGCCGCTACGGCCGTTGAACTGGGACTGAATGCCGGCCACGATGGACAAGACAATCTCTTCCGGAGGTTGCGCGCCGATGTCCAAACCGAACGGGCGGAATACCCGTTCGACTATCAGTGCCGCGTTGTCGCCCAAGCTGTGCAGCAGCCGCTGCTTGCGATGCGCCGGACCCAGCAAACCGACCAACTCGCCGGTTTGGGTAATCAGCATCCGCGCGCCGGCCTTTTGGTAGGTCGAGCCAAAGGTTTGTTGCCAAAAATTGGCGTGCGTTTTTTAGTGGATGATTCCTGCACTGACTATTCCTATAAAGAGATTGCCGCTCGAGCAGTTAAAAACTGACCAGGGTTTTGTCCGCGACTTATTGACGGCCTCCTAGCACAAAATGCATAAGTTGTGGAAACTCAAGCCTTGGCTTTTTTATCCTTGCGGATGCCCCGCACCGCATACGTCCTGGCTTTATCTTTGGCGGTTTCCGCAAAGAAGGTCTTCCAGGTCTCGCCGCCTCGGTCGGCAATTGCCGTCGAAATATCCTTAAATAAACTGATACCTTCCAGCACCATTGTCGGGGTAAAACCATAATCGTGGGTGAGGTAGTAACTGATGCTCATCAGATAGGTTTTTTCTCTACTCATGAGCTTGATCAGCCGCTGCTTTTGTTTATCGTAGACATAGTAAGAGGTCAGCGCCAGCAGGCTCAGGCCAAAAAATTTCGTCCACAACAAAATATAAGCATCGTCTTCATAGAGCTTCTGACCCTTGTTCAAAATGGCATCGGTTTTATTCATATCTATCCTCGGTGAAAGTGTCGGGCATCTTAATTTAAGTTTGAAAATTTTGTGTTGGAAATATTGGATAGTGTCGTCATAACACAGCCGCCCGAAGCGCAATACCCTGTAAGTGCAAGACAGCCAAGAACCAAGCGGTGTTTTTTTAGCTTAACCAGTAGCTATGCCATGCCATCGGCTTAAATGCAAAAAATGCCTTCTCCACCTGGTGGCAAAGGCGATTAGAGGAATCAACCTTTTTCTGGGGCTGAGTGATTTTCGTCGGCAATTGGCAGATGACTAAAGCTCCGGCGAGGCTGGTCGTCGATTGCCGACGAAGTCATGATACGCATGAGAACGTTGGATTTTTATTTCGGAATTCGTTCCCAACCTTCGTTCCAGCACCCTGATTTTTAAGCACCCAGCTTGGTATATCACTACCCGAACTGATGACTTTTACCCCTACGGCGCAAACTCAAAGCTGCCGCCCAAAATCTCTTAAATAAAATAAGGGATATAACCCAAAATACGCGAAATAACACACCCTGCATAGCGTAATAGCCATCTAAAACCCCAAAAAACCGCCACACTTATTACTACTCCACCCTATCAAACAAAACAGCCTATCGCATTGTTTTATATGAACATAACCATAGAAAAACACTAGCAACCCTTGCTCAAATATATTTTGGCGCATGTTTTGCTTTATAAATAGTGCTGCACCCACCTGGGCGCAGCCACCAAGTCGCCACACTCGTCGCAAGGCGGGGCCGGAAAGCTGCGGATCTGATTCAGATAGTCGAGCTGCCTCTTATGAGCGGGTAAGAGAAGGGTCTAGCCGGTCGAGATTCATACACCGACAACTACCCATAGCGCTCGCTCACTGGTCAGGAATAGTTTGTTGTATCACCTGATTAGCTAAACCCGTTGTTTAACTCACTACGCAAGCAAGCCCGGTATTTAAAACTCTTTGGACTGTCTCTCTCGCAACCATAGCGTAGCGTGATCAATTCAGGAATATTGAAATACATAGCGGTTTTAAGGCTGTTCAAATTGCGCGGGAAGCCATCGGCCCAGCACTTACCGTACGCAAAGGACCGGAAAGTAAGAGGCTGACATCGCGGCATCCGGCGCAGGTGCGTTAGGCAACGACTCGCAAAGGGAATTGCGAAACATTGAATGTCGCCGGTAAAACCTACCGGTAAAAATCTTCGTCTTACTATGAAAGGAATTGAAATATGTCTGTTAACACGAAACATGCGCCTGCCTTGAAAAAGGTCGCTGCAACACTTGCTATTTCACTTTTAGGCCTCGGCAATGTACAAGCCGAGACCGTAAACGGCACCATCTATAAAACCGTCGACCCGGTTCACGGCGCCGGCACCACAATCGATTTCTACTCGTTCTCCTTGTCATCAGCTGCCAATGTGATAATCGATGTCCTGGCGAATGAAGGCTACGCAGCGGGCTGGGGCGCGCATCCCGGCGCGTATGTCGATATAAACGGCGACGGCGAACTGACACTGGCAGATAGCCAATTCCGCATTTTTCAGGACACAGTCTCACTGACTACCGAAATCGTCAGCGGCGACGACAGCCCAGCTTACACCATACCCGGCAATACCGGCGGATGGGCCGATGGCAGCTTGTTGAGCCGAGACTCCTACCTGGCTACTGCATTGGACGTGGGCAATTACATTATTGCTTTTGGCGATTACTCTCTAACCATCGAAGAAGCTGTGCTGGGCTTCAACAAGGGCGACACCATCACCGGTGCGACCGGCGTCAACCCGATAACGGGCGCCACCGGTCAGGATCATTTCGATTATCAAATTACCCTGACCGCCACCGACTACGTCACCGGAGCCAGCCTGCCTTTGACCATCACCGGCGAGGGTGTTAGCGCAGTGCCGGTGCCAGGGGCCGTTTGGTTGTTCGGTTCTGCATTAATGGGATTCAGTGTATTAGGCAAACGCCGCACCGCGTAACCCCGGCAAACAAGAGCGAAAAGGTCAGCCGACATCAGCTGTCGACTCACCCCTCGCAATGCATGTCTAAACCCTTTGGAGATGTCTATCTTTTGGCTGCCAGGCCCGAAATACTCAGACAAATCCAAATTAAACAGCAACTTAAATCTACCACAATCGTAAACAACGATGTGGTAGATATTGGAGACACTCAAAAATGAACATCGATTTACAAACTATTTTTAAAATCACCCTATCGTCCGCCGCGCTAACCCTTGCCGTTGCTCAACCTGCGACGGCGGCTTGGTCAGGCGCCGATAACACTCTCGAGCTGGGCACCAGCATCTCAAACCCTAGTTTTAATTCCAGCAATTTGGGCTTCGCGGGCAATCCGTCTCTGTCCAATGATGGTTGGGGCATGCAAGGTGCATTTACCAACTTCTATTTGAGCTCATCAGCCCAATCCGTGACTGTCGACGCGCGTTCGTCCGCCGCAAACTTTCCGGCCTTTTCAATTTTCAGAACCAATGTGGCTTATTCGGGTGAAACGGTCGGCGTCGATACACCGGCTGAGCTAACCGGCCAAATTCACAAATTTAACTCGGTCGGCCAAGCCGGCGATCCAGGCATTATGTGGGCAACCGGCGCGGACGGCATTGTCGAAACCCTGGGCTACGTCAGTTCCTCAAGCAAAAACTACGTTAACTCTTTCGGCGGCGTCATCGACTCCGGCGCCCACGATGTCAGTATCGACAATCTGTATGAAACCGGCGTATCCGGCACTATAGGCGTCACCGGCAACCCTGCTTTTGCCAACACCAAAAGATTCGCGACCTTGACACTGAACGACTTGCAAGCTGGCTGGTATGCCGTGTTCGTCGGCGGTGCAGACGTCCTCGGAAGCAGTGCCGGCATCTCTTTGAACATTTCCGCGTCGGCCGCCCCTTCTACCTACACACCGGCGGCGGTGCCAGTACCCTCCGCTGTCTGGCTGTTCGGCACGGCACTGGCCGGCTTTATAGGCAGAGGCAAACGCAACGCTAAAGCGTAAGCCAACACCCAGCACATAAGCCGATGTTCCTATAAAAAAAGGAAGCTTGGCGAGGGACTTCGCCAAAGGAATAAGGATGGCCGATAAATTACGCTGTGTGGTTTATCGGCCTTTTTTATAGCTTGAGCCCGCTGATGCGGGCGTTTTGGCCGTATTTGTTGCCAACCAACCATTTCTCAGTGGAGTTTCACCATGACATTGTTTCGTCATAGCCAATTAGCGATTGTTTTAGCCGGAGGTGTACTGCTCAGTTTCAGCGCCGCCGCGGTCGAATTGGCACTAGGGCCCATGCCGATAAGCCTGAAGCATTTGCCCGTTCCGCCTGTTCCCGGACTACTGGACGGCCCGGACCCTATTGTCGTCAACAAGAATGCCGCGATTGCCTTGGGCAAAGCGCTGTTCTGGGATACTAACGTGGGTAGCGACGGCATGGCCTGTGCGTCCTGCCACTTTCACGCCGGCGCCGACGGCAGAGTAAAAAATCAGCTTGCTCCGGGCGGCCAATCCAGCCCTTTAAGCGATCAAACATTCAGCAATGCCATGACGGGTGGTTCTTTGGGACCCAATCATACCCTCAGCATTGGCGACTTTCCGTTACATCAACGGGAAGATCCGCTGCAAGAGCATTCCGCGATCCTCTACAACACCGACAATGTAGTCGGTTCGTCCGGTACTTTCGGTGGTGAATTTAGAGCCGTGGACCGCTACACAGCGCCTAACGACACCTGCAGCCGCAGCGTCGACAGCCTGTTTCATGCCGGCGCGGTCGGCACCCGCAAAGTAACGCCACGCAATGCGCCCAGCGTGATCAATGCGGTGTTTAATCATCGCAATTTTTGGGACGGCCGCGCCAACAATGTGTTTAACGGCAGCAGCCCTTGGGGCGACCGAGATCCCGACGCCGGCGTCTGGGTAAAACAGAACGCCACGACGCTAATTAAGCAGCGCCTGCATTTAATCAATTCCTCGCTGGCGTCATTAGCGGTAGCTCCGCCACAAAACACTACCGAAATGGCCTGCCGCAACCGGACCTTGATGGAACTCGGTAGAAAGCTGCTGTTACGCCGCCCGTTGCAAAACCAAAAAGTACATCCTGAAGACAGTGTATTGGGACCTTACAGCCTCAATAGCAAACCCGGCACGAACACTCTGTATAAGCTGCTGATCATGCAGGCATTCAATCCCAAATACTGGTCGTACAGCGGTAACCCGCCAATTCCGGCCCCCAAAGGGTTTGCGCCCTATAATCAAACCGAAGCCAACTTTGGCATGTTCTTTGGCCTGGCCATCCAACTCTATGAAAGCACATTGATTTCGGACGAATCGCCCTTCGACAACAGCGCCCGAGACGCCGGCAATCAACCCATAGAACTCAGCGCTTCGGAATTGAACGGCTTAAAACAATTCAGAAAAAATCAGTGCGCGCTCTGCCATTTAGGACCCAACTTCAGCGCGGCATCGATTAACGCCAATGCGGCCATTGCCAAAACCCATCCGGAAGCCTTCGGTGAACCGACTTTCTTCATCAGCGCATCCACCAATGTGGTCAATCGCATACCTTTGCTTATCAAAAACGCTCCGGTTACCGCATTTTTCGATACCGGCTTTTCTTCCACAGGCGTCACCGAAGAAACGGCCGATATTGGCGCAGGCGGCGTCGACGACTTTGGCAACCCGCTATCGTTCAGTAGGCAATATTTACAGCATTTGGCGGGCAATAATGCCGCTGCACTGGATGAAGATGTCACCAAAGTGAGAGCCTGCGATTTTCAGGAAGCCCTTGCTCTAAATATCAAACTGCCTTATTCGCTGCCGAGCTTGTTTACCATCACCGACGGCATAAGACCCCAGCCACAAAGCACGGAGAACTGTTTCCTGCCCGCAAACAATGCCTTTTTGCCCACGACCGCTGCCGCCTTAGCGGAGTTGAACAAGCCCAATACCCGGAAAATGGTGGCGTCTGTCGACTCGACCTTTAAAATCCCCTCGCTACGCAATATCGAGTTAACCGGACCGTACATGCACAATGGCAGCATGGCCACGCTGGAACAAGCGATCGAATTTTATTCGCGAGGCGGAAATTTTGCCTACGACAGCAAACAAGTTACTCGGGTATTTCCGCAGCCCAATCTACAACTGGATGCGCAAAACCGAGCCGACCTGATCGCCTTCCTGAAAACCTTGACCGATGAAAGAGTCCGCTACGAGAAAGCCCCCTTTGATCACCCCGAAATCAAAATACCCCACGGCCATGTTGGCGTGGAGCAGACAGTAAGCGGCGGTAATCCGCTGGGAGCCGTTCTGGGTAAAGATGAATTTCTGACCATTGACGCGGTGGGCGCCCAAGGCAATTCATCACCGATACAGCCTTTCGAAGCGTATTTGGCACCCTAACGCGGTTTAAATTTCAGCCCACAGTCACCGGCTAAAGCCGGTGACTTCCAATCCATGCAAGGCTAAAAAAGGTAATAACAGCGCCTTACCTAAGCCACACCGTTATGCATGGCAAGAAAACTAGCCAACACCGGCTTCTGAAAAGGGGGATTCTTAGAAAATAGCCCCTATTTATCGGCAAAAAGCCGCAATAAATCATTCCCGTAATTTGTACACGCTCAGCGCTGAGGCATTCTCAGTCGCCGGCATGCACATTATCCAGGGCTGCAAGCATGTTTGATCGCAACCGGCTCTTTCCCCAGTTGCAAGCCGCTACGGCCGTTAAGCAGGGCCTGAATGCCGGCCACGATGGACAAGGCAATCTCTTCCGGGGTTTGCGCGCCGATGTCCAAACCGACCGGGCCGAATACCCGTTCGGCTATCAGCGCGGCATCGTCGCCCAAGCTGTGCAACAGCCGCTGTTTGCGATGCGCCGGACCCAGCAGACCGATAAATGGCGCCCGGCAATGCACGATGGCTTGCAGGTAGCGTTGGTCGTATTCGACGTTATGGGTCATCAGCATAATGGCATTGAAGCGATTTAAATCCAGTTGGGACGCGACCTGATCCGGTATCAGATGCAATAATTGATCGGCTAAAGGAAAACGCTCTGGTTTGATATGCGCGGGCCGGTGATCGACTAAGGTCACGCGCCACCCCAGGGATTTGGCGCAATTCACCAGCGGTATCGCGTCGGCACCGGCACCGAATATCAGCAACTGCCAAGGCGGTTGCACCGGATCGTAAAAGACTTTGATGTCCAGGCCGTCAAGCGGATGAGTTTCGATGCGCGGTTTTTGCTGCAAAGCCGTTTGCAGCGCCGCCGTGGCAAAGGGAAACGGCGCGCTAGGTAAAATTGGCTGCTCGCCGACGATGGCCGCAGGCAAAAACTGGCTGCGCCCTGCCGGGAAATCCGCATGCTCGGACTCGAACACCGTAACCAATACCCCATGCGCTTGAGCTTCGGCGGCTTCCAGCAACTGACTCAATGGACTGAAACCCTGCTCGGCTTTTAATAATTGCAGCAACACCCTAACCGCGCCGTTACAACCCAGGCCCAAACCCCAAATCGCGTCTTCCCCGGAACGCATATCGTAAAACAAGGTTTTGGCATGGCCGGTTTCGAACACCGATCCGGCCTGCTCCACCAAATCCCGTTCGAAACAACCGCCGCCCAGCAAACCGACCAACTCCCCGGTTTGGGTAATCAACATCCGCGCCCCGGCCTTTTGGTAAGTCGAGCCAAAGGTTTCGATGATGGTCGCCAGCACGCTGTCGGCGCCGTCGTGTTGCAATTGCCGGTAGGCTTCGAGCAGATGATTGATGTTATTGGCCATGATTTACTCGCTTGCAGGTGTGCCGGCGATTGTACTAGCCATATCAACTCCAGCTCAAATCGGTACGCAATAACGGCAATTGCCGGACCCGCACACCGGTAGCGGCGAAGATCGCATTGCACACTGCCGGCGCCAATGGCGGCAGTGCTGGTTCACCCAGACCGGTGACCGGATAGTCGGTTTTCAGAAAATGCACATCCACCCGCATCGGCGTATCGGCAATACGGATCATCGGATATTCGCCGAAATTGCTTTGTACGATCCGGCCTTTTTCGATATTCAACTCCTGAAACATCAAGGCTCCCAGACCATCAATGACCGAGCCCTGCACCTGGTTTTCCGCACCACTGAGATTGACGATCTGCGCGCCGATGTCGGTAGCCACCACGACTCTATCCACTTTAAGCTTGCCGTCTTTGGAGACCGTAACTTCCGCAACCTGGGCGATGTAACCCAGATGGCTGAAATGAAAGGCTATGCCCTGCCCTTGGCCGCGCGGGAAAGTTTTCTTGCCCCACTCGGATTTTTCCGCGACGTGCTGCAATACATGCTTCATCCGATTCACATCGTACGGGATGCCTTGCTGGCCGGTGCCGGGAATAAAGCCCTTATCGCCCAGGATTTCCAAGCGAAACTGCAAGGGATCGCGGCCGGCGGCATGCGCCAGTTCGTCGATAAAACTATGAAACACCCAAGCGAACACATTACTGCGGGGCGCCCGCCATGGCCCCATCGGGATATTGCATTCCAACGGCGTTTGTTCCAGCAGACAGTTTTCCACCCAGCGTCCCGGAAATTCGTCGCCGGACAGGTTGGCGCCGCTGCCCAGTTCCAGGGTTTCCTTGCCGTCCTTCACCACTTTATGCGCAAAGGTGACGAAATGGTTATGCCAGGCAATCAGCTTGCCTTTATCGTCCAGGCCGCCTTTTAAAAAGTGAAAGCCACCGGCGCGGAATTGGTCGTGTTGCAGATCGTCTTCGCGAGTCCAGGTCAGTTTGACCGGTACGCCGACTTGCTTGGCAATCGCCGCCGATTCGATGATGTAATCTGGAATCAAACGCCGGCCAAAACCGCCGCCGCTACGGGTGATATGTAGCGTAATTTTCTCTTTCGGAATCCCCAAGGTTTCGGTGACGATCTTCTGCCCGGCTTCCGGGTTTTGCGTCGGCGCCCAAATCTCGATGCCACCGTCCTTGAACCAGGCCGTACAATTTTGCGGCTCGATGCTGGCGTGGGAGATAAACGGATAGCTGTAGGCCGCTTCCACGGTTTTGTCCGCGTCTTCCAATGCTTGCTTGGCATTGCCGTCGTTACGCAACACCTCGCTGCCGGCCTGCTCGGATAATTCCTTGGCCTTGGCGCTAAAGCCGGCCCAACTTTGCGCGGCCGCCGGGCCTTCGTCCCACACTACTTCTAGTTGCTTACGGGCGGTGAACGCCGCCCAGGTGGAGTCGGCGACAATCGCCACACCCGGTAACAAGCCTTTTAAGCTGTTTCCGCCCTCAACGACAAAGGCATGTTTTACGCCGGGGAGTGTTTTGATTTTATCCAGGTTGGCGCTGACCACCTTGCCGCCAAAAGCCGGACATTTTTGATAGGTCGCATACAACATACCGGGCAATTGCACATCTATGCCGAATAAAGGCTTACCGGAGACAACGGCCGGATTATCCACGCCGCCGATTCGGGTACCCAGTAATTTATAGTCTTTAGGGTCTTTCAACTTCACCGATTCCGGCGCAGGCACCGGAATCGACACCGCCTTTTCCACCAACTGCCCATAAATAAGCTGCCTACCGCTCGCCGGATGATGTACGGCGCTATCTTTGGCGAACAATTCTGTGTCGGGCACCCGCAGGATTTCGGCAGCCGCCAAGATCAGCATCGTCCGCGCCGTTGCGCCGAGTTTATGAAACTCCTGATAATTGGTCGGCGTGGAGCGGGAACCGCCGGCGCTTTGGCTACCGTAAATTGGATCTAAATCGCCCTGCACGATTTGCACATCCAGCCAATTAACCTCAAGTTCTTCGGCAATGATCATCGGCAAGGAGGTCTTGATGCCCTGGCCTATTTCCGGCTGCTTGCTGATCAAGGTCACCTTGCCGGTCGGGGCAATGTGAATAAAGGCATTGGGTTTAAACACGCTGCTTTCCGCAATGGTGGCCGGCTTGGCAACCCGCTTGGCGGCGCTATCGGCCACATTCAGATAAAAACCCAACACCAAGCCGCCGCCGGCCAGCGTGGACTTGCGCAAAAAATCGCGGCGGCTGGCATTTTCCAATTCGTATTCGTTCATATCGACTCCTTGACACCGAGTTCAGCGGCACGGTGAATGCCGGCACGTATCCTTAAATAAGTCCCGCAACGACAGAGATTGCCGGCAAGTTCGACATCGATCTCGGCGTCGGTCGGACGGGGATTTTTTTTCAGCAGCGCGGCGGCGGTCATGATCTGCCCGGCCTGACAATACCCGCATTGCGGCACATCCAGCTCTTGCCAGACTTTTTGCAAGGGGTGTTCACCAGTCGGATGTAGGCCTTCTATCGTGGTGACCCGGCTTTGGCCGATTTTTGAAATCGGCGTCAGACAAGCCCGAGTCGGCTGGCCGTCGATATGCACGGTACAGGCACCACACTGGCCTATCCCGCAACCAAATTTGGTACCGACTAGATTGAGATGGTCGCGCAGCACCCACAACAAGGGCGTGTCGGGATTAACATCCACGGTGTGTTGTGTCCCGTTGACGTTGACTGTGTATTTGCTCATAAAAATTGATGATTGGATGGTTGTAATTATCTGGCGCGCATTCGTAGCAACCCACAGATAAGCAAAATTCGCACCTATATAGGATTGGCATACACCTTACACACAAAGACCATGTAAACAGTTGAATCCCAAGCCATTTATTAGCAAATTCGAGTCTTTAAAAGAACACAAGTCACTTATCACAATCAGACTTACCCTCTCAGGAGCCAGGAAATAGCTGATATATCAACACCAAGTCAGCAACTTTTGCTGACAGGCAAACACCTAAACTACCTATAAATCAGCATTTTTTCTTTGCAAACAACAAGTTGAAAACTGGCATATAAATTGAGTAAGTAATTTGGCGATACAGCAGATATTGGATTATCTCGTATTGTTAAAACCGCTATATTCTTAAGTTTATTCAGACCTACAAATCATAAATAAACTATTGAGGTATTACTCGGTTTTAAATAGTAAATTAACTAACCATTTCCCAGGGGGATATTATGAAAACGACCGTAGCATTGATTACCAGCGCCTTATTAATTGCCAGCAGCGGCGTATTTGCCGAGGAACATGCTGCCGAATCCTTAAAACATGCCGAGCATGCCGTAACCCACGGCAAAGCCGGCCATGCGGATCAATTGGTGGAGCATGCGGAAAAAGCCCTGGCTCACGTCGATAAAGCGGAAAGCGCCGCCACCGGAGAAGCCAAAGCACACATCAGCGCAGGTAAAAAATCACTGGAAGAAACCATTGCGCACGGCAAACAAAACCATGCCGAAGTAGCCACCAAACATGCCGAAGAAGCCGTAGGCCACTTCAAGGCAGGTAATGTTTAAACTACCGTAACGCAATATATAACAGACAAAACGCAACTAATCGGCTATTGCGGATAAATACCGAAGTAGCCGATTATAAATATTCATTATTTCAAAAATATTACTTACATTTTTTTCAAAAAAGGGACTACTTAAAATGGCAAAAATTACCAATTTGCGGGTTGGAGAATCCTTGGTCGGCGAAGGCAATGAAATCGCTCATATCGATTTAATTATCGGCCCACGCGGCTCAGCGGCGGAAACCGCTTTCGCGAATGCATTAACCAATAACAAAGACGGCTTTTCCACTTTATTGGCGGTGGTAGCGCCCAACTTGCTGGTGAAACCCGCCACGATCTTGTTCAACAAAGTCACGATCAAAGGCTCGAAACAAGCCGTGCAAATTTTTGGACCGGCACAACGCGCGGTAGCCATTGCGGTGGCGGAATCGGTGGAAGAAGGCATTATTCCCGCCGACGAAGCCGACGATTTGTTTATTTCCGTGGGCGTATTCATTCACTGGCTGGCTGAAGACGACGCCAAAATCGAAGAATACAACTACAAAGCCACCAAGGAAGCGATTGCCCGTGCTGTCGCCGGTTTTCCAAGTGCTCAGGAAGTGATTGCCGCGAAGCAGGATGCCAAACATCCTTTCGCAGCCAATAAGGTATAAGGCGGGTAATGACGGCGATCAGCGGCTTTCTGGGGTTAGCAATACCCAGGCTTCGGTTATGCATAGTCAAGTCGCCAGCGAACGTTAACATGCCTGTAATTCAACCAAGCTAGGGTGCAAGTGTGCTAATTGTCTATCGCGTCATCCTCGGCATCATTCTGGTTTTAGGGATGCCATGCACCCAAGCCAACCCCAGTCCGGAAGCTGCCACGGATCAGGTAAGCGCCAGCCTGATTGCTTCGCATACTGCCGTGCATCCTGGTGATGAGATCTTGATTGGCGTGCACCATCAGATTATTCCGCATTGGCACACTTACTGGAAAAATCCTGGCGACTCAGGCCTACCAACCAAAATTCAATACCAACTACCAGCCGGCTGGTCGGTGGGCGAGATCCAATGGCCTACGCCCAGCAAAATCGTACTGGGGCCGGTCGTCAATTACGGCTATCACGACGCGGTCACCCTACTCTCGCCGCTGCGGGTAGCCGAGAACGCGGAACCTGGTACAGAATGGCCCATCTCAGCAAAGGCGAAATGGTTGGTTTGCGAGGAAGCCTGCATTCCCCAAGAGGTGGAATTAGCAATACAGTTGCCGGTGGTCGCCAAGGGCGTAGCGGTCGGCCCAACCCATCCTTTGATCGCAGCTGCCCAAAATTCATTACCTGGTGTATTACCCTGGCAAGCCAGCTTGCTTGAAGGTCCGGCCGGCACGCTCCGGTTACACCTGACTGGCGAGCAACTACCTGCGCCAGACCAGCACGCGCTGGCCTTCTACCCCGACCAATGGGGACCGATTTCCCATGCTGGCGAGCAAATAACAAGCTTAGCCGACGATGGCCTGGACATCCGCTTGCCATCCGGCGACCAGCTATTATCCCCCGGACAAACACTGACCGGCGTGCTGACGGTCGCTAGCGGCGACAGTTTGCGCGCTTATCAGATCAGCGCGGCGTGGCCTGGCACGGCAAATCCCGTCCAGGCTGAGCCGGCCAGCGCCTTGGCCGAGCAAACCTTGCCAACCGCCCTGTTACTGGCCTTGGCCGGTGGTTTGATATTGAATCTAATGCCTTGTGTATTTCCGGTATTGTCGTTAAAAGCCTTGGCATTAATAGAACAAGCCGCTCACGATCCCGGTAAAACTCGCAGACACGGTTGGGCTTATCTGGCCGGGATATTGATTAGTTTCACCGCATTGGCCGCTGTGTTGGTCGCGCTGAAGGCCGGTGGCGCCGGCATTGGCTGGGGTTTCCAGTTTCAGTCGCCGTGGTTCGTCACGATACTGGCCTACTTGATATTTGCGGTGGGCTTAAGCTTATCCGGAGTCTTCAATATCGGCACCGGCATCACCGGCTTGGGCCATAAGCTGGCCACTCTGGATGGTTATGCCGGCAGTTTTTTCACCGGCGTGTTGGCCGCAGTCGTGGCCACCCCCTGCACCGCCCCCTTCATGGGCGCAGCCATTGGCTTTGCCATCACCCAAGCACCGGCAACAATGATCGCCGTATTCCTGAGTTTAGGCATCGGATTAGCCCTGCCTTACTGGCTGCTTTGTCAGTGGCCGATACTTCAGCGCTGGCTACCCAAACCCGGGGCATGGATGGAAACCCTGAAACAAGGGCTAGCTTTTCCAATGTACGCCACCGCCGCTTGGCTGATTTGGGTGCTTGCCCGTCAGGCCGGCCCGGAAGCAGTTGCCGGTACCTTGGGCGGCTGTGTGTTGGTTGCCCTCGCTGTCTGGTTATTGCAAATTAGCCGAAACGCCACCCAAATAAAGCGCCGCGTCATCCACACCAGCGCCGGCGTAACTTTACTGCTGGCCTTGCTGGCGGGCGAACTAGGCATCCAAACCTCGTCGCAAGCAAGCTATGCAACGGACAGCAACAATCAACACTGGCAAGCCTACAGCGCTGAAAAACTAGCCCAATTGCGCAGCGAAGGCAAACCGGTGTTCGTTAATTTCACCGCCGACTGGTGTATCACCTGTTTGGTTAATGAACGTGTTGCCTTGAGTAGCGAATCGGTTCGCGGCGCGTTTCTCAAAGCCGAGGTGACTTACCTGAAAGGCGACTGGACCAACCGTGATGCGGGTATCGCCAAGGTATTGAGCCAATTTGGTCGCAGCGGCGTGCCCTTGTATTTGTATTTCGGACCGGGAGCGCAGGAGGCGATGGTATTACCGCAAATCCTGACCCCTGATCTCGTTATCGGCGCCATTCAAAGCGCCCGTCTTTAACCATCAGCAATGGAGTATTTATGATTTCTCAGCGTTTGTTCGGATTGATGACCGTTAGTTTAATGCTATTAATGCCGGCCCTTGCCAAAGCAGAGCCGGTGGTAGGCCAGCCGGCACCGGCGTTTTCGGCGGCGGCAGCAGAAGGCGGCGCTTTGAGTTTGGCGGCGCTGCGCGGCAAAACCGTGATTCTGGAATGGACCAATGCCGACTGTCCGTTTGTGCAAAAACATTACCAATCCGGCAATATTCCCAATTTACAAAAACAGGCCAAAAACCAAAACATTGTTTGGTTGCAAGTCATTTCTTCCGCGCCCGGCAAACAAGGCTTTGTCGACGCGGCAACCGCAAAAAAACTCAATCAAGAGCGTAACGCCACACCCGCCAACACCCTGTTCGATGCGGACGGTGCCGTGGGTAAATTGTACGGTGCCACCAATACCCCGCATTTGTTCATCATCGATCCCAATGGCGTTCTGCTTTACAAAGGCGGCATAGACAGCATTGCCTCGGCAGACCAGGCCGACATCGCGACGGCTGAAAATTATATTTCTTCAGCACTAAAAGAACTGGCGGCCGGTAAACCCATCAGCAAAGCCGTGACCAAACCTTACGGCTGTACCGTCAAATATGCCGGTTAATGCCTGCAGTAGCTGAAATTAGCTTTCATGAGTGGGACAGTGACGCAAAACCTTGTGTCGCTGTCCTAGTCACCGCCTTATGAGCAGATTGCTGTTCGCCATGCTGATGCTGTTATCAGCTTGCGCTCCCCAAGAATATTTCCGTACCAATATCAGTGTAAAACCTTGTCTAGCCAATGCCGGTGCGGATTGCAGCGCCGCCAATTTAGTCGTCAACCCGCAAGATGGTTACACCTTGGGTTTCGTGGAATTCGACGACGACGGCCGTTTCTACGATCAACGCCAAGCCGACGCATTGCTGAATAACTTACAAGCCAGTCAACAGCCGCAATATGTGGTGCTTTATACCCACGGCTGGCACCACAATGCCAAGGACAGCGATAACAACGTCCGCCGTTTCAAGGAAAGTTTGCGCGACATCAAACTGCGTAACCCACATTACCGGGTAGTCGGCATCTACTTGGGGTGGCGCGGCGAAACGGTGGAAACGCCCTGGCTGCGGGCTTTGACCTTTTGGGAGCGGCGGTCGGTAAGCGAACGCCTAGGACAAAAGCAATTTCTAGATTTCTTGTTAAATGTCGAAGCTGTCGTCAAACACGACGCCAATCCGGATAACCGCTTGCTCACAATAGGCCACAGTCTGGGCGCGTCCGTGATGTTAAACGCCTTGCAACCGGTCTGGTTGCAACGCCTGCAACAGGAACGCGGCGACCAAGCCCGCTTCGGCGATCTGGTGTTGTTGGTTAATCCGGCTATCGAAGCCAGACGCTTTGCCGATCTGCGCACCGCGGTTCGTCGAGTCGCGGCAACGAATCGCCTTGCGCATGCCAACCCGCTGGTAGTGGTTGCCAGTTCGGAAGCCGATACCATCACCAAGAACATGTTTACCTATAGCCGGGCCGTGCCGGCCTGGTTCGAGTCGGTATTGGACCCGATTGAGCAGGTGGACATACCGGGCGCTTCGCAATGGGATTTGGCCGCCACCGCCGTTGGGCATTATCGCGGTTTTATCACCCATCGTTTGGAAGCGATAGATCCCGCACTGAAAACTCAAACCTGTCATCTCGATTCTGCCATAGCATCGAAGCCGACTGGATCAGACCGCAATATCGCTAGCGCTGCGGTGTTGCGAGTGGCGGACGGCTTGCAATTGCGTCCGGTAAAGGAGGCGTGGATGGCCGACCCATTATGGGTGGTGCAGACCGACAGATTTGTGCTGCCGAATCACGGTTTCATGGCACAAAAGCCGTTCTGGTGTTTTATCGAAGCTGCTTTGAGTCTTGCCGCCAGTCATGGATGAAGCGCATGTATTTAGAAATCTCGCCGACACCCTGATTTTGAACCGGATTAAACGATTCTAGGCCCATGTTTTCTCTTGTCGGGGCGCTTTCGACGAAAGTGACGGGCAACTGTCGTGCCGATGACGGGGGAATGTCGTCACGGAGCAAGCCAATCAAGCGCTAGACTGAAGGCCAGTGATTAAAAAGGAGTTCCAAATGCTTATACAAAAACTGAGATTGCAACACGGCTGGTCGCAACAACAACTGGCCGATTTGAGCGGCATCAGCGTCCGCACCATTCAACGCATCGAGCGCGGACAAACGGCAAGCGTGGAATCCCTGAAGTCACTGGCGGCGGTCTTTGAGATCGATTTTTCACAGTTAAATTCGGAGTCGGACATGAACGGCACTTTAAGTCAGGGCATTAGTAAAGAAGAAATCCTCGCGCTGGAACACGTGCGCAAACTGCGGCGGTTTTATACGCATTTGCTGCAATATCTGGTCGTCATCGGCGCTTTGGCGATCTTGAATCTGGTGCAAACCCCGCGCCATCTCTGGGTGATCTGGCCGGCGTTGGGCTGGGGTGTGGGGCTGTTGATTCATGCCTCGTCGGTATTCGACATCCTGCCGTTCTTTGGTGCGGAGTGGGAGAAAAAGCAGGTCGAGAAGCGTTTGTGGCGGTCGCTGTAATATGCCAAGACTCGGAGGCGTCGAATCCGGCGCCTCCGTAACTCCTGTAGAAGTATCTCCAAATCTATTTCAACCAAGCCTTTCCGCGATTTGCCAAGCCCGTCGATACCAGTCGTTATTAGCCAATTGCGCCATCTCGGCCTGAACAGGCAATACGGCTTTGTTTAGAAACGCTGCCGTAAACGGGTGGTAGATGCCGACACAAATATCAAAGGCCAGCCGCGCCGAATTGCTTTGGTAATGGCCCCGATGCAGCATTTGCGCATCGAACAATAACGCATCGCCCGGCTGCAAATCGATCAGCACGCTGCCTGGCAAATCTTCGTGTTTTTGATGACCATTCAATTCAAAGCGCACCTCCCGTTCCAGAGGGTTGTCCCAGCGGCGATGGCTGCCGGGTATTAAGGCCATGCCGCACTCGGGTAACAGCGGCACCCGCAGATGCAGTGCCAACAATTTGCCTTGCGCGCTTTGCTGTGCGTCGTCAGTGATAGTGCTGTATTGCAGGTCCCGGTGCCAATAAGGCAATTGCTCGCGGTCCAACGGATTGAAAAACAATTGGCTATTATGAAAATACAGCTCGTCGCCGAATAAATCCGTCAGCCAACCAGTAACCGCTGGCTGGGTGATCCAAGCAAATAAAGCCAGACGTTCCGCGGCCTGTTCCTTGAAATACCGGCTATCGGTCAGGCTGTGCATGTTCAACAGGCGATTGGCGCGGATTAAATCGCCAATTTCCGCCGCCCATTGCCAGTGTATCCGTTCGACCATGGACTGTAATTCCACCATGGCTTCCAGGCAAAATAACTGCCTGGCGATTAGATAGCCTTGAGTTTGGTAGGTATCGAGATCGGGTAAATTGTGGGTCATGCGCGGCAATAGCCCAGGTCAAAAGGCCTACAGTATGCAGCTTAGGCCGGCTATGTGCCAACGCCCCTACTATTTTGGTCTGGCATCGCCCGGATACCAAAATTGGCTATGACACTGCTCGCAGGCTTGTTCGACTTCGCCGCCGGCTTTTTCCAGTTCCTCGACGTTTTTGGCGTCTATCGCCACCAGTAAACCTTGTGCGGCGTTTTGCAGGTTTTGCGCGCGTTTTACAAATTCCAGACGATGCTCGGTGATCAAGGTTTTGATCGCAGCCGGCGTCAGTTCCGCACCGCCGCTAGAAGTGACGGCATTAGCAGCCGCGATGGGCCGGTCTTCAATGAACAACAGATTCGCCGCTTCAGTCACGGCCAGGGCGTGTTGCCTTAGCAGTCGCCAATCTTCGTCGGTTTGCGGCTGGCGTTCTTCGGTACCGGTGGCCGTGCTGACCGAGGATACCGAGTTCCAGATAAAATCGATATTCGGATCGATAATCGAGGTCATGATCTCTTGCAACGTCGCGACCGGTTTGAAGGGAATGGGCGGCGCAGCAGGTTCGGTAGTAGCAGGGTTGCAGGCCATCAATAGACTGGCAGATGCCACGCTGCCGGCAAGTATTTTTAAACGTGAATTAAATCGTTTGAACATGGGCAATCCCGTTGCGAATAAAGAAGACGTCGGCTCTATGCCGGGGCGTCCTTAAACTGAAAATGGATGAGTCGGCGTTAAGCAAAAAAGCCGATAAAACGCCCGGCGAACGCCACGCCCAGCCACAGGCTCAATGCCAGGCCGCCGGTGGCTTTTGCCAGCCAAGTATGGTGTGAGTCTGACCTAGCAACCCACCGGTAGAGCGTGAAATACACCAGCAAGGCAAGGCCCAGCAGAATGAATTTGGCCCAAAAGAAATCGTTGGGATAGTAGCTGGTGGCGGCCGGAATGAAGATCAGCAAGCCGGATACCACCAATAGCGTCAAACCGGTCCAGAACAACTTGCCGGTGCTGCGCTGGATTTGCGCCAACGGTACGCTGCTTAGGCCCAAACCCAGCAAATTCAGGCTGGTTAATATCACCGACGCCAGCAACAAAATCATGCCGGCGATATGGCCCAGTTCCAACAAGGCGCAGAACAGATGATCCAGGCTGCCGACGAAGCGGCCAAACCCGCTGGATTGCAAAGCTTTGAAGAGTTCGAGGACAGACATAAGGTTATTGGTAACTCAAGTAAGGGATCAAACGCCCGGCGATGACCACCAGGCTCCACAAAGTCAGCGACGTGAAGCCGGCAAAACGCACCGCTGCTGGTAAGGTAGACTCGTTGCCCCAGTGCCCGACCTCGCGGCCCCATTTCAACTCAAACCACAAGGCATTGATGCCGGCCAAGGCGATGAAACCCAGTTTGTAAAAAAATACCGGCAGCGTGATGATTTTTGCCGCCGTCGCCACGAACAGCAAAATCCCGGTCGCGAAGATAATTAAAAATCCGCCCAACAACCAGGGCCGAAGCGGATGCAAAACTTGCCCAACCGGCAACTGCGGTAGAAACAGGCCGAGCAGGCGCAGGTCGACAAAAAACAGTAATCCCAATGCCAAAGCCAGGCCGATCAAATGCAAGCCTTCGATCAAGGGAAACATATACACCGACTCGCGCAGCGCGGTACCGAACTCGGAGTCGTTAAGCAGTTGGGCAAATTCGACTAATGACATGATGAGCCTATTTTTTCGGTTCTTCAGCGGCGACCAGTCCGAAGCCGCCATTGTTCTCGGCGCAGACACGTTCGTATTGATCCAGGATAGGCTCTTTTAGGGCCACCTTGCCGGTGTAATTGGCTGGCTCAACCTCGAAGTGCCAGCCGTTAGGCTGATCTTTGGCGGTCCATTTCCGGGCTGGCACCGTCACGGTAAACGGCCGGGTATAGACGGTCGGGTCTGTTAGCACAGCTTCGTAGGTGTAACGGTCGCCGTCGTTGCTAAAGATGTAGCGCTCCTGGATATGGCCGTTTTCGCTAATAAACTCGCCGGAGCGGCCGAATAAGGCTTTGCCGTTTTGATTGGTGACGTCCACCACCAGCGTGTTGCCTTCCCAATGGCCGCGCGAGTCGCCGTTCCACAGTTTAATGTTGTCCGGCAAATGCGGTTTGCCGTCCAGGTGAATGATGCGGGTGCCCGAGTTGAATTGAAACAACACATAACCCGGATACTGGCTGATTTCGTAACCGTGCCAAAACAAGGATTTGGGAATGCCGCCTGGTGCGCAACGCGCCAAGGGTTCGATGTATTCCGGTTTGACCGGGTCGTGGAAATGCGCCTGAAAATCCTTGACCTTCTCCAGCGCCCAAGGCTGAAACGGCACCTGGCCGTCGGCGGGGTCGCTGACCCGGCTGGGTGCGCGTTCCTCGCGTGGACCTTTGGCTACTCGGTTGGGATTGGGGTCGTTTAGGATGCCGCCTTGCGGATCGGTAAAGTTGTTATGGTTGGCGATGGTATTGGACCAGTGGCCTTGCACGTCCGGTTGGCCGTCGGCGGTTTTCGGACCGGTCCATTTTCCGGAAACGATCTTGGGAAAGCTTCTTTCCTGTTCTATGCCGGGGCCGCCCAGTTTCAGCGGTTTGGTGGCCGGCTGAGCCGATTTCGCAGCCGGTGCGTCCGGTTTCTTTGTGTCGTCCGCAGCGTATAGGCTGGGCGCGGCGGTAAGCATCATACTGATGGCCAGCCCGGAAAATAGCGCCGAGCGACCTGGGTTAATTTGTGTCATAACGTCCTCGTCTGGTATCCGGCTTTAAGGTTTATTCGGCTTGGGCGGATAAGCGTCGTCGTAGTCCAGCGTAAAGCGGTAGTCCTCGATCAACTGAAAATCCTTCTCCCGGTACCGGTGCAAAATCACCGATAGATTCCAGGGCTTGCTAAATACCTTGGGGTCTTCCACGGTGGCTTTATATTCGACGGTGTTGGGGTCGATAAACGCCCATTTTTCGACGACATGTAGCGCGTCGCTGTGATAATTGCCGGCCCGGTCGAACCAGGTTTTGTCGTTGAAATGCTTGACGTCGACCACCAGCGTATCGCCCTCCCAATGCGCGCGGGAGTCGCCCAGCCACCAATCGTAAGGGTCTTTCGGATGATCGGTTTCGTCGGTATGTATGGTCCGTACCGAATGACCGAACTGGTGTACCAAGGTCAGGTCTTGTTTGCGTTGGAAGATTTGAAACGGCTCCGGGTAATAAATGCCGCGCGGTACACCCAAGGTGTAGCCTTTAAGCGCCGGGTCCAGGGTGTCGCGAGCGGCGAAGTTTTTCTTCTTTTGCTCCAGTGCGGCGGGTAAATAAGGCAGGTAATGGCCTTCGACGATGCCGGCGCCGGGCGGGGCGTCCTTGCGGTTGCTGTGCGGTTCCAGGTCGTAATCGGCGGCGCTGGTAGTTTGCCAGATGCCGGAAAAATCGGGTTTGCCGTTGGCAAGCCGGGGGATTTTAGGGCCGGCCGCACCGGCGTCGCCGGTAGCCAGGAACAGCAAAATCAAGCCGCTGGCCAGCATCAGCGCAATCTGTAGCGATGACGGACCGTTATTGGGTGAACGCATTGAGGGTATATTCCGTAATATTTATATTCAAACAAATCCGATTCGGTTTATTGCGCCTGGCCGTTGGCTTGCGCCCCCGGAGCATCCTGAGCGCCGCCAGTTTTAACGCTACGGCCATCAGACAACACGGTGGTCACCGCGTAGCCAAAATCCTTGCCATTCTTCGCGCGATAACCCTGGATGGTGACTTCGCTGCCGACCGGCAGGCTGGCTTTGGTTATGCCCTTTTGTTTAAGGCTGAACGGCGCGCCGAATTCGAATCCCCAATTCTTGGCGCTGCCGTCGGTTTGCTTCACGTCCAGATACAGCCAGCTATGCGGGTTGACCAATTCCAGTTTGGTGACCACGCCTTTTAACTCGATGGGTTGTTCGGCGTCGAACTCGGCGGAAAAGGCGTGGTGGGCATGGGCTGGCGGCGCGGTCAGGGAAAGTAAGCCGCCAACAACTATCCCGCTTACCAGTTTGCCTTTCGTGTTCATTCGATATGTCCTCCGCTAATTCGCTAAAAAATCAATCGCGGAAAATGGTTTGCTTAACTTTCCACGTCGTTGCCCGCATTCAGCAAAAACCAGGCCCATAATCCATAACAACGCGATAATCAGGAGTATTTATTTAGCTAAGCCACTGTTTTAGCGTTAATTACTTTGCGAACAACGACCAAGTGACGATCAAAAACAGGAGGACGATTTATCGGTGAGGACAACTGCCGTGCTGTTAACTCAGCAGCGGAACAACATCCTTCGAGCAATTGTCCGGCGATATGCCCAAGCCGCGCATGCGCACCGAAAATATACCCAGCGGCACCGCCGAAAGCTTTGGCTGCATCCCGCCGGGCTACAGGGGCATCCACAAAGTGCTCGGTGGTACACCCAAATCGCTGGTGCGCACCGCTGCACGCTTCGTCGACACCTACACGGGATTGGGATGTGCCGACGCACCACTCGGCGGTAACCACGAGAGGGTTTTGCGTGTCGCCCGGATACTCGGCCACTGGTCCGCCCCAGGTTTAAGCACCCGCCTGTTTGGCGGGACGGTGCCGCCAACGCCGGCCCGAATGAATTTACCGGATTGGCGCGCGAATGGATTATCGCGGCGATCCGGATGGTTTGGCTGGCAAGGATATTTCCGAGTTGGCGCGCTGGGTTCTTAGGATCTGAATGAGCGGCATATCCGCAACTGAGCTGGCGACATCGACTAGCTGGTTCTGATACGATTCAACCGGTAAAAAATGTCGGCTTTAGAGAGTGGCGAACTGTGACAATCGACCCGTTGCGGACTATCGCTTGAGATGATTCAATGGCAACAGTCAGGCTGTTACCGGTCATTATTTCATCGTCGAATGATATATAGAAAGGAAGATCATATGCAGATCAATAAATTACCTTATCGAAGCGCATTATCGGGTAGATATACGGTTAACAGCTTAATATCTTGTTAGGTTTCTCACGCCATGCACCAACCGAACGAGCACGACATCTATTCGCTCATCGGGTTCACGCTGACGTATATCCAGTCGGTTGAACGCAACATCAAGTTCTGCACAACGTTCGTGCTGCAAGGCGATACCGAGCTAACGTGGGAAAGGCTTCAGCATATTGAGGGGCAAGAGAGGAAGAAGGCGCTCGGCTATTTCTTGGGGAAGGTCAAAGAGCGAGCACAGCTATTTCCTGCTTTTGAAGAACTGCTTAGCGAGTTCTTGCAGAAGCGGAATGATTTCGTTCACAACCAAAACAAGATTCCGGGCTGGAATCTCAGCACCGAAGATGGCGCCTTGGTTGCTCGCAAGTTCGTCGTGTTGCTTCTTCGTCAAGCCCACATGGTGAATGAGATATTTGCTACTCTCGTAACTAAATGGCAAGTCCAAGCCAACATCGATGCGCCCACTACCCCCGACCTTCAAGCGTATCTGGAGGAATTCGAGAACCGATATGGTGCCTACATTGACACGTTCTTCTCAGCCCAAGAAACCTAACCCTGCGGTCAACACGGACCTTGCGCGAAAAGCCGCGCAAGGCCGGTTACCTTCACGGTAGACGAGCAATTTATGACATAAACCGGCCCACACCTCGAAGGTTGGAAATTGGCCGAATTGATCCTTTTCGGACCTTGGGATATTTACATGCCCGCGACCGCTTATTCGAAACCTTGCGCAAAACCAGGAACCAAGATTTACCGGGAAAACGCCGCAATAAATCGCTCCCGTAATTTATCCATGCCCAGCACGGGCGCATCGCTTGACGGCAGCATGCCCTCCGTCCATTGCGAATCTTTTATTGCATCCATCACCTTGCTGTCGCGACTAATCAGATGCACCAGCACGTCATGGCTATCCGATTCGCCGGTCACAAACGGTGCCGGCTGGTGATCTCCCAGCACCAGCAGTACCAGCTTGTCGTCTCCATATTTAATCGCGTAGGAGACGATATTAGCCAGCGCATATTCGATGGATTTTCGATATTGTTCACGGATGCGCTCGGTGTTTTGCCAAACCACTTCCGGGGTATCGCCGACGCGGGCTTGATTGAAAATGCTGCCGTCGCCGACCTGGTCCCAGTCCACCAGATCGGGCAACGGCGTCCAGGGGGCGTGCGACGAAATCAATGCCAGCTCGGCCATCAACGGTTGCCGAGCGCCGGGTTTGCGCTCCAAGGCTTGCAGGGCCGACAGCGTGTATTGGTCCGGCATGGTGATCCAGTTGAAGGTTTGGCCTTTGTAGCCCAAATCCTGTGCGGCATAGATGCGGTCGTAACCGAAGTATTCGCCTTGTGGCCAGGCCATCGTATGTGCCGGTTGTACCGCCACAGTGCGCCAGCCGGCCCGGTGGAACAGGCGATTCAACGACGGGCGTTGGCTCATCACCAAGCGGTCGTAGCGGGTCTGGCTATTGATCCATAATCCGGACATCAAGGTGCCATGCGCCAACCAGCTGATGCCGCCGTACGTCGGCGAGGTCAGGTAAGCGCTACGCGCCAACAAACCGTTTGTGGCCAGATCGGCGCTGCTTTGCTGTAGTAATGGCCGGATATGCGCGGCGTAGTCTGCCCTGTCCAGCACGGTCCGGCCATACGATTCGATGAACACCACCAGCACATCCTTGCCTTTCAATTTCTCGAACAATGCGTTGTCCGGCACGGTGGCATAATGGTCGCTATCGACGATGTTGTTGAAACTTTCCAGATCGGCCATGCCGCTACGGATGCTGGCAACGTGTTGGGCCATTAGGTCGTAAAACGGTTTGCCGGCGTATGACCAATCCGCGAAGGCGGAAGCGCTCCACACCAAAAGGCCGGCTATTAAACCTGTGCCGCTAATTTGCGCCGAACTTTGCAACAGCGTTTGTAGCCGGCGCAGTAAGGTGTTGGTCAGCCAAAAAATACTCAGCAACAAGGCGATGAGCAAACCGGCGACGACGATGGCGCCAATCCGGCCAATGGCGCCTTGCAATAGATTCATGCCGTCTGCCGGAAAGCGGGAATCCAGGACCGGATTGAACGGCCGATCAAAAACCTGGTATGCCGCGAGGTCGGCCATTTTAAAAATGATCCCCGTCGCCAGCAGACCGGCAGCGCACAGACGAATCAGTGAGCCGATCCGGCCCGGCACCAGCAACGCCAGTCCAAGCAATAGCGCTTCCAACGGCAGGTAAGCAAAAGCCGCCAACGAGATCGCGCTCAGGCGATTGGGAATAAGCAACGCCGTCAATACATAAATCACCGCAAAACCATTCAAACCGGTTGCGAGGTGATCAGTCCGGTGAGAATTAAAAATCCTGTTATCGCCTAGCATCTATATTCCCGCAAGACGGTTAAATGTGGCCGGCAAAATCGTTGCCGATAAAGTGAGTTTAAGTTTGCAGAGGCGGGCATGCTAAGTCGAATGTACTGTTAGATATTTAAGGTTGATACTGCTTGCAAGCAAAAACAACGCCAAATTGGCACGGCTTCTGCTTGCGCTTACCGGTCACCCGACTCAGTAACGGAAACACATGCAACCAACCGAGAATGCCACCTTAAATTTTCTGCAGCAGGAGTTGCGCGTAATCGCCCAATTGGGCTTGGGAGTATTACTAATCGGTTTTGGTGTATTAAGCGTTGTCCAAGATTGCCAGCTTGCCGGCCTCTGGCTGTTTCGCGCCAGTCTAATCTGGGCTTATGTCTGCCTATGCGCATGGCGGCGTTTACCGTTGAACCGCGCCAGTTTGGACGCGCCACTTTACGGCAGGCTCGGCTGGGGCAATCGTTTAACCCTCTTGCGCGGCGGATTCATCGCGCTGACCGGCGGCTTTTTGTTTATGCAGCAAACTCTTGTCACATTTATATGCTTGCCGGCGTTGTTTTACACGCTGGCGGCTATCCTCGATAGGTTGGACGGCTTCGCGGCCCGCCGCAGCGAACAGGTGAGCCTGTTGGGTAATGAATTGGACATTCGCTTCGATGCGCTGGGATTAGTGATCGCACCGCTATTGGCAATCGGTTTGGGCAAACTGCATGGCTCCTATCTGCTGTTGAGCGTGGCTTACTATGTTTATCGCTGGGGCTTGCAGCAACGTAGTTTACTGGGCTTGCCCTTATACGACTTGCCGGGAAATCCTTTGCGTCGGACTTTGGCGGGCTTTCAAATGGCGTTTGTTGCCTTGGCGCTCTGGCCGCTACTTGACCCCGAGTTGACCGCTATCGCCGGCATTGCCTTCATGTTGCCGGTGCTGTTCGGATTTACGGCGGACTGGTGGGTGGTGTGCGGTCGGTTAAAGCAGCAGGACTATGAGTGCTTGGCAAATTGGAGCGCGCAGTATTTTCAGCCAGGGCTGAGATTATTAGTGCCGTTGCTGGCGGTTATGCTGATACCGGATGCCATCGACACCGAGGACAAACTGCTGGTGCTAGGCGTTGCGCTGGTTGTGCTTGGCTTGGCCGGGCGCTTGGGAGCCTTGATCGTGATCGTCTCCTTGGGTTGGCATTATCCGCACGATAGCAACCGAGTTGTGTCTTATGGTTTGATCTTCGCTGCCAGCTGGATTTTGCTGCTGGGCACCGGCCGTTATAGCCTGTGGCGATGGGGCGACGACTGGATTCAACGCTATGACGGGGCCTGATGAACTGGTTTAAGGCGCTGCCGATTTTATTGTGGTTGCCTGGATTGCTGCTGGCTAGCGCGGTGTTTAGCCAATTGCCTCTCGCCACTATCACGTTGACTATTGGCACACTTTCTTTCAACCAATGGCTAGGCTGGATAAGTCTGAATCTGGTCATTATCTTAATGGCGACTCAGCGTTGGTGGGTGCTCAGTGATTTGCTGAAATTACCGGTTGGTGTTGCTCAGTTATTGCTGATTCGCCAAGCCGGCCAAGCAGTCAGTTTCATCACGCCCGGCCCGCAGTTCGGCGGCGAGCCTTTGCAGATTTTCTGGTTGTACAAGCGCTACCATTTGCCGCTACACAGGGCGCTGCTGAGTTTGGGCTTGGATAGATTTTATGAGCTGTGGATCAACTTCAGCATCTTGGTTCTGGCCGTGCTATTGCTGCTAGCTTCACCGGCCGGCGCTGTCGCCAACTGGCGAGAAATCTTGCTAAGTCTGATCGCTATCTTGCTGATCTTGTCCCTATTTGGCTGGATTATTTTAAAGCAGCCGGAACGGATATTGGCTTGGCTAAAGCGCCTGGCCCGGCGTTGGCAGCATCATCCGCGCCTACAAAACATCGAAACACATTGGCAGCGTCTGGGTAGTGACTTAAAGGCTGCCGTAACTACCGGTAAGCCGGTTTTATGCAAAGCCTTTATATTTTCTCTGTGCGGCTGGGCCGGGTTGCTATTGGAGTTATGGCTGCTGCTCGGCGTGTTCGACTTTGCCCTGGATGTTTCGGCGTTTCTGGTGGTGTTGGTGGCGATGCGTCTGTCGTTTTTGTTGCCGCTGCCGGGCGGCGTCGGATCGTTGGAAGCAGCGGTGTTTTGGGCGTTTCAGTATTTGAGTTGGCCCGCCGAGACAGCTGTTGGCTTGATAGCGTTAATGCGTTTGCGCGATGCCATTATGCTCATCGGCGGCCTGGGTTGTTTGCGCGCGTTACAGGCAAGTCGGTAGCCAAGTGCTTCTCTAAAGACAGTCAGCCAGCAAACCCTGTCTGTATCGCAACAGCTGGCGGGCATTAACTCTGTTCAACAACGGAATTTCCTGGCGATTAAATACGGCACGATTACTGCTGTTTTCGGAGCGGGAACCTTGCTCAAGGAATCCGTTTTGATAACCCATAACTAGAGAGAAAATGCATGAAAAAAACTAGCTTTGTTGCCGGCCTGCTCGTTCTGAGCGCCAACACTGCCTTCGCTCAACAAGCCCCCAGCGACGCCCCCAAACCACCGCTAGGCTTTTTCGTTACCAGTGTTGGCTCCGGCAAAGGCGCGGATTTGGGCGGCCTGGCGGGCGCGGATGCGCATTGCCAGAAACTGGCGACCGACGTCGGTGCCGGCAACCGCACCTGGCGCGCCTATTTGAGCACCCAGGCCACAGCCGACCAACCCGCCGTCAACGCCCGCGACCGGATCGGCAACGGCCCCTGGGCCAACGCTAACGGCGCGATTGTCGCGAACGACGTTGCACACCTGCACGGCGACACCGTGGAGTTAGGCCAGTTGGGCAACAACGTGCATCGCACCACCAACCTCACCGAAAAAGGCGCGCAGATCAATGGTGTTGGCGCTACACCTAACCAGCACGACCTAATCACCGGCTCCAAACCGGACGGCCGCGCCTACACCGATGCTGCCGACCACACCTGTAAAAACTACACCAGCAGCGGCGAAGGCAGCGTTCGCGTCGGCCACTCCGACCGCACCAACCGCGGCGCCACCGGCGGCAACGTCTCCTGGAATTCCACCCACGACAGCAAGGGCTGCAGCCAGGAAAACCTGGTCAGCACCGGCGGCGCGGGTTATTTTTATTGCTTTGCGGCGGATTAAGTTGGTTTGAGAGGGTGGGCTGACGAAAGGAAGCCCATCCGTGGCGAGTGATGCGATTCACTTCGTTCTGTCTTCATGTTGAGTTTCGCATTTCTCCACCCTGCCCTGATAAGTCAAATTAATGAGTTAGTACCCAAAAAATGTTTCTTATAATCACCCATGAAAACAACACAAAACCTATTGCATAAAAAGCAGTGCAGATATATCTGAAATAACGGTATTCTATATTCAAATAGTCGTATAACGACCAGAACTGATCTTCCTCTGCCTTAGGGTTTTGATTTTTGCTACTGTCATTAAATCCAATACGCCGCTTTAAATCTTCGTAATCTTTAGAGCTTTCTAACTCCTTAGCACGAATATTATTTAGATGAAGCTTATATTTTTCTGTCATATACCTAGATAGATGATGTATGTTTCTTCTTGATCCAGTGTACTCGCCATAATCTTTGAAATCTTTTATTAACTCGGGAGCTAAAACTAGAAAAATAACATTACCGATAACAAAGCATAATGACGAATAAAAGAACACCTCCCAGGAGAATGGTAGCTCTATCACAAATTCGTACACACTACCGTCGATAGTTATTTTTATGGATTCATTTATTTTCGACAATAACTTTGCCACAAGTGGAACAACAAATAACCATACGTACGTTGAACTTATTATCTTGCTGTTTTGTATAGCGCGAAGTTTATCCCAATTCGTGAACTTCTTAGCCCACAAGGACATTTCTTGAATTTGGCTACTATATTTTTGAATATTTATATTTGTCATTGTCTTTCCAATTTTCTTTTAGCGGTAGGATGGGTAGAGCGCCAGCGAAACCCATCAGGTAAAAATTCATAAATATTCTTATTCCAAATTTAAATCATTTTCCAATCCCATTACTCCGCCCCAATCAACCGGAATAATCCCTCGCTTAACATACTGATGAAACGATGAATAAGGCCAATCCGCGACAGTTGTGACGTGACCATGTTTTACTGGATTGAAATGAATGTAATCCACATGTCTGGCAAAGTCGTTATCATCCTTTATTCGGTGCTCCCAAAATCGTCTTTGCCAGATTCCTCTTTCATTTTTACGAATACGGCTATGGGAAATTTTCTCACCAATTTCAATATGCCTGGAAAATTCTGATTTGATTTGTCGCCAGCGCAAACTGAAATCATCTTCACCATCGGGTAATATCCAAATGGCGTGCAGATGTTCCGGCAACACTACAATCGCTTCCATTGTAAATGGATGTTTTTGTTTAACCATACGGAAGGATTCTCGCAAAATCTCAATATGATCCGTCAGTAGTGTTTGGCTTCTATCCGCCAGATTTACCGTAAAAAAGTAAGTGCCACCCTGGACACGATGGCGACGGTATTCAGTCATTTTTTTCAGCGTAAGTTTGAAGTTAGCGATGGGTTTCGCTTCGCTCTACCCATCCTACGAAGCCCATTGAGTTTAGCCCTAGCTTAGTCCTGTGAGCCATCCCGCCAAATTGTTTACCATACACCCGAGCAACAGTATCAGTATCTCCAGCAACAATTTTTCTCTAATCCGGTGTAATAAGGCCAGACTTGGCAAGGCTTATAAACATGGCATAAATAGTGATACGACATTATCGGCATCACGCCTGTTTAATCCTTGATAGTGAGTGGTCTATGTTTCGCACGGAACGATTTTTGTCTGTAGTTAATCCTGGTACAGGGTTACACGCCTGGTATTTTTTGACTCGGGAAGGCCGCAAAGGGCCGTTTTCCTCTAAAACCAATGCGCAGGTGGCGCTGCACCACTACATCGATAGCTGTGCTCGACAGGGACTTGCCAGCCGGCGCACGCGATTGTTGGCGAATGGCTGAGCGTTTATCGGTTTTGCCCGATTACTTGACCCGATAAAAACGCGCGGATGCCGGCGCAACTTGTCTCCCATTTGGGATGGTCGGCATAGAATTGCAGGGCGTTAGCGCCCAATCGAGCCAGCAGTTGCCGATCATGATGCAGGGTTTTTAACAAATTGCCTAAGGCGACATGACCTTCGGGTTCGATCAAATAGCCGTTATCTCCTTCACGAATAATCTCCCAGGCAGCTCCCGCCATGGTGCCGATCACCGGCAAGCCGAATTGCTGAGATTCCACATAGACAATGCCATAGCTTTCGTAAGCGGACGGCATGACTAATAGATGGTGTTGCCGGTACAAATCGGCCAACGCTTCACCTTGCACGGAACCGAGCAAGGACATGTTTTGGGTCAATCCGGCATCTTGAATCAAGGTTTTGATATACGCGACATAGCCCGGCTCCATATCCAGCCGTCCGGCCACTCTGAGCAGGTAGTCCGGTGCAGGCAGTTGGCTAAGGGCTTCGAGCAGCACATGCAAACCCTTGCGGCGGATGACGTTGCCTACCAGCAATATTCTCAGCGGTCCGGGCTCCAGCGCGCGGTTTAACACGGCTGTGTGATCGATGTTTACGCCCGCAAAATTATCGCCGGCCGGCACAGCAATACAGTGCGGAGGTAATTCGCCGGCCAGTAGCTGTTGGATTTGGCTTAGCGTGGTCCGGCTGTTGGCGATGATGCCGTTCACCGTTTGTAAATAGCGGCGCTCGATAATCCGATAGAGCCAGGCACTGTGCCAAGGCGAGTGGTCGATGCTGGCTAGCAGATGCACCAGGGCAATTATCGGGATGTCGAGTTGTTTACTGATGCGCCGATTCAAATAAAACACGGCCGGATGCGCCATGGCGTCTTGAATCAGAATATCCGGCTTGGCTGCGGCGATTTTCTCCAGCAAATCGCCGGTAATATTTTCCGCCAACAGCCGCCAATAATTATGCGGCGGCAAGCTGATAATGCTGACCTGGTCACCTTGGCTTTGCAGGTAAGCCACCAACTTGCGGTTATACAAATAGCCACCGCTGACGCTGTCCATATCTCCAACGATCAGCAAGCCGACATGCACGTTGTTTAGCGCTTAGAACGCCAAGCGGTAAGCCGCCCAACAGGTGGCGTTTTCCCAGAGTTTTACCCGCAATCTGCCTGTGCCCGGTGGATTAATGGCTGCGGCGATTTTTTCGCAGATAATGCGGCTGAAGTGCTCGATACTGGGGTTTAAGCCCGCAAACTCCGGTTTGTCGTTGAGCATTTGGTCGCGAAAACCGGCGACTATTTCATCCAACGCGGCTTCGATAGCAACGATGTCCACCAGATAGCCGTGCTGATCCAGTTCCTCGCCGTCGATACGCACTTCGGCGATGTAATGATGGGCGTGGGGTTGGTTTTCGCTGCCCCAATCGCCGCCGATTAAGTAATGGTTGGCGATAAAGTCTCGGCTGACGGCTACGCTGTACATGTTGGTTTTCCTTGGGTTTCGGTGGCTATTTTTGTTACTGGCGGCCAATGCCTTGTTCCTGCTCTGGTACTAACATGTCATTTAGGCGAAGGTTAGACTAGGGTTTTATCCCCCTTCACCCCAGCCCTCTCCCACGAGGAGAGGGGGCTAAATTCACGGCGATTAGCTAAAGCTATGGTCTATTAATAGATAAAAACGGCTTGTAAGACTTGTTCCGGCGCTTGATCCAGCAGCTGGTAAACGTCTGCGGCTTGGTCGATGGGAATGCGATGACTGATCAGTGCTTGCGGCTTCACCTGCCGAATCATCCGCCAAGCCTGTTGAAAACGCCGGGCCTTATCCCAGCGCCCCGTCAATTCCGGCGCAATACTGCTGACTTGGCTGCTAATGAATCTGATTCGATTGCGATGGGCCACTCCACCCAGTTGTACGGAAGCGGATTTGTTACCGTACCAACTGCCGATCACGATGCGCCCGGAATAGCTGCACAGGTCGATAGCCAGATTCAAGGCTGCCGGTGCGCCGCTGACTTCGTAGATCAGATCGGCGCCGGAGTTCGGTGTTGCCGATAATTCCACGGGCAATCGTAAAGCATCTTTCAATTCGGCAATTTGCCTATCAGACTTTGGGTCGAAAGTTCGGTGTACACCCAACCACTCGGCGTAATTGCTGCGTTTGCCGATTTCATCCAAAGCCAGCAACTGCGCCAAGGGAAAACGAGCCAGTAAGCTGGATAGCAATAAGCCGACGATGCCTTGCCCTAAAACAGTCACTCGTTCGCCTAAACCCGGACTGCCGTCCAGTATCAGATTGACCGCCGTTTCCATGTTGGCTAAAAACACCGCCGCCTCGGGTTCGACATCATCCGGCAACGCGATGAGTTGATCCAGTGTAGCGATAAAATGACTGGCGTGCGGCTGAAACGAAAACACGCGCTTATTTAACCAAGAGGCATCGACGCCAGCGCCGATTTGTTCGACGTTGCCTACGCAGGCATAACCATATTGCAAGGGATAAGCGTTTTGCTGCTGCAAGGCCGCCAGCGAGGCATCCAACGCAATATCGGTGGGCAATTGTCCCCGGTAAACCAGCATTTCCGTACCGGCGCTTATCGCCGAGCAAAGACTCTTCACCAATATTTGCCCAGGCTGCAACGGCGGCAAGCGCTGCTCGCGGATTTCAACCTCTCCGGGCTTGATAAACCAAAGCTGACGGGCCCTCATGCTACCGCCATCTCCCGGTAATGCAGATTGCCCCACATGATCAAATCTTGTCCCAGCATTTGCGAATGTAATGGACGAATTTGCGGCAATTGGCTTTTACAGCCTAAATCCAGATTGCCGACGCCCTTGTAACCGCCGACCAAAGTCGGCGCAATGGTCAATACCAAGGCATCCGCCAATTGCGCTTTTAAAAATGCGGTGATGACCTGACTGCCGCCCTCCACCATCAATGTCCGGATGCCTTTTTCCCAAAGTCGTTGCAGGGCTGCCGACAGGTCAACACGCCCATCGTCATCGCCGGCTAAAGTGATGATTTCGGCGTTGCCGCCGAATGTCCCGTCGGGTTTTAAACAGGTTAGCAGCGAGCAGTCTTTATCCTTGCGTTGGCAGAGGCGAGCGGTCGGCGGCGTGCGTAAACCGTTATCCAGCACGATGGGTTGCGGGTTGTGCCCATCCCATTCGCGCACCGTTAATTGCGGGTCATCGGTCAGCACCGTGCCGATACCGACCAGGATGCCGTCATGCGGACTACGGAGTTGGTGGGTCAAACGCCGCGACTCGGAACCGCTCAAGCCCAAGGTTTCACCGGCGCGCGTGGTAATGCTGCCATCCCAACTTTGCGCATAACTTAGCGTGACAAACGGCCGTTCCGCTGATTCGGAAAACGCTGTTTGGGCGATCAGCCAGCGCTCAATCTGCTGGTTCACAAGCATGTGCGGCTCTCTCGCTTACCCTGATAGCGGCAGGTTTGATTTTTAATAAGTGATCCATGCGCCGGACTTTGGTCAGCAGATAGCCTTCGTTATCGGCATTAATTGTGGCTTCCAACGGAAAACGGGCATTGATTCGGATACCCTCGCTTTCCAGAGCTTGAATCTTTAACGGATTGTTGGTCATCAGCCGTATCGACTTGACGCCCAGCTCTTCCAGAATACGGGCCGCCAAGGAATAGTCTCTTTCATCCGCGCCATGCCCCAACAACAGATTGGCGTCCACCGTGTCGTAGCCTTGGTCTTGCAAGTTATAAGCGCGCATTTTCTGCAACAGGCCGATACCGCGGCCTTCCTGGCGCAGATAGACTAAAACGCCGGCACCCTGGCCGGCGATCAATTGCAAGGAGCGGTCCAGTTGTTCGCCGCAGTCGCAACGTCTGGAACCCAGTACATCGCCGGTAAAACATTCGGAGTGGATGCGCACCAAGACATTGTCGGCATCGCTGACGCTACCCATCACAAACGCCAGATGTTCTTTGTTATCCAGGGTGTTGCTGTAATAGCAGAGTTGAAAGTCGCCATACGCCGTGGGAATTCGGGTGCTGGCGAGTCGGGAAACGGTAGATTTGGACATGGTGTTCGATAAATGCTTAATTCCTTTCATAAATCAACTTACGTGCCAGCTTTCAAGTGCTTGTTTGACATAGTATTTAGCAAATTAGCCATCTCTACACTGCTGCCTCACGCGCAGCAATTGTTGACCTACTGTTGTTTTAACAACTATCAGGCAGCACAAGCCATGCATTCTGGTAGTTGAGCCTTTATACCTATGAAAAGCCACTTGATCAGGAAATGTCATCGCCATGTTTTGTAACAATCGGTAAAAAAAGAAGCGCCTTGACGGCGCTTGAGAGGGAGGAGAGCCCTGAATGAATTAAAACCGCCGCGTCCAACCAAATTGCAGCGAAAACTGGCTCATCGACAAATCGATTGATTGTCCCGGACTCAATGGATTTGGGCCGGTGATGGTTTTCTGCGGGGAATACATGAAAGCAAAACTGAGTTCGTCTTGTTTGCTAAGCGCGTGACTTAAGCCGCCGGTCAAGTGCCATTCCTGGACGCCGGGTGCCAGAATATTAAACAGCACCTCGGAGCCTTCGATGGGTTGTTGCCCATAACTCAGGCCACCGCGCCAAATCCAATCCGGGCTTTGCTGCCACTGCACCCCGGCTTTATAAATCGTCATGTCGTTCCAGCCAAAACCTCGGCCGTCGGCGTGCCCCAGCAAATTGCCCTGAAAGGTATTGCCGACCGATTTAATCTCACTGTAGCGGATATGCTCGACGTCAAAATTGGCGGTCAGCGCCTTGCTAACGTCCCAGGACAAACCGACATTAAAGCTGTCCGGAATATCAAAGCCACCGCCCTGGGCAAATAAGCCGGAGTAGCGTTCGAACTTGGACATATAGATGCGGCTTTTATAAGACGCACCCAATCGCAAACCCGGCGTTAACTCGGCCAACCCACCTACCCGGAAGCCGGCGCCAAACGAATAATCGCGCCCCTGATCCGATAAGTGATCCGGCTCACTGGAAAAACCGAACTGACCGAATGTACCCAAGCCCCTGGCCTTGAAAGTCTGCGCCGCAAAAATCGGCGAAATTCCCAATGCGTAGCGGCCTTTGGCAAACGAATGCGCGTAGGTGCCGACGATAAAGGCCTGCGCCATATCGATACCGGTGCGGCCGGCGCCGAAAGTACCGTTAGCCCCGGTAAACAAGCCATTGCCGTTGACCAGTGGCTTGTAATCGGTGTTCATGCCGCCATTGCCATACATGGCCACACCGAGGGTTTGCTCTGCGTCTAATTTGTAACTCCAACCCAAGGTCGGCACCGGGAAATACTCGCTGTCGCTTTCAACCGACCCGGTCGCTAACATGCCGCCGCCGTTAACTCGGTACTCGCGATGCGGACTGAATAATTCAAGTTCCAAATCCAGGCGATCGCCGACATAAGCCAGACCGGCCGGATTAATCGCGGAAATAATCGCATCCTGCGCAAAAGCGGTACTCGCCCCCGCCAAGGCTTTGCTCCTGGCGCCGTAGCTGTGGGCAAAATAGCCGTTGGTTGCGTTGGCTGGAAATGAGGCAGTAACTGCGATTACGGCACCCAACCATGGCAGAAAGGTTTTTGTCAACGTCATGTAAGGTTTCCCAAGTGAAAAGCTTGAAGAAATTCTATCCAGCGCCAGGCTCTCTTTAAAAACGATATATTTCGATGTGTATTTCAGATATAAGCATAATGACGGCAATCCCCACCCAAACCGCCGAGCCCGTAATTTCGCATGTTTAGCTAACACCCCCGCATAGCAAACTCCTAAGCCTTGACCTGCCTCTACACAAACATCTAAGCAACAAACATTGCTAGCTCAGCAGCAATCTGCCGTCGATCCCAACGCATCCACCAGCAGATCCTTATGAATTTTAAGGATTGCAGTTTAGCGGCATGACATTTGCTTTGTGGTCCAATAACCACGATCAACTAGCTCATCGATGATCGTCATTTACTTGCTTATGAGCCTACTGATCGGAAACTGGCATGGATCAAGAAACTTTGGGCGAAACGTGTGTTGACCGGAAAAAACATAGCTTGACCGACGCCGAATCCCGCTTTAGCAGAATCTATTTCAAATCGACAGGAGTTAACATGCACAAATTGCTATACCGAACGGCTGGTTTAACAGCGTTTATCATCGCCGGTTGCAGTTCGCTACATCAAAATAGCCTCAAATTAGCCAGCGATGCCACCGGCGCCACTCAGGTCAAAAGCATTGAATTTAGCGGTACCGGTCGCTGGTATCAGTTCGGACAAGCGCCGAGTCCCGATTTACCCTGGCCGCCCTTTGCGCTGAAAAACTACACGGCCGACATCAATTACGAAACCGCCAGCGCCCGCGTGCAAATTAGTCGCTTGCAAGAGATAGAGCCCGGACGCAATCGCCCGCAACCGACCGAGCAGAAGGCTGATCAGTACGTCAGCGGCGCGTTTGCCTGGAACGTTGCCCCGCCTGCCGCAGGCGCCAGCAGCGCAACTCCCACCATCACATCGCAACCGACAGCAACCGAGGAGCGCGCCGCGGAAATATGGGCCACGCCACAAGGCTTCTTAAGGGCGGCGCAGACCCATCAGGCCACAATCGAAGAAAAAGGCAACGACACCCAAGTGTCCTTTACCTTGGACGGCAAATACCGCTACCAGGGCACCCTGAACGCCAACAACCAACTGACGAATGTGAAGACCTGGATTGACAACCCGGTACTTGGCGATACCTTGGTAGAAACTCAATACAGCGACTACAAGGTATTTGACGGTGGGTTGTTTCCCAGTCACATCGTGCGTCTGCAAGGCGGCTATCCGGTATTGGATTTGAACGTAACAACCGTAAAAGCCAACCCGACAGTAGACATTCCGGTACCTGCCGAAGCAGCCAAGAAGCCGAACACTATCGTCGCAGCTAACAAACTAGCGGACGGCGTTTATTATTTGACTGGCGGTACGCACCATAGCGTGGCCATCGAACAACTTAACCATATTGTCTTGGTAGAGGCGCCGCAGAACGAAGAACGCTCACTCGCTCTGATCGAAAAACTGAAGGAAACCATCCCCAATAAGCCGATCAAGTATGTGATTAACACCCATGCACATTTTGATCACAGCGGCGGTTTGCGCACCTTTGTCGATACAGGGGCCACGATCGTCACCCATCAGCCCAATCAAGCCTATTACGAAAAAATTTGGTCTGTTCCCCACAGCATTCGCCCCGATAATCTGGAGAAGTCCAAAAAAACCCCAAACTTCATTAACTTTGCCGGTAAGCAGGTAATTTCTGATGGCAAACGTAACATCGAGATTCATTCCTTGACTGGCAACAGCCATAACGACGCCTTTGTCACGGTGTATTTGCCCAAAGAGAAGATATTGATAGAAGCGGATGCTTACACGCCGCCAGCCGCCAACGCCCCAGCCCCCACCTCGGTGAACCCTTATTCTCTAAACCTGTATGAAACCATTCAAAAGCTTAAATTGGATGTTGGCCAAATAGCTGCATTGCATGGCCCCCGTGTGGTAACCCTTGCGGATTTGCGAGCGGCGGTTGGCCTGACCAGAGTGGCAAAATAAATCTAGCCATTCCAGTTATCTTGCATTCCGGCGGCTAATGACTGACCGCTCGCAATTCTCCGACGCTGAATCGCTGAAACAGCGTCGGAAATTCGCTTATTCCCGGCAGAGATGAATTTAAAGCAACGGGTGTTATTGCTTGTCGACGCCTTAACTCACAGGCCGAGTGAGTCCCCGAACAGGCCCAGGACTTACGCTGGCCGGCATCCATACCATCCGTTCGCAAACCTTACCTAAACGCATCCAAGTATGAACCAACAAATTTCCGACATACCGTCGTCGAGCAAGCGCCGGCCCTGGCTGTGGACCGGCGCGATATTAGCCGTGAGCCTGGCCGGGACCGGCGTTTATTTTCATCACAGCGAAGCCGCCCCGGACGCTAAAGCGGAGCGCGGCGGCAAGGGCCGGCGCTTTTTCGAGCAGCCAGACTCGCCGGCCGTCGTCGCCATCCAATCCGCTAGCAGCGGGGATTTTCCGGTATATCTGAATGCACTGGGCACCGTCACCGCACTACGTACCGTGACCGTCAAGCCGCGAGTGGACGGCGAACTGGTGAAAGTGGCGTTCAGCGAAGGGCAAATGGTCAAGGCTGGCGATCTGCTGGCAGAAATCGACCCGCGGCCGTTTCAGGTGCAGTTACAACAAGCCCAAGGCCAGTTGCTGCGCGACCAGGCACTGTTAAAAAACGCCGAACTGGATCATGCCCGTTATGAAACCTTGCTGGCTCAAGATTCCATCGCCGCCCAGCAAACCGTCACCCAGGCATCACAGGTCAAACAATATCAAGGTAACGTGGAAATGGATCAGGCCTTGGTCGATAGCGCCAAGTTGCAATTGAGCTATGCCAAGCTGACCGCGCCAATTTCCGGCCGGGCCGGCCTGCGTCAGATCGACCAAGGCAATATCGTTCGCGCCAACGACGCCAACGGTTTGGTGGTAATCACCCAATTACAGCCGATCAGCGTGGTGTTCACCTTGCCGGAAGATAAATTGCCGGAGGTAGTAAAGCGCTATCGCGACGGTCAGGCTATTAAAATAGAGGCCTACGACCGAGGCGGCAAGCTGAAGCTGGCGGAAGGCAAGCTTACCGCGCTGGACAATCAGATCGACCCGACCACCGGCACCATCAAACTAAAGGCGCAATTCGACAATCAGGAGCAAACCCTGTTTGCTAATCAATTTGTTAACGTGCGCATGCATCTGGATACCTTGCACGGCGTTACACAGATACCCAGCAGCGCCTTGCAACACGATACCCAGGGTGCGTTTGTGTATGTGGTCGATGCCGAAAATATTGCCCACCTGCGGCGCGTCGAACCCGGCCCCAGCGAAGGCGAAAAAGTGGCTATCGAACATAATCTGGCACCGGGAGAACAACTCATCCTCACTGGCATCGACCGGGTCAAGGACGGCGCGGTGGTGGATGTGGCCGAGAAAGACGGCCAAGCAGTCGCCGCCAAACCCGAGTTGCAACCCAAACCCAATGACGAATCCGGCAGACGCCGGCGGCGCGGATAAGTCATGAGTCTCAGCGATCCGGGCAAGGCCGGCTTCAATCCTTCGCGCCTATTCATTCTGCGGCCAGTCGCCACCTCCTTGTTGATGGTGGCTTTATTGTTGGTGGGGATACTGGCTTATCGGCTATTACCGGTCTCGGCGCTGCCGCAGGTCGATTATCCGACCATCCAGGTCACCACGCTGTACCCTGGCGCCAGCCCGGAAGTGATGACCTCCATCGTTACCGCGCCGCTGGAACGCCAATTCGGACAAATGCCGGGCTTGACGCAAATGAGCTCCACCAGTTCCGGCGGCGCGTCGGTGATTACCTTGCAGTTTAACTTGCACTTGGACCTGGACGTTGCCGAGCAAACCGTACAAGCCGCGATCAACGCCGCCGCCAACTTTCTACCCGACGATTTGCCTCAAGCACCCATCTACAGCAAGGTGAATCCGGCCGATACCCCCATCATGACGCTGGCGGTCAGCGCCCAATCTCTGCCCCTATTTAAGGTAGAAGATTTGGTCGATACCCGGCTGGCGCAAAAAATTGCCCAATTGCCCGGCGTCGGCATGGTCAGCATCAGCGGCGGCCAACGGCCGGCGGTACGCATCCAGGCCAACCACAAAGCGCTGGCCGCTTACGGCATCAGCCTGGAAGACCTGCGCAGCGCGATTGCCGCCGCCAACGTCAACCAACCCAAAGGCTCGATCAACGGCCCAAGCCGCGCCGCGACGATAGACAGCAACGATCAATTGCGCTCACCGGCCGAATACCGCGAGTTGGTGGTGGCTTACAAAAATGCCGCGCCGGTCAAATTGGCGGACGTCGCCGAAGTGGTCGATGGTGCCGAGAACGTGCGTCTGGCCGCCTGGGCCAACGACAATGCGGCCGTTATCGTCAACATCCAGCGCCAGCCCGGCGCCAATGTGATCGAGGTGGTGGATAGCATTCAGGAACTGCTGCCCAAACTGCAAGCCTCGCTGCCGCCCGGCATAGAGGTCACGCCATTAACCGACCGCACCGTAACGATTCGCGCCTCGGTACACGACGTGCAATTCGAACTATTACTGGCCGTGGCGCTGGTAGTGATGGTGATCTTCCTGTTTCTGCGCAATATCCCGGCCACCATCATTCCCGGCGTTGCGGTGCCGCTGTCTTTAGTAGGCACCTTTGCGGCGATGTATCTGGCCGATTTCAGCATCAACAATTTAACCCTGATGGCACTGACCATCGCCACCGGCTTTGTGGTGGACGATGCCATCGTGGTCATCGAAAACATTTCCCGCTATATCGAGCGCGGCGAAGCGCCGTTGCAAGCCGCATTGAAAGGTTCGGCGCAGATTGGCTTTACCATTATTTCGCTGACTTTTTCGCTGGTGGCGGTATTGATTCCACTGCTGTTCATGTCGGATGTGGTGGGCCGTTTATTCCGAGAATTTGCGATTACGCTGGCGGTAGCGATCTTGATTTCGGCGGTGGTGTCATTGACCCTGACGCCGATGATGTGCGCCAAACTGCTGCGCCCCGGCGCCGGCAACCATAGCGAAGACGAAATCGGCGACGACTGGTTCGGCCGCTTGATCAAGACCTACGGCCGCAGCCTGAGTTGGGTGATGCAACGGCAAACGGCGACCTTGCTGGTGTTTTTTGTGACTGTGGCATTGACCGCGGCGATGTATATCTGGATACCGAAAGGCTTTTTCCCCAGCCAGGATACCGGCATCATTCAAGGCTTTTCCGAAGCGCCGCAAAACGTGTCGTTTCCGGCCATGGCCGAGCAACAGCAAAAGCTGGCCAAATTGATACTTGAAGATCCGGCCGTGGAAAGTCTGTCGTCATTTATCGGCGTCGATGGCGTCAACGCCACGCCCAATAGCGGCCGGTTTTTGATCAACTTAAAGCCGCACGATCAACGCCCATCGGCTAACGAAATTATCGCCCGCTTGAAAACCCGTTTGGCCGAATCGCCCGGCAGCGTGTTATACCTGCAACCGGTGCAGGATTTAACGATGGACAACCGGGTCAGCCGCACCCAATACCAATTTACCCTGGAAGGCGCCGACATCGATGATTTGAACCGATGGACCGGCAAGCTGGTAGATGCCTTGCACGGCCGGCCCGAATTTGCCGACGTGGTCAGCGACGTGCAGGACCAAGGTCGCCAAGTGTTTGTGAAGATCGACCGCGCCACCGCCAGCCGGCTTGGTGTCAGTACCGCAGCTGTGGACAACGCCTTATACAGCGCTTACGGCCAACGTCTGGTCTCGACCATCTTCACCCAGGCCAATCAGTATCGGGTGGTATTGGAAGTCGATCCGGCCGAGCAGACCGGTCCGCAAGCCTTGAACGAATTGCGCATACCATCCACCAACGGCACCCAAGTACCGTTGTCGGCCATCGCCGAACTGTCGGAGCGGCCGACCACATTGGCGATCAGCCATCTGGACCAGTTCCCGGTCACGACGGTGTCCTTCAATCTGGCACCCGGTTATGCGCTGGGTGATGCGGTCGCCGCCGTCGATGCCGCTAAAAGCGAGATCGAATTGCCGCTAGCCATCCGCAGCGAATACCAGGGCGCCGCGCAAGCCTTTAAGGCTTCTCTAGGCAATACGCTGTGGCTAATCCTGGCTGCCATCGTCACGGTGTATATCGTGCTGGGCGTGCTGTACGAAAGCTATATCCATCCGATCACGATCTTGTCCACCCTGCCCTCGGCCGGCGTTGGCGCGTTGTTGGCGCTACAAGTCTCCGGCGGCGACCTGGGCATCATCGGCATCATCGGCATCATTTTGTTGATCGGCATCGTCAAGAAGAACGCGATCATGATGATAGACTTTGCGCTGGAAGCGGAACGGAAGCAACATCTGCCACCCGAGCAAGCCATTTTTCAGGCTTGTTTGTTGCGCTTTCGGCCGATTTTGATGACCACCTTGGCTGCGCTATTGGGTGCGCTACCGTTGATGTTGGGTAGCGGCGTCGGCTCCGAGTTGCGCCATCCGCTGGGTATCACGATGGTCGGCGGCTTACTGCTCAGCCAATTGTTGACGCTGTACACCACGCCGGTAATTTATCTGGCCATGGACAGGTTGGCGCGGCAGGTTAACGCCGGTCTGGGGCTGAATCAAGTGGAACAAGCGGCAGAGGACCCAAGCCAACCATGAACCTGTCCGAATTATTCATCCGCCGCCCGGTCGCCACTACCTTATTGACCATAGCCATTGCCTTATGCGGCGTGCTGGCGTTTTTAAATCTACCCATTTCCTCGCTGCCGCAAGTGGACTTTCCCACCGTATCGGTACAGGCGCAGATACCCGGTGCCAGCGCCGAGACGATGGCCGCGACGGTCGCCACGCCGCTGGAACGCGCGCTCGGCCGGATCGCCGGGGTTACGGAAATGACCTCCAGCAGTTCCCAAGGCTCTACGCAGATTACCTTGCAATTCGATTTAAACCGCGACATCGACGGCGCCTGCCGCGACGTACAGGCCGCGATCAACGCAGCCGCCAGCATGTTGCCCAGCAATATGCCCAATCGGCCCAGCTACCGGCGCGACAACCCGTCGGATTCGCCGATTCTGATCCTGGCTCTGACCTCGGACAGTTTTACGCGCGGCCAGATGTACGACTCCGCGTCGACGATTTTGCTGCAAAAAATTTCGCAAATCCCCGGCATCGGCCAGGTACAGATCGGCGGCGCGGCATTACCGGCGGTGCGTGTGGAACTGAACCCCAACGCGCTGAGTAAATACGGCATTGGCCTGGAAGACGTGCGCAACACCATCGCCCAAACCAACGTCACCCGGCCCAAGGGCGTACTGGAAAGCGCCAACACCCGCTGGCAGATTCAAGCCAACGACCAGGCCCGTAAAGCCGAGGAATATCTGCCGTTGATTGTTGCGTATCGCAACGGCGCGCCGGTGACGATTGCCGATCTGGGCGAAGCGGTCGATTCCGTCGAGGATTTGCGCAATACCGGTGCCAAAAACGGCAAGCCTTCAGTGCTGTTGATTATCCGCAAACAACCCTTGGCGAATGTGATTCAGACCGTCGATCAAGTGCTGGCGGTAATGCCCGCTTTGCGGGCAGCGCTGCCCAGCAATATCGAACTCTCGGTGGTGGTGGATAGATCCTTATCCATCCGTGCCTCGATTACAGAAGTCGAACACGGCTTGTTCGTCGCCGTGTTACTGGTGATTCTGGTGGTGCTGGTATCTCTGCGTAATCCACGCTCGGCGGCGGTGCCCATCGTCGCGGTGCCTGCTTCCTTACTGGGGTCTTGTGCGGTGATGTATTTCTGCGGTTTTAGTATCAACAACCTAACCTTGATGGCCTTGACCATCGCCACCGGTTTTGTAGTGGACGATGCAATTGTGGTGGTGGAAAACACCAACCGGCATATCGAAGAAGGCGTGCTGCCATTCCGCGCGGCGCTATTGGCAGCCAAAGAAGTGGGCTTCACCGTATTGGCGATGAGCGTGTCGCTGGTAGCGGTGTTCCTGCCAATTTTGTTGATGGGCGGCGTGCCGGGTAGGCTGTTTCGGGAGTTTGCAGTGACCTTGTCGGCAGCGGTGCTGGTCTCGCTGGTGATCTCGCTAACTACCACCCCCATGCTCTGCGCGCGCTGGCTGGGTAAGGAATCCAAGGAACATGGCGCCGTCTATCACGGCATAGGCGCAGCTTTCGATTGGATACAGAACATCTACCGGATCAGCCTGAGCTGGGCCTTGCGCCACGGCCGCATTATGCTGAGCTTATTGCTGGCAACCATCGCTTTCAACATTTACTTATATGGCGCCATCGACAAAGGTTTTTTCCCGACCCAAGACGGCGGCCGCTTGTTGGGCGAAATTCAAACCGATCAGAACACCTCGTTCCAAACCCTGCAAAAGCAATTTGCGCAAATCTCCGAGATTTTGCAAAAAGATCCGGCGGTCGCCAATGTCGCCGGTTTTGCCGGCAGTTCGCAAAGCAGTAACAGCGCGCGGATTTTCATCACCTTGATTCCGCACGAACAACGCGACGGCGTCGAGGTGGTAATGGAGCGCTTGCGCAAGGCCGCAGGCCGGGTTCCCGGCGCCAGTTTGCATATGTTTCCGGCCCAGGAACTGCGCATAGGCGGACGCATGTCGTTCGGCATGCTGGATTACACCCTGCAGGCCGACGACCTTGATTTATTGCGAGCGTGGACACCCAAGGTACAAGCCGCGCTGGCTCGGTTGCCGGAATTGAGCGACGTCAGCACCAGTCAACAGGACAAGGGCGAACAAATCGGCCTGACCGTCAACCGCGATCTGGCCGCGCGTTACGGCGTCAGTCAGGCCTTGATCGACAACAGCCTGAACAGTGCCTTCGGGCAACGTCAGGTGTCGGTGATTTACAATCCGTTGAATCAATACCGGGTGGTGATGGAACTGGCGCCGCAGTACTGGCAATCGCCGGACAGCCTGAAACAACTGTATATCAGCGCGCCGGGTCGAACCGGCACCGACGGTACGCAAGCACAGCCCAAGCAAGTACCTCTGTCGGCGCTGGCCGGCTTTGCACCCAGCAACGCACCGTTGTCGGTTCATCACCAAGGCCAGTTTGCGGTGACCGAATTATCGTTTAATTTAAAGCCCGGCATATCGATGTCCACTGCCGATGCCGCTATCAACCAGGCCTTGCGCGACATCGGCTTGCCGGCCGCCATCACCGGCAGCTTTCAAGGCTCGGGTAAGGCGTTTCAGGAAGCCTTGCGCAGCCAGCCCTGGCTGGTTTTGGCCGCGTTGATCAGCATTTACATCGTGCTGGGCGTGTTATACGAAAGCCTGATACATCCGTTGACGATACTATCCACCCTGCCCTCGGCCGGCGTCGGCGCCTTGCTGGCCTTGATGGCTTGCGAAAAGGAGTTCAGCATCATTGCGCTGATCGGCGTGATTCTGCTGATCGGCATCGTCAAGAAAAATGCGATCATGATGATAGACTTTGCACTGCTGGCTGAGCGCGAGCGCGGTTTGGATTCGCGCGAAGCGATCTTTCAAGCCTGCATGCTGCGCTTCAGACCCATCCTGATGACCACGCTGGCCGCACTGTTCGGCGCTTTGCCGCTGGCTTTGGGCAGCGGTTACGGCGCGGAATTGCGCCAACCACTTGGTATTTCCATCGTGGGAGGCCTGATTTTCAGCCAGCTTTTGACTTTGTATACAACGCCGGTCGTTTATTTGTACCTCGACCGGTTCCGGCTGTGGATGCACGGCCGCTTTTCCAACCGCGCCGCTAGCCCAGCGCCACATTCCATCTAAACCGATAGTCATGCGTTTAAGAATAAACCCACCGTTGCTTGCTTCCTTACTGACCTTGCCGTTGGCTGCCTGTACGGTAGGCCCGGATTATGTGCGTCCGCAAGCCAATATCTCCGAGGAATTTAAAGAAGTGAAAGGCTGGAAGCAGGCCCAGCCGCGCGATACCGGCTTGCCCGGCAAATGGTGGGAAATTTTTAACGACCCCAAACTGAACGAACTGGAAGAACAAGTTGCCGCCGCCAACCAGTCCATCATCCAGGCCGAAGCCCAATATCGGCAAGCCCAGCATCTGGTGCAATCGGTGCAATCGTCCTTGCTGCCGGTGGCGACATTGACCGGCACCTTCAACCGCTTCCGCGCCGCCACCGGCCAGAACGTCGCGGTGGGTGGCGTGCGCAACCTGTTCGGCCAGGCGGTCGGCGTGGCCTGGGAACCTGATTTATGGGGCAGTGTGCGCCGCCAGGTGGAAGCCAATACCAGCAATGCACAGGCCAGTGCCGCGACCTTGCATGCGTTGATTCTGTCCAGCCAATCGGCGTTGGCGGACAGTTACTTTCAAATGAAAACCCTGGACGCCCAGAAAGCCTTATTAGACGAAACGGTAACGGCGTTTGCGAAAACCCTGGAAATCACCAAAAACCGCTATGCCGTGGGCGTGGTGGCCAAGGCCGATGTGGTGCAAGCGGAAACGCAATTGGAAACCGTGCGCGCTCAGTCCATCGACCTGGGCGTGCAGCGCGCCAAGCTGGAACATGCCATCGCGGTGCTGATAGGCAAAACCCCTGCCGAGTTGTCGCTGGCGCCGGCACCTTTAACCGCACAACCGCCGGGCTTTCCGGTCAGCCTGCCCTCTGAATTGCTGGAACGCCGTCCGGACATTGCCGCCGCCGAACGTAAAATCGCCGCCGCCAACGCCCAAATCGGTGTCGCCAAAGCCGCTTACTACCCTACTTTGAATCTGGCCTCGACTAACGGTTTTCAGTCGCCGACTGCCGACACCTTGTTCACGATGGCCCGCCGCTATTGGTCCTTGGGGCCGGCCGGCTTGGCCTTGACCTTGTTCGACGGCGGTGCCAAAAATGCCCAGTATAAACAGGCGATAGACGCCTACGATGCCAGCGTCGCCGCCTATCGGCAAACCGTGCTGACCGGCTTTCAAGAGGTGGAAGATAACCTGGCCGCGCTGCGTATCCTGGATGAAGAAACCCAAGTGCAAGACAAAGCCGTCGCCGCTGCGAAACAGGCCTTGGCCTTGACCAACAATCAATATCAAGCCGGCACAGTTAGCTACATCAACGTGATAACGGCGCAAACCGCGGCGCTATCCAATCAACAAACCGCTGTGCAATTGCTCGGGCAGCGTTTGTCGGCCTCCGTGTTATTGGTCAAAGCGCTGGGCGGCGGCTGGAATGAAACCTTGGTTCCCACTGAAGATGAAGCTGATGGCGACCGCAAATGGACCGACTATTTGATTTTGCCGCTGGTGGATTAATTATCAACCCGGCCTTATTTAACACGGGTACTCGCTTCGGGCTGAACTGGCGAAGCGGGGCGCGTCCTGCGCCAAACACCCGTCCTTCCGTTGACACCCTTCTTGCTTGAACTACATTTATCGGCAGTTCGGTTTAGCCGTTAAGCTTTTAAGAACCGGCCAAGGCGGGCATCAGTCGAATGCACGCAAATATTTAAGTCATTGACCACAAGGAATCTTAATGAACAAAGAAGCGGCGAAGGCGCATATTCTGAAAAATTTAATGCCGGGCGATTCTCTAGTCGGATTTTTCATCGCCCAGCAACCTTTCAAGCTTTGGTTGTTTTTTATCATCGGCCCCCTGGCTGTATTCAGCATGAAGCAATATTTCATTGCCGTTACTCAAAAAGGCATCCATTTTCACCGCTTAAACTTATTGGGGAAATTTGCCAGCGACGACTTTTTTGCCTTCAATGAAATTGCCACCGTCAAAATCGGCAAGGGTATGCTGCAAAGACCGATGAAATTTACACTTAAAAACGGCCGAAATATCTACATAAAAGCGCAGCTGAAAGGCTTGGAAAAAGTAGCCAAGCTTGACGAAGCCACGCAAAAACATATCGAACGCAATATTGCCGTCGTCAAATGATATTGTTTCTTTTCGTAACGGCAAGCTATACCGCGCTGCTGTTGTTTTACAGACCGTCACCGAGCTGCCTGAAAGATGCCCCGCTCACTTTCTTGGAAAATTTTAAGCAAATTAAGGCGGCGTTGTTTTCCGGTTTGTGGTTTTTGAGTATTTTTCTAGTGACCAGCGACTTTGGTTTTAATGAGGTTGATGAACAGCTTTATCGTTTATTGGCATTAAACAATATTTCGGCAGCGGCGATTTTATGGCCGCTGCAAGCCATTACACATTTATTTATCCACATTAACTTTCCACATGTCCTGACCAATGTAGCCGGCTTGGGCATCGCTGCGGCTTACGAACGACAAGCCGGCTCTGGCCGATTTTTAATGGTGTTGCTGGTAGCCAGCCTGTCCTCTATCCCCTCAATCCTGTTCTACTCGGAGCCGATAGCGATCTGCGGTATTTCCGGCGGCGTATTCGGTCTGGCTGCCGCTTACTTCACCGACCAGGAAGGTCTGAGCACCAAAGAATGGCTGTATGCGGTACTGATCTGTAGCGTATTTTTGGTGTGGCTGTCCGTCGGACACAGCATGGAATCGAAGGCAAACGGGCAACTGCAATTTAAGATCGATTACTACGGTCATGCCCTGGGCGCGCTGGGGGCTATCGTTTATTGCCGTTTGAGACCCCGAAAAACAGCCGACAAGCCTTTGCCAAACTATTGACCGGCCCTATTTATCTCGGGCATTCCGTTCGGACTGAGCTCGCCTAAGCCCAGGGCGAACGGTATTTAAGGGCCGGGTTAATAACAGGATGGCTTTGAATTTATTCCGGTATTCGTCCGTAAACAACCGTCGCGGCATCGTTTGCTTAGCTGTTGTTTGAAAAACGGCAACAGCCCCTAAAAAGTAACCACCACGTCGGCACCAAAAATAAACTGGCTGTCCTTGTTCCGTTCGTCGTAAGCATCGACGCCTTCCGACCAGTCGTAGCGCGCTTCCGGCCGCAGCATCAACCATTTCGCCGGCTTCCAGTTTACCCCTAGCGTCGCCGCATAATAATTGGCCGGCCCGGTCGCCAGCACCGCGCAACTGGGGCACATTTGGCCCACCCGAACGCCGTCGTCATCCCTAAACCATTCGCCGCGCAGGCCCACGCCCACGGTATCGGACAGGTCGTATTTCAATTGCGAATGAATGCCGTACCATTCGGCGTCGGCGAAATTATTCAACGGGTGCTGTTGTTCGATGCCGTGGTCGTGCTGCAGCACGTAATGCCAGCGCTCGGCGAAGTTATGCTGGAATACCAGGCTGTAAAACGTGCGGTTGTCGCGTTTATTAATACCGGTCTGGCGCTGAAATTCGCGCAGATTGTTGTCGCTGTTGACGTCGCCGGTAATCAGCGTCGCGGTGAACGAGGTCGCCGCATCGTCGCTGGTCCAGGTCGCACCGCCCAGAAAATTCCAGTTTTCCATGTTTTTATCGAACCCGTCCCAAGCGCCGTTGCCGTCCAGTACACCGTTTAGCTTGGTGTGGCCGCCGGTCACCGCCCCCAGTGTCACACTTAGATTTTGATGGACCGGATAGGTGGTGGTCATGCCGAAATGGGTAAACGGCTCGCCGTATTGAAAGGTATAAGGATGGGTGTAGAAAAAATTATCCGGCGACAAACCGGTCTCGTACCCCATGATCGTGTAAAACCGGCCGATGCGCGTGGTCAGGCCCTTGCCTATCGGCGTAAAAATATCCAGGTACGCATTCGGGATCGCCAGTTTGTAAAAACGCTCGTCGGAACCGATCAAACGGTTATCCCAATGGCCGCCGCCGTAAGGGTTGATGGTATTGAAGCGGGCGTCGCTGCCGTACATCAAGGTCAGCTTGCCGCCGACATCCCAATGGTCGCCGCTGGTATTGACGTCGCGGATTAATTCGCCGCCCAGTTGGTGCAGATTGAATTCGTTGGCCCGGTCGGCAAACACCACGGGGCCGTTGTAGCCGTCGCCGGGGTCGTTGGCGTTGTAAACGATACCGGCATCGGCCCAACTGTGGACGCGCAAGCCGGCGGCTTTCATCCAGGGTAAGTCGTTAATCAGCGACAAGCCGTTCAATAAACCGGCGCGTTCCTCGGCCGGCAACGGCGACATCGCCAACAGTAACGGTGCGGCATACAGCCATTCGCGGGTTCGGAAAGATGAGTGTGGCATGGTGTTCTCCTGTCGGAAAATGAATCGTCGAAGTTTTTCGGGCGCAAGCGTTCCCGCCAGCCGGAAAATCCGGCTTAAATGGTTGGGGTTATGAAAATTTAAACGGCTAAAACCGGCGGTTTAGTCGGGGCGCGCAAGATAGGCGCGCCAGCCGCCGTAATCGGTAATGTCCAGCGCCTCACGCACGGCGGCCGTTTCGCAGACGAAGCCCTGCACGCTAGTGCCGTCCTGCAACTGCACGCTGCCGATGCCCAAGGGTGGCGGGATTTCGGCGACGAATTCGCCGTAGCGTCCAATCGGCAAAGCCCACACCTCAACGGCAATCGCCGCGCCGGTTTCGTCGCGCACCATGCCCGGCCGCTTGCCGTCCGGCAATGCGTACAGCCGGTAAATCGGCGCCGTGTGAGTCCGTTGCAGCAAAATACCGCCGCGGCCAGTCAACAGATGATTCAGCGGCAGACCGGACAGATGCGCGCCGCACACCGCGACCCGGACGAAGCCGGACGAATCGTCGCTGTCCGCTTCCGGAAATTCGGCGCTTAAGATTTGGGAGACACCCAATGTATGCGGCGCCGATTGCTCGCGCCGTTTCGCCAAGGCCAGCAAAGCCCGGTCGGCAAAGGCCGGCGCGCACAAGGTGATGCCGAACGGCAGGCCATTGCCGCGAAAACCCGCCGGCAACGCAATGGCGCTGAGGTCGAGCAGATTCATGAAATTGGTGTAATAGCCCAGCCGGCTGTTCAGTTCGAGCGGTTCGGCTTCGACGGCGGCAATCGGGTAGAGGGTGCCGGTGGTCGGTGTGAGCAGTACATCAACCTGTCGCCAGAGCGCATCGCTTTGCCGCTTCAATTCCTGCAAGCGGTAAAACGCGCGCCAGGCGTCGGCGGCCGACAAGTCCGCGCCTTTGGCAAGAATGCCTAGCGTCACCGGAAATAAGGCTTCGGGGTTGGTCTGCAACAGTTCACCGGCCACCAAATAACGCTCGGCCAGCCACGGCCCGGCGTAGAGCAAACCGGCGGCGTCCAGCAAAGGCTGGATGTCCACTTCGACGATGCTGCCGCCCTGTACCTGCAATTGCGCGATGGCCTCGGCAAACAAGGCTTCCGCCGCATCGTCGCCGAAGAATTGCAATTGCTCCGGCTTCGGCACGCCAATACGTAAACTGCTAGCAAAGCCCGGCGGCACGGGCAAGGGCTGATCGGGACGGTTATAGGCATCTTCTGCGTCGTAAACGTTGGCAATCCGCATCACCCGCTCGGCGTCGGCGGCGGTCAACGAGAAGATCGACAGGCAATCCAGGCTGCGGCAGGCCGGCACTACGCCGGATGTGCTTAACAAGCCCCGCGTCGGCTTGACGCCGACCAGGTTATTGAACGCGGCCGGCACCCGGCCGGAGCCGGCGGTGTCGGTACCCAACGCAAAGCTGGCCAGACCGGTCGCCACCGCGACCGCCGAACCCGAGCTGGAGCCGCCGGCGATGTAAGCCGGATCGAAGCTGTTGCGGCACACACCATAAGGCGAGCGGGTGCCAACCAAACCGGTCGCGAACTGGTCCAGATTGGTCTTGCCGACCGGAATCGCTCCGGCGGCGATCAATTGCCGCACCACGAAAGCCGATTGCTGCGGCTGGTAGGCGTAAGCCGGACAAGCTGCTGTGGTGGGTAGATCGGCCAAATCGATATTGTCCTTGATCGCAAAGGGGATGCCGTACAAGGGCAAGTCGTCCGGCGACTGGTCCGATAGCGCCGCGGCGTAAGCCTGCATCTGCGCCAGCGGCAAACGGCTGATCCAGACGCCGCGCGCCGGCGCGGATTCCAGGCGTTGCCAGAGCATGTCCACCAAGGTCGTCGGCGTCAGTGCGCCGTCCCGGTAAGCCTGGCTAAGGCTGGCGATGCTGAGTACTTCCGGCAATTCGCTCCAGGTCTTCATGCGTCCTCCCCGGCTTGCAGCACCAGCAAATCCTGGCCGGCACTGATTTGAGCGCCTTCATTGCAAAATACTTTCCAGACCGTGCCGTCTGCCGGTGCCGTTACCGGAAATTCCATTTTCATCGACTCGACCACCACCAAGGTATCGCCTTGCTTGACGCTAGCGCCGGCCTGGACCAAAACCTGCCAGACATTGCCGGCGATGTGGCTGGCTACGGCCCTGGCACCGGCCGGCAAATCCAGTTCGGTGTCGATAGCCGCCGCCGCGACGGCCTGGTCATCCGCGTAAACTTGCCCGGCTTGCGCCCAGCGTTCACGTTCGGCGTCGAAGGCCGCTTGCTGGCGCTGTTTGCAGGCGGCGATCTCATCGGCGTTTTGGCGCAGAAAGTCGTTGTATTGGCGCAGGCTGAAGGTTTCCTCGCGGATATCCAGTTTGGCCTTGCCGCTGATTACATCTTGCCGGTAGCGCAGCAATTCCTCGGCGGATACAGGATAGAAGCGAATCTGATCGAAAAAGCGCAGCAGCCAAGGCTTACCGTCGCGAAAATCGGCGGTTTGCCGTAGCGGTTCCACATCGGCACGGTGCGGCCGACGAACTGGTAGCCGCCCGGACCTTCCATGCCGTAGACGCACATATAAGCGCCGCCGATACCGACCGCGTTCTCCGGGGTCCAGGTCCGGGCCGGATTGTATTTGGTCGTCACCAAGCGGTGGCGCGGATCGATGGGCGTCGCCACCGGCGCACCGAGGTAAACGTCGCCCAAGCCCATCACCAGATAACTGGCGTTGAACAGAATGTCCTTGACCTGCTCTATGCTGTCCAGGCCGTTGATGCGGCGGATAAATTCGATATTGCTCGGGCACCACGGCGCATCCTTGCGCACCGACTGCATGTATTTTTCGATGGCCAATTGGGTGGACGGGTCGTCCCAGGACAGCGGCAGATGGACGACGCGGGTCGGCACTTCCATGTCCTCTATGGCCGGCAGTTCGGCTTCGGCCTGCGCCAAGATCCGCATCAGTTCGTCCAGCGGCAGGCGGCGGTCGTAATGCACCTGCAAGGAACGGATGCCGGGCGTCAGGTCGACGATGCCGGGTATGCCGCGCTGTTGCAGCCAGGTCATCAAGGCATGCACCCGAAAACGCAAATTGATGTCCAGTACCAGCGGCCCGTATTCGACCAACAAGTTGCGGTCGCCGGCCTGGCGATAGGTCACTGCAACCTGCTCGATATTGGCCGGCAGTTGAGCGAGGATGCAGCTTTCCAGGGTAACCGTTTCCGCCGGCAATTGGGGCAAGGCCGCAGCGGCAGGATGGGCTAGGACCCGTTCGAGCTCGGCATCCAGCTTCGCCGCCTGTTCGCGGGTCAGGCGGATAAATCGCACTGTATTGCCGGGCTTTAATTGGCCCAGTTTCCACAGTTCGGCCGCGACCACGGTGGCAGGGCAGACGAAGCCGCCCAGACTCGGACCGTCCGGACCGAGTATCACCGGCATGTCGCCGGTAAAATCCACCGCGCCGATGGCGTAGGCGTTGTCATGAATGTTGGACGGATGCAAACCGGCTTCGCCGCCGTCGCTACGGGCCCAGCGCGGTTTCGGGCCGATCAGACGGATGCCGGTGCGGTTAGAGTTGTAATGCACCTCCCAGTCGGTCGCGAAAAATTCGGCGATGTCTTCGTCGGTAAAGAAATCCGGCGCGCCGTGCGGGCCGTACAGCACGCCGATGTGCCAGTGCTCGGAATAAACCGGTAGCGCGGCCGAATTCGGCACGACTTCCTCGGTCATGGCGGTTTCCACCGCAATCGGCAACACGTCGCCGACCCGCAGCACCCGGCCGCCGTGGCCGCCGAACTGGCCCAAGGTAAATGTGGCGCGGCTACCCAGATATTCCGGCACGTCGAAGCCGCCTTGGATCGCCAGATAAGCACGGCAACCCTGGCCGGCGATAGCGCCCAGTTTCAATACGTCGCCGGCCGCAACCGCAATCGCCTGCCAATAGGTTACGGCCTGGCCGTTCAATTCGGCTTGCATCGCCGCGCCGGTTAAGACGATGCGGGTAGCAAAATTGAAGCGCAGGCTGGGGCCGTTGATGGCCATTTCCAGGCCAGCCGCGTGTTCCGGGTTGCCCAAAATCCGGTTCGCCAAGCGAAAGGCCAGCATATCCATCGGCCCGGACGGCGGCACGCCGACGTCCCAATAACCTAAGCGGCCCGGATAATCCTGGATCATGCTTTGCGTGCCGGCTTCCAGCACGTCCAGGGTGCGCGGCCGATAAGTCAGTCCGGCCAAATAAGCGGTAATCTGGCGACCGCTACGGAACACGCCGTCGGCGACGATCTGCCGCAAATAGGCCAGATTGGTTTCGATGCCGGCCAAGCGAGTGTCGGCCAAGGCCTCGTCCATTTGCGCCAGCGCCTGTTCGCGGTCGGCGGCGTGGACGATGACCTTGGCCAGCAAAGGGTCGTAATAAGGCGTAACGTCCAGGCCGTTCTCCAGCCAATGATCGACCCGGACGCCGGCCGGAAAACGGCAATCGGTCAACAAGCCGGCCGAGGGCTGGAAGTTCTTATTCGGGTCTTCGGCATAAACCCTGACCTGCATAGCCCAACCACGCGGCGCGTGCCGGTACTGATCCAGGAACGTGCTGTCGCCGGCCGCCAGCCGCAGCATCCAGGCCACCAAGTCGGTGCCGGTGACTTGCTCGGTCACGCCGTGTTCGACTTGCAGTCGGGTGTTGACCTCCAGGAAATAAAACTCGCCGCTGTCCTGGTCGTAAACGAATTCGACGGTGCCGGCCGAACGGTAAGCCACCGCTTCGCCCAGTGCCAAGGCATGCCGGTAAAGTGCCGCTCGGGTCGCGTCGCTGAGGCCCGGCGCCGGGGTTTCCTCGATCACCTTCTGGTTGCGGCGCTGCACCGAACAATCGCGCTCGCCCAAATGAATCACCCGGCCCGCGCCGTCGCCGAAAATCTGCACCTCGATATGGCGGGCGCGTTCGATGAACTTCTCCAGATACAGGCCGCTGTCCTTGAAATTGGCCGCACTCAAGCGCTGCACCACGGCAAAGGCCTCTTGCAGTTCGGCGTCGTTGCGGCACAGGCGCATGCCGATACCGCCGCCACCGGCTGTGCTTTTCAGCATTAATGGGTAGCCGATAGCGGCGGCCGCCCGCAAAGCCTGCTCTATGTCCGCCAACAGGCCGGTGCCGGGCAGTAACGGCACCCCGCAAGCTTGGGCGATTTCGCGGGCGGTATGTTTCAAACCGAAGCGGCGCAACTGTTCCGGGGTCGGGCCGATGAAAACGATGCCGGCCGCCGCGCATTGCTCTGCAAATTCGGCATTCTCGCTCAAGAAGCCGTAACCTGGATGGATGGCCTGGGCGCCGGTGCTCAATGCCGCTGCCAAAATCCGCTCGCCGCGCAAATAGCTGTCGGCCGCCGCCGCGCCGCCGACGCAGACCGCTTCGTCGGCTTCCTGGACGTGGCGGGCATGAGCGTCGGCTTCGGAATACACCGCGACGCTGGCTACACCCAATTCCTTTAAGGTCCGAATGATGCGGCAGGCGATTTCGCCGCGGTTGGCGATCAATACCTTGTTAAACATGAATCCTCTTCTGGCGGGCCGTCCCGCTTTGCTTTACCAACGCCGGGCCGTCCCGGCGCGGATTACGGGTCAATCCCAGATCAGCAGGCGCACCGGCGTCGGGTTATAGGCGTTACACGGATTATTCAATTGCGGGCAGTTGGAAATCAGCGCGATCACGTCCATCTCGGCCCGCATTTCCACGTACTTGCCCGGCGCGGAAATGCCGTCGGCAAAGGTCAATTGGCCGTCGGCCGTGACCGGCACGTTCATGAAAAAATTGATATTGCTGGCGATGTCGCGCTTGGCCAGGCCGCAGTCGGCGTGACCGACGGCCAATAGAAAGCTGTCGCGGCAGCTGTGCATGTGCTTTTTATCCAGCGCATAGCGCACCGTGTTGCTTTCGGCGGCGCAGGCGCCGCCCAGCGTATCGTGGCGACCGCAGGTGTCGGCGACGATAGTCAATAGAACGTTACCCTCGCCGGACATCAGTTGAGTGCCGGCGCTCAGGTACAGATTGCCCTGGTGGCGTATCGTGTCGCTGGCGCTGTAGCGTTCTTCATGGTCGGCCGCGCTGTAAAACAGAGTATCGACGGCCTGGTTGCCTTCCAGGTCTAGAATACGGAAGGTCTGACCTTGTTTGATGGTATGCAGCCAGGGTTCGCCGGCCGGCAAGGTGTAATCGTAAATGGCGTTGCTCGGATCGAGCGTGCTCTCGACGATGGGCATGGTTACGTCCTCGTTAGATCGGTGATTACAGAAAATAGCGTTCGGTATTGCTAAAGCCGCGGCCGTTTTCCGAGCGGAAATTGCGGCATTTGTCTTCTTGGTCCGGCAAGGCGCCGCGATAGGCTTCTAATAACACCGGCTTGGGCTGGTAATCCGGATTGGGGTCCAATGGATGCGGGCAACTGCTCAGCACCACCAGCGTATTCATTTCGAAGCGCAATTCGACCTGACTGCCGGGGACGGAATGGCCGGCTTGAAATTGCAGATTGCCGTCCGCGTCGGCCGCGATCTTGCTGAAGAAATTGACGTTGGCGACCAGGTCGCGCTTGCCCAGCCCCCATTTCTCCAGTTCGATCAACAAACTGTCGCGGCCGTTGCGGTACATCGCGTTTCTATGGCTTTGGTAACTGGCCTGACCGTATTGGGCCAGTACTTGCGCAGCGTCGGACACGCCGCATACGGTGTCGTGCCAACCCAGCGTGTCGGCGGTAAGCGAGCACAACACCCGGCCCATGTCGGAATAGCAGACAAAGCCTTCAGTCAGATGAAACGTGTGTTGCGCTTTTAACGTGTCCGCCATGTTGTAGCGTTCGGTGCGTTCGTCGTCATTGACGAACAAAGCCGACAAGTTGGCGCCGCCTTCGCTGTCGGTCAGGCGCAGGCGGTTGCCGCGCCGCATCCGGAACGAGGTATGAGCACCGCCCGGCAAGGTCTCGCTCCAAAGCAGGTCTGCGGGATCGATTGCAGCTAAAGTCATGTTGGTCTCCAAATAGGTTTACGGCGCCGGAACCTGACCCAGGCGCTCGAGCAGTTCATAGTCGGTCTGCATGCCGGACGTGTCGCGGATGCCGGCCAAAATTTGTTTTTTTAAGGCAATGAAGTCCGGGGTCTGCTTCATGTCCTGGTCGCGGTGGTCCGGCAAGGGCACGGTGTGGATCGCGGCGATGCGTCCCGGCCGCGGCGCCATCAGCACCACCCGGTGCGCCAGATAAATCGCTTCTTCCACGTCGTGGGTGACGAACAGCACCGTGGTTTTTTCCAGGATGGAAACGTGCAGGATCAGATCGTGCATGACCTCGCGGGTTTGGGCGTCCAGCGCGCCGAACGGCTCGTCCATCAGCAGGATGCGCGGCCGCGCCATCAAGGCCCTGGCAATCGCCACCCGCTGCTGCATGCCGCCGGACAGTTGATTCGGATAGGCGTCGGCGACGTGACTCAGGCCCATCAAACGGATCAGGGCGTCGGCCCGGCCTTCGGCGGACTCGACATCGCTCAGCGTCGATACGTCGCGGTGCACTTTCAATTGCCGGCAGAACTTGATGTTGTCGGTCACGCTCAGCCAGGGATACAAGCTGTAATGCTGGAACACCATGGCCCGGTCGATGCCGGGGCCGGCGATTGCCGCGCCATCGACACTAACGCTGCCGCCGCTGGCCGGCTCCAGGCCGCCAACGATGCGCAGCAAGGTCGATTTGCCGCAGCCGGATGCGCCGACCAGCGTGACGAATTCGCCGGGCGCAAGGTCGAGATCGGCATCTTGCAGTGCGACGATGTCCGCGCCGTTGGCGGCAAAGCGTTTTTGCAAGTTGCGGACTTGAATGATGGGAGTCGTCATCGGCGCTATCTCCGGTACAGCCAAGGGAAGCTGCGGCGATGCGCCCAGCGGAAGCATTGGTCGGTAGCCAACCCGAACAGTCCAATCAAAATGATGCCGGCGAAGATTTTGTCGGTTTGCAAAAAGCGTTGCGCCTTCAGCACCGCAAAACCCAAACCGGAGTTGGCCGCCACCAGCTCGGCCACCACCAGATACGTCCAGGCCCAGCCCATCGTCACCCGCAAGGTATCCAAAATCGCCGGTTTGGCCGAGGGCATGATCACCCGCATCACGATTTCGTCGCGGTCGGCGCCCATAGTCTGCGCCGCTTCGATTTGCTCCATAGGCACCCGCCGCACGTCCTCGGCGATCATCAGCAGCATTTGAAAGAAGGTACCGATGAAGATAATCGCGATCTTGGCGCCCTCGTCTATGCCCACCCACAGCATCACCAACGGGATGAAGGCCGCCGCCGGCATGTAGCGGATGAAGTCGGTCAAGGGTTCGAACAGGGCTTTGACCGGCGCATAGGTACCGACCAGCACGCCCAACGGCAAGGCCAATACCGCCGACAATAAAAACCCGGCCACGACCCGGTAAACGCTAATCGCCACGTCGCCGAGCAAATCGCCGTCGCGCAGCCATGCCCAGGCGCTGTCCAGCACAAGCGGCGGGGTCGGCAAAAACACCGGGTCTATCGCGCCGCCGGCCGAGGCCCACCACCAAGCCAGCAGTGCCGACAGCAAACCGCTGATGGCAATCAGCCAATGGGTGCGCCGTTCCAAACTGCCGCGTATCGCCCATAGCGGTCGCCGCGGATTTAAATTGCCAGTCATCGTTTTCACCCCGAGCTAGTGAGCGGCGAGCGCTTCGGCCACCAACGAGGCATCGACGCCGACCGCCAAATCCGGCACGCTGTCGATCAAGCGGTTGTCCTTCAAAAACGCGGCGATGGTCGGGCCGACCGCTGCCAACGACGCCGGTTCACTGGCCGGTCCCAAGGCTTTCAGGTTGTCTTCCAATGTGAAGAAGCGGGTGCCGGGCAGAAACACTTTGTAGGCGTCCGGTTTCATGCCGACCACTTTAGCCATGACGGTGACGGCTTGGTCGGGCTGCTCGCGGATAAAGCGCTGGGTATCCTGCCAAGCCTTGATCATGCCGACCAGCTCGGCGCGGTGGGTTTCGATGGCTTTGACTCTAGCCACCAGCAAATCGGGAATCAGGCCGGGCATATCTTTGGATGTGAACAGCGCCGCTCCCTTGCCGCTGGTCTGGATATTATTGACCCAGGGATTCCACACCACGGTCGCATCGACCCGACCGCTCAGAAACGCCGCGGCCGCGTCGCCGGCCGACAGGTTTACCGTTTTGATGTCGTCGAAACTCAGGCCGTTTTTGCTCAAGGCGGTGGCGAGCACGAAGTGGGAAATGGAATATTGTTCGAGGGCGATGGTTTTGCCTTTCAGATCGGCGAAGCTTTTGATGGCCGGGTTGACCATCAAAGCGTCGTTGCCGTCGGAGTTGTCGTTAACCAGGATGGCTTTGACCGGTATGTTTTTGCTGAGCGGCGCCATGGTGTCGGACCAGGTCTGGCAGTTGGCGTCGAGTTGGCCGGCGGACAGGGCCGAGATGGAATCGGTGTAATTAGCAAACCAGACCAGTTTGACCTTGGCGCCGTACTTTTTGAAGTAGCCGTTGTGTTCGGCGACGTACCAGGCCACCCAGCCGGGCCAATCGCTGACACCGACCTTTACCTCGGCGGCAGCCGGTTTAGACAAGCAAAACAATGCCCCAGCAAGGACAAGCGCAATTAATCGGGACAGGCAGTGGGAGGAAGTAGATGTCATGAGTAGCTCCAGTCGGGTTGAAAAGCTACACGTAGAGGCGGACCGGTTTATAAAACCGTCTGACCTCCCGGGCTTTTATCCCGCCGTGTAGCTCCCCGAAAGAAGCCGGCAACTCTCGGTCGCTGACGCTCGAAATCGAACCGGAACCCTAGTCACCATTTTGTTAAGGCGCTTTTATGATCGCGCCTCACGTGTTGTAGCTCTATACAGCAAGCTGTATGCCATACATAAATTTATATATAAATCAATAATATATAAAATCACACCGCCTGCAAAATCCAGCGTTTTGCGTTTTTGTGGTGCAAGCAAAAATAAAATCAGATCCAACTTGGTGCGCAAAATTCTAATTAAGCTTACTTATTGGCGTTTTGGCCGGTTTGCGAAAGGCCTTGTTTTAAACAACATCTTGACCAGCAAAGATCTCGTATTTCCCTTTGCCGGATGACACAAAATCGCCGATTGCAAGCCTCTACAATGACCGGATGTTTTCAGAGGCGTAATAACGCGCGATGCCTTCCCGAACGTCGTTGCGTAATTCATCGTCGTCCCAAGGCTTTTTGTGGAATTTGTATATTTCGCCTTTGTTAACGGCCTCAGTGATAGTGTTTAAATCGGCATAGCCGGAAATAATCATTCGCACCGTTCGCGGGTGCATGATTTTAACGCGCGACAAAAACTCCGTACCGGTCATTTCCGGCATACGTTGATCGCAGATAATCACCATAACCGGATGATTGGCCAACAACTCCAGTGCTTCTTGGCCACTGCCGGCCGTCAAAATTTCATAATCGTCCCGCCACAAGCAGCGCTTCAGCGCCGACATGATATACGGTTCGTCATCCACGATAAGCACTTGCGGTTTTTGTTCATCCGAAGGTAAACGCAGTAGGGTTCCGGCCTGCAACAACTGCCGAATCTCAGCGCCGGGCAACGGCCGACTGAAATAATAACCCTGTATCTGATCGCAGCGCAGCCTTCTCAGGTAACTGGTTTGCCCCTGGCTTTCCACTCCTTCTGCGATGACGGCTAGGCCCAAGCTGTGCGCCATGGCGATAGTGGCTTGCACAATCACCGCATCGTTCGAGTCGGTGACCACATTGTCGATAAAGCTTTTGTCTATCTTGAGCTTGTCCACCGAAAATTGTTTGAGGTAGGAAAGCGACGAATAGCCGGTGCCGAAATCGTCAATCGACAGCTGAATGCTCAGGTCCTTCAGCTGTTTCAGCAGCGTCAGGGTCTCGCTTACATTCGTCATCAACAAACTTTCGGTGAGTTCCAATTCAATATAACGGGCCGGCAAATCGGTATCAGCAAATAACTGCTTTAGCAAATCGACCAAGCCACCCGCCTGCATTTGTATGGCAGAGACGTTCACAGCAACGGTAAAGCCTTCAGGGATTAGCCCGGCATCCCGCCATTCCTTGGCTTGCGATACGGCGCGTTTGAGAATCCAATCCCCCAAAGGCACGATCAAGCCGGACTCTTCCGCCAAAGGGATAAATTTATTCGGCGGCATAAAACCTTGCACGGGATGATTCCAGCGTACCAAGGCTTCCAAACCAATGATTTTTCCGCTGGCAAGATCGACTTGAGGCTGGTAATAAAGCTCAAATTGTTCACGCTCGATAGCGTGGCGCATGTCGTTGGTTAGTGCGATTCTGGCCAGTAACCGCTCATTCATGTCTTGCTTGAAGAAACGAAAACTGGACACCTTGTCGGCTTTGGCGTGATTTAAAGCAATCCCGGCGCGCTGCACCAACTCGCTGGCTGTTTTCGCATCTGAGGGATAAAAACTGATACCGATCTTGGCTTCCAGATGAATTTCATGCTGGGCCAGCACCACCGATTCCGTCACAGCCGCCCGCAGGGCTTCAGCAAATTGTTCGGCTGCCGATGGGCTATCGATATCCGAACAGGCAATATTAAAATTGTCCTTGGCCATCCGGGTGACAAGGCCCTCGCTGCCGGCGGCCTTGACCAAGCGGTTGGCAATGATTTTCAGCGTTTGATCGCCGATTTCGTAACCGTAGGTGTCATCAATCGTATGGAAATTTTCAATATCCAAACGCAATACGGCAATATCGTGCTGCTGATGCTCGGCTTGCGCGATGGCGGCGGCCAGCAAGTCTTCGAAGAAAAATTGATTCGGCAAACCGGTAACCGGATCGTACCGCGATAATTGCACGATGCGCTCCTGCATTTGCCGAGTTTCCGTCATATCGTTAATGATGGCCACAAATAACGGGGGCTGGTCATCGATTAATTCCAGATGAACTTCAACCGGATACTCGCTACCGTCTTTACGCCGGTGTATCGTTGAGAAATCGCAGCGGCTCTTGCTACCCGCCCGCAAAGGCGCGCACAGCTGTTCAAAGGCCTCCTCATTTAGCTCAGGGTTAATATCCAACGGCGTCATCCGTTCAAGCTCTTGTGTTGAATAACCCAGATTGTCCCGCCCACCCTGGTTCACATCAATAAACCGCAGGGTCTGGCTATCGAAAATATGGATTTCATTGGTGGATCGCGCCAACACCTGGCTGAAACGGGCGGCTTTTTTCTCGACGCGCTGGCGTTGCACGATGCGCCACAGGGCGTTCGAGATGAGCTGAACGGTTTCGACATCCAGCTCGGTATAGTCGGTCGCTTTGTTCGCCACACCGGTTAGCATCACCACTTTGCCATTCTCGATCACCGGCACGGAAATCAGCCGACGCAATTCAGGCTGCGCATCGGAAAAACCAGCAGCAGGAAGCCGGGGAAAGGCTTCTGTATTGGCGGTTACGACAAACTCTTTAGGGAGATGGACCGGTATATTATTGAAAACCGCCGGTTGGCGGTTTTTGACGGACTCACCCAAGATACCGGCTTGGCTGAGAAGAATACGGCTGTCCGCGACGGTTTTCCCACGTGGTTCCTGCCGCGCTCGAGACTCGGCCACCGGTTCCATACAGTCTTCGTCAGGATTGATAAAGTATACAAAAGCCATTTGGCTGGCAGTTAGCTCTTCCGCCAGAAGCATGCCGCGCCGGATGAATTCCGCCTCGTTCAAGTCTTCCGACGCCTTTGGCAGTTCCAACAAAGCTTGCGCACGCCGGGCCTGTAAAATCAGCTTTTGTTCGTTCTCTATACGCTGAGTGACATCAACGCCCACACCATCCCAAACCACGCTGCCATCGGCTTGCCGTTTTGGGCTGGACCGAAATGCAATCCAGCACTGGCGGCCGCTTGGCGGATTGAATAACACGCTGCCTTTATAGACTTTTAATTCCCTGAGACATTCGGCTTCCTCTTCCCGGTATTGCTGAAGCGACTCAGGCGCCATTTGCGCAAAGAACGGATTGATGTCTTCGATCAGTTGCGCGGGCTTCAGCCCGTGCAGTTTCTCCACCCCGGCGCTAATGTATTGCAGAGCGGTCCGCCCGTCCTGCCAGATTCGGTAACGATACACATAGCCGTCCGGCAGATTATCGCCCATCACCCGTAATTGATGCTCCCGCTCCCGCAAAGCCAGCTCGGCTTCGACGCGGGCGGTGATGTTATTCAGCAAACCGTCGAAGGATTCCACTTCGCCCTGCTCGTTGCGGCTTAGCCGGGTAAATTCATCAATCCATATCCAATGGCCGTCGCCGTGCAATAAGCGGTATTCCTGATGATATTCGTCCGGACCATGGGCAATGTGTTGAGCGACTTCGGCTTCGACCCGAAACCGGTCTTCGGGCGGAAGCAAATCCAGATACTTCACTTTGCCCAAGCGCAAATCCTCCGGACGATAACCCCAATCCGCGATATTGGCACTGACGTAACTCACCGGCCAATCCTCGGCGTTGCGCCAGGTTATCGCGACCACCGGAGACCGGCAGACGATGGAATCCAAGTGTTGTAACTCGGCGGTGTGCAGCTCAATCAACTGCTCGAAATGATGATTCAAGCGGCTAAGTTCCAAATGCGTGCGTATCCGCGCCCGCACTTCGTCGATGTCAAAGGGCTTGGTGATGTAGTCGGCGGCACCAATCGAGAAGCCGCGCACTTTGTCCACCGTTTTGTCCACCACGCTGACGAATAACACCGGAATCCGGGTGCCTACGGCTGTGGCCTTGATACGCCGGCACACTTCATACCCGTCCATTTCCGGCATCAGGATGTCCAGCAGCACCACGTCGGGCGGATGGGAGCCCAACACTATTTCCACCGCCTTGCGGCCGTTGTTGGCTACCAGGATGCGGTATTCCTCCTTCAGCGCCTCGGCCAATTCATGGATATTCTCCGGCATATCGTCAACCAGCAGCAGTGCCGGCCGCTCCGCTCTGATCAACATCTGTTCGTTCAAGGAAATTAGTGGCTTGCGGCGATATTGGCGCAATTCCAGTTGCGTCAGTATCCGCTGTTTCAGTAGATCGGGATTGATCGGTTTGGTGATGTAATCGGCGGCACCCAATTTAAGGCCGGCGGCCTCGTCGGCCGATTCCGACAGGGCCGTGACGAAGATGACCGGAATATCGGCCGTCATAGGATCGGTCTTCAGCCGCCGCAACACTTCGTAACCGTCCATGCCCGGCATTTTGATGTCGAGCAATACTAGGTCCGGACCTGGGGCGCGCACCGCCAGTTCCAGGGCTTTTTCGCCGTTGGTCGCGGCGAGAATGGCGTAGTCTTCGCGCAGAATGCTCAATAAAGCATGCAGATTTTCGTTGACGTCATCGACGATCAAAATACTCGGTTTGCTGTTATTCGTCTGGGACATGTTAATCTCGCTGCTCTAATGATGGCCCAGCCAGCAGGCGTTGTTGCACCGCCACCAACATAGCGATGGCTTGATCTATGTTAAACGCATCGACCTCGGCGGCAATCGCCTCGAAATCGGCTTCGAACTCGCTTCCGGCCGTACCCTTGCGTAAATCGCCGATTAACGCTTCGGCTGCGCCTAAATCGCTTTCCAACACAGCCATTAAGCGGGTAATTTTAGCGCTTATGGCCTCGACCGATAGCGGTTGTGCCGGCAATGCGGCCGGCGTCGGCGGCGGGGTAAGACTATCGATGTCGGTCATCACTTGTTGCAATAAGTCGCGCAGCTGCTCAATGTGTTCCGCGGCAGGCCGTTGCTGTTGTTTAAGCCCGGCATCAATGCCGGCAATGCACTCGTAAAATGCATTGGCGCCGATATTGCCGGCTACGCCTTTCAAGGAATGACAATAATTTTCAGCGGCCGTGAGATTATCGGTTTGCAATATACGCTGTAATTCGTCTACTGCGTTGGCGTAATGTTCGCGAAACCGTCTGAGTTGTTTACGGTAAGCCGCTTCCTTTCCGCCGATGCGGCGAATACCCTCGCTGACTTGCAAACTTTGCAGGCCCAATAACTCGGGAGAACAAACCACCCGTGCCGGCGCTTCATTGACCGCATAGGTCTCGGCCTGCGTATCGCTAGAAGCGGCAGGCAGCCATTTTGCCAAACAGGAAAACAAGCTTTGCGGTTCCACCGGTTTAGTAATGTGGTCGTTCATGCCGGCCGCCCGGCTTTCTTCGGCATCGCGGGCCATTGCCAACGCGGTCATGGCGATAATCGGCAAACTGGCGAAGCGTTCTCCCCCCGCTTGCCCGGCCAAAGCGCGAATCCGCCGCGTGGCCTCCAGACCGTCCATCACCGGCATCTGGATGTCCATCAATATGCAATCGTACTGATACCGCTGCACCATCGCCAACGCTTCTTCCCCGTTCACCGCCTCATCCGCCGCGATATTCATACTGCGCAACAATTCGACAGCAAATTCGCGATTGATGGCGTTATCTTCTACCAATAAAACGTGGCGGCCAAGCAAATTCGGCGGCGCCTGAGCGGCGGCATACTGCGATTCCTGCCTTTCGAGGACGTCGCCCCGCCCCAATGCCGACAGCATACTATCCAACAGCGACGACGGCGAAACCGGCTTGATCAGAAAACCGTCTACTCCGGCTTGGTGAGCCAGCGACATCACGTCTTCGCGGCCGTATGCCGTGATCATGATCACCTTAGGTTGCAGCACAATGGCCGCATCGGCATGAATCCGCCTAGTGGCTTCGTCGCCATTCATGCCGGGCATCCGCCAGTCCATCAACACCAGATCGAAGGGATGCTCGGCGGCGGTTTCCAGTAAACGAATCGCAGTGGCGCCATCCCCGGCCACGCTGACGTCCAACTGAAAAAATCGCAACATTTCCGCGAGTATTTCTCGGGAAATGTCGTTGTCCTCCACCACCAGCACCCGGATGCCTTTCAGTAACGATCCGGTCTGATCCAGCAATTCCCGGCGACGCGCCTCGGCCTGTTGGGCAATCTGCAGTTGCACCGTGCAACAAATAGTCGTGCCCTGGCCGGGTTGCGAATCTTCCAGCCAGATCCTGCCGCCCATCAGTTCCACCAGGTGTTTGCTAATTGCCAATCCCAAGCCGGTGCCGCCAAACTTCCGGGTAGTGGACTGATCGGCCTGGGTAAATTTCTGAAATAAACGTCCTTGCAACTCACGATCCATGCCGATGCCGGTATCGCGAACCGAAATCTGCAAAATCACCGCGTCAGCCTTTTTGCTGAGCATCCGGAACGCCAATTCCACTTCCCCGCGTTCGGTGAATTTGATGGCATTGCCGCACAGGTTGAGCAGCACCTGTTTTAAGCGTAGCGGATCGCCTCTTAAGGTGGCGGGGATATTCACATCGTAGCGAATTAAAAACTCCACGCCTTTTTGCTCAGCCTGTAGGCCGATAGCATCGGTGAGTTGCTCCAGCACTCTGTCCAGCGCAAACTCGGTAGACTCAAACTCCAGCTTACCGGCTTCGATTTTAGAGAAGTCCAGAATATCGTTGATGATCCCCAACAGCGAATGCGCGGCGCTCTGCGCCTTGGTCAAATGGTTGTGCAAGGTTGAGGGTAAATCCTGCTTCAGCGCCAGATACAACATACCCAGAATCGCATTCATCGGCGTGCGGATTTCGTGGCTCATATTGGCCAGAAACTGGCTCTTCGCCAGCGTAGCGGCTTCCGCAGCCTGCCGGGCTTGTTCCAGTTCTACGGTGCGCGCCGCCACCAGCTCTTCCAGATGGTGGCGATAAGAATCCAGTTCGCTCTCCACCCGTTTTTTCTCGGTAATGTCTTCCTTAATGGCCAGATAGTGAGTGACGGCACCGTCCGCTTGCCTTACCGGCGTGATCTGCGCCCATTCGACGTATTCGCTGCCGTCCTTACGGCGGTTAATCAATTCGCCGGACCAGCTTTTACCTTGGGTCAGGGTATGCCACATCTCGTCATAAGTGGCCTGACCGGTGTGCCCGGATTGCAGGATCCGCGGATTTTGGCGGATGGCTTCTTCGCGGCTATAGCCGGTGACCGCCGTAAAGTGCTGATTGACGTACTCGATTTCCGCTTGCAGATTGGTGATGACGATGCTGTTGGGGCTTTGCTCCACCGCAAGCCACAGTTTGCGCAGTTCCGCTTCCGCCTGTTTCAGTTCGGTAATGTCGGTAATCACCGCTACCCGACAGTCACGCTCGGAAAAATGGATGTCGTGCGAGCGAACGATGATGTCGATTACCCGGCCGTCTTTAAGAAGATGCTGCCACTCGCCGATATAGGCAAAACCGCGCAGACTGGCCGCCAAGCTTGCAATGGCTTGTCGCTGTTGTTCCGGGAACAGATCGGTGAGTTTGAGTGCGACGATTTCAGTTTGGCTGTAGCCATATAACTGGATAAACGCATCATTCACCGCGACCATGGCCAGCGTGCCGCGCTCGTAGACCAACATCGGCGCCGGGTTGTGATCAAAAAGGTGGCGGAATTGTTGCTCGATCTGCTTGCGTTCCGTAATGTCCGACCAAATCAGGGACAAATAATTACGGCCTCTGATTTCAATCACTTTGATGCTGACATGGACATTCAACAATGTACCGTTCTTGTGACGGCGCAAGGTATCGAATTGTGCACCGCCGGCTTGCATGAAATCATCCGCTATCTGGCGAACCTGGGCAGCGTCGAATTCGCCCTGAATATCCGGCAGGCGCAAGCCAGCGAATTCCTCGCGGCTATACCCCAAGTGTTGGCAGGCGGCGTCATTGAATTCGATGAACTCGAAAGTTTCGGCATCAATTAGCGTAATCGCATCGGTGGCCTGCGAGACGATGGCGCTGAAAATCCGCTCGCGATTTCTGGCTTTTTCCTCGATGATCCGGCGTTTTATAAAGCTACTCACCCGTTCCGCCACGGCATCGAGCAAGAGTCGTTCTTCGCCTAAAAACTGATCGTCCGGATGCTCGGGCTGCGGTTGCAGATTAGCGATCGAGATACTGCCGGACGCTATACCATCGATTTGAATGGGTACGGTCAGTAAGCTGCTGGAATTTTTGAAATCGCCGCTGAAATAGCTTTGGCCGTCCCATTCCATGCGGGCAGCGGTTGCTTCGGGACAAAGCCAGCCGGCAGGTAATAAGTCAACAACGCGCTGTAGCACCTCCGGCAAAGGCTTTTCTAAATCCTCGGTGGCGCGAAAAACCGCGTGCAGACATTTTTGTTCCTTGATGCGCTCGTTTAAGGCGAGCTGCGTTGCATGCAGTTGGCTAATGTCTCGGGCCATGCCCAGCACGCCGATCAATTTGCCGTCGCAGGAATTAACCGGGGTTTTAATGGTTTCGTAGAGCGCCTTATGCTTGCCGTCGGCATAGCTTATCCAGTCCTGATTGCGGATAGGCTCGCCGGCGGCCATGGCTTTAGCATCCTGTTCGCGGTATTTATCGGCTTGTTCGCGGCTGACAAAATCGTAATCGGTCTTGCCGACGATAAGCTGTTCAGGCTTGCCGTACAGGGGTTCGAAGCTCGGGTTACACAGCAGGTAGACGCCGTCGGGATCTTTCAGCCATATTTTGTCGGGCATGGCCTTTAACAAGGTGCGTAGCAAATCTTCTTTTTCGGCCAAGGTTTCCAAGGCCCTTTGCCGCTCGGAAAAATAGCAGGCCAGCGCCATGCCCACTACCGATAGCACCACCATGAAAAACCAATAGTTGATTTCGTGATTATCGCCCAAGCTGGGATCGGTCAGGCCGGAACGTCGCCAAACCAAGCCGAACATGGCCTGTATGGCGGTAACGACCAAAATCAGCGTGGTAGCGCGGCTGCCAAGCCGAACAGCCGCCCAACTGACAAATAGAAATATCCAGTAACTTTTCGCGTAAGCGCCGAGGCTGTCGTGAAACCAGTCGAGAAACACCAACTGCCCCACCAAAAAGTTCAGCGCAATAATCATCATGGCTTCGCTGAACGCTTTAGCCCCCTGCAGCTTGCAGGCACTATTAGTCCAGACCAAAATCAGCGGCGTAACCAATATCACGCCCAGCGTATCGCCCATCCACCAATGTAACAGCGAGGAAAGCACCGTCTCCTCGCCGATAAATCCGCCAACAAACAAAGTCAACGTGCCGATTGCCGCAGTCAACGAACAAGCGACAACGCCGCCTACACTTATCAGCACCAGATAATCGCGCAGCGTTTTCAGAGAACGGTCGAAGCCGCGGATGCGCTGCAGCAACCAAGCGCCGGACCAGGCGCCGAAGGTGCTACCGATTGATATGCTGGTCGCGCTCAATAATGCTTTGCCTTGCCACAGATTAAGCGCCAAGGCCCCGATGAATATTGCCCAGACATAGTGGCGGCCGCCCTGCAAAATGGCCGCCAATGCCAGCCCGCTGGCAATAAAAAACACACTGGCACTGCCATTGGGCGCGAAATACAACAAAGCCAATCTGGCCGTTACGATATAAAGCCCGGCAGCAGCTATCCATCTCAGCCATGCAGGCGCCATTGCTTCACGCATAAACCCTCCTCGTGCTGAGAGTATAGCGACTGCCTGGGGGATTTCTAATTTAAATAGCCCGGCTACTTATTGGCCGGGTTCTTAAATGTCGTCGCACCCGCGCCGGCGGGAGTGTTTATTTGTAGGTAGGCTTACCATCGCCAAAGGCGTTTAAAGATACTTCGAAGTAGAAGAAATTGCTCGGCTCGCTGGTATAAGAGCCCTGCCCGCCTTGCGATACGCCTACGGCTCTGGCTTCGGTGAAGTCGCCAGGGGTAAATCGTGCATAGCTCATGCTCCAATCCACATAGGCATTCAGTTTATGGCGCAGGCGAATATCAAATTCGTGTCCCAGGAAAGTCCCGCTGCGGCCCGTGGTGTCGCGCAAACCGGCCCGGTTCCAGCCACCGGCTGCACTTTCCTCCCAGTAAGCGTTGTAGCCGGTATCGATACGCACGTCTTTGTAAGGTGAAAACTCCAGTCTGGCCTTCGGCGCGATGATATTGTCCCAGGAGAAATAATCATTCCGCGACCAGGGTTGGTTAAAGCCGTAGAAGGCATCAAAGCGTTGGTTGATATTGTCGCCGGCGTTTTTATCGCCCGTGCCGTAGCCGTAATAGAGACTGGCGCGGGGTTTCCAATCGTGGTCGAAGCTGTAACCCAATTCCAAAGAGTAGGCCAAGGCGTCGTGCTGGCGTAAGGTCTCCCGCGTCCCGGACAAGGAACCGAAGCGTCCGAATTGCTTGTTGATGTCGGCATCGAAATCAAAGCCGCCGCCGAAAAAGCCGTAAGCCCTAAGACCCGGCGCATAAATATCCATACTGGCCTTACGATTGGCTGCCACCCGGTTGGCGGGATCACCGTCGGTTTTGCGACCCAGGAAATAAGGCTGGATGGTGACAAACTCGGACCATTGTTTCAGGCTGAGTACGGCGCCGTAGATCCAGGTGTCTTCATCCGGTTGGTCGAATTCGTATTTGTAGCGCTCCACCGGTTGCAAGGCAAAAGTATCCAAATCCCAGTCATTCTGCTTCTTGCCGAAGTGTACTCGGTAACCTTCAAAGTTGTTGGTGGTGTTACGGAACTCGTTGTTACCAATCAAACGCCTATCCAGCAATTCCAAGTGCATACGGCCGGCACGAATACTGAGGGGCCGGTTATGGCCTAAGGCATTGGCGAAATACAACTCACCATAGCCCTGGATCATCTCAAACTCGTTCACATCGGCATCGGTTTTCGGGTACAAACCGTTATAACTGCGCGCATCCTCCATTTCGACCGCAAAGCGTAACGGATCGAGGATTTCTTTGATGCCGACGTAGGCGCGGGTCCTGAGCAGCCACAGGTTATCGGCATCGGGCCGCCACTCTGAGGTGCCCGAGCGTTGCGGCCTAAAGTCGTTTTCGCGGTATTCGTAGCGGGTCCGAAAATCCAGCCCAACATCCAGCCATTTCACATCGCGAAATTGCTCGAACTGGGTTTTACTCATATTGCGCACGTACAAAGGCGGATCGGTTGGCGCAGGTTCGACGCGATAGCCTTTGGTCGGGACATAATAATCTTCGGCGTTGACCAGGACCGGCCAAGCCAGCAACAAGCCAAGTGCACCTGCTGCCCGTACTGTATAAATTAAAGGTCGTTTCATGTGGGTAACTGTGGGTTTAGAGTAGTTAATGACCGGTACACAAAAAGATTCTGCTCATCTCGCCGTCCTTTGGCTGAGTGGCAACAAGCGAACAACTATTTAGCGGCGTTAGCCTTAGTCTAGTTGGAACCCGCTAATGCAGAATCTTTTTGCTGGCCCAGCCGAAAACGTTCGCGCTTGTCGATCTGGACGATGCGGCCGTCGTGAATCACGACTTCAACCGAGCCAAACCGAATATCCTGCACAATCGTCGCAATTTGCAATGCAATCTCCTTGTTATCGCCTTGCTTCAATGCATGGCCGTTAAGTTCAATCGCCATATAGCCTCCTGAGGTATGGTGGGTTATCGTGGTTTGATGAATCCTTGTCTTGGCAGCATTAGCGCCAATGACCGTGTGACAAATGGTAAAAAAACCGCAAAGCGATTGAAAACGATATAAACAGAAATATATATCTGTTAATTGGATATATGACATGGCGAATATTTACCCTCCCATCCTGGCCGCAATAGCCAAAATTCGCCCGCTTGTTATCTAAATAAAAGATTATCAATTCAATTTATATCATTTCCGTTGGCATTTAAGTTTCTCTATCCTGTCAGCACCTACTGACTGTTTCCAGAGAAACACCATGACCCAAAGCAATATCATGCCGGGCTTTCGACCGGCACTGGCCTATACCTTGTTCTATCTCGGACTGGTGGTACTGATCCCCTTGAGCACCCTGGTATTTAAGAGCTTGCAACTAGGTTGGGGCGAGTATCTAGACATCATTAGCAATAATCGAGTGGTATCGTCGTTTCGGGTCAGCTTCGGTACGTCGCTGATTGCCGCCTTGGTCGCGGGCGTGTTCGGATTTGTCATCGCCTGGGTATTGGTGCGTTACCCCTTTCCCGGCAAGCGTTTTTTGGACGCTTTAATTGATCTACCGTTTGCCTTACCGACGGCGGTGGCCGGCGTCATCCTGGCGACCATCTTTCAGCCCAGCGGCATGCTGGGTAAATGGTTGATGAGTTCATTGGGTGTGCAAGTGGCTTACAAGCCGCTGGGCATAGTGGTGGCATTGATTTTTATCGGCATTCCTTTTGTGGTGCGGACCATCGAGCCGGTATTGCAAGAATTTGATACCACAATGGAAGAAGCCGCATCCAGTCTGGGTGCTACTCGCTTGCAAGTGTTTGCCCAAGTGATCTTTCCCAACATTTTTCCGGCACTGTTGACCGGCGTGTCGCTGGCGTTTGCCCGTGGGGTGGGTGAGTACGGTTCGGTAATCTTTATCGCCGGCAATCTGCCTTATGTCTCGGAAATCGTCCCGCTATTGATCATCACCAAACTGGAACAGTACCAATATGCCGGCGCGACGGCGATTGCACTGACGATGCTGCTGGTGTCGTTTTTGTTGCTACTGATCGTTAATTTATTGCAGCTCTGGGCGCGCCGCCGCTCCGGGCAAATTTAGGAGGCATCATGCACGCCAATGTTCATGTGATTAGCGACGCCACTGGCCAAGCACACTTCAAAGCACTGCACGATCCATTTTGGGTGCGCTGGGGCCTGGTCGGCATCGCGGTAGGTTTTATTGTGTTGTTTCTGTGCGTCCCGCTGGGTTTGGTGTTGTATCAGGCGTTCTCCAAAGGTTGGCAAGCCTATTGGACAGCGCTGGCGCAACCGGATGCCATCGCCGCGATGCAGCTGACCTTGCTGGTGGCATTGATCACCGTGCCGCTGAATACCGTATTCGGCGTCGCCGCAGCCTGGGCCATCACCCGTTTCGAGTTTTGGGGCAAAAGCTTATTGACCACCTTGATCGATTTGCCGTTCTCGGTATCGCCGGTTATTTCGGGACTGATTTTTGTGCTGATGTTCGGCGCCCAAGGCTGGTTCGGACATTGGTTTTCCGAGCATGACATTAAAGTGATATTCGCGGTGCCCGGCATCGTGCTGGCAACCATCTTTATCACCTTTCCTTTTGTGGCGCGCGAACTGATTCCGCTGATGCAGGAAATGGGCAACGAGGAAGAAGAAGCAGCGCTATCGCTGGGTGCCAGCGGCTGGCAGACATTCTTTAAAGTGACTTTACCCAATATCAAATGGGCCTTGCTGTACGGCGTGTTGCTTTGCAATGCCAGGGCGATGGGCGAATTCGGCGCGGTATCCGTGGTATCCGGCCATATTCGCGGCGTGACCAACACCCTGCCCTTGCATGTGGAAGTCAGTTACAACGATTACGACGTGATCGGCGCATTTTCCAGCGCCTCGATATTAGCCTGCCTGGCCATCGTTACGCTGGTTTTGAAAAGCGTTTTGGAATGGAAGCAGGCCAGAGCCTAAAGACGAAAATACGCCGACATTCTGAGGCGTTTAACATCCGGTATTGAGATAAAAACATGAGTATTCTGCTAAACAACATCAGCAAAAACTTCGGCAAATTTGCCGCCTTATACGACGTCAACCTGGAAATTCCGGAAGGCGAGCTGGTGGCCTTGCTGGGCCCATCCGGCTGCGGCAAAACCACCTTGTTACGGATCATCGCCGGCCTGGAAACCCCGGATTTCGGCCGGGTACTGCTCAGCGGCGAAGATAAGACCGAGCAACATGTCAGCCGGCGCGGGATTGGTTTTGTGTTTCAACATTACGCCTTGTTCCGGCATATGACGGTGTTCGACAACATCGCCTTCGGTTTGCGGGTCAAGCCACGCAAGGAACGGCCTACCGAAGCCTTTATCAGCAAAAAAGTGCATTCTTTGTTGGAGTTGGTACAACTGGATTGGCTGGCCGACCGCTTCCCGGATCAATTGTCAGGTGGCCAACGGCAGCGGATAGCTTTAGCTAGAGCCCTGGCGGTAGAGCCCAGCGTATTGTTACTGGACGAACCGTTCGGTGCATTGGATGCCAGCGTGCGCAAAGATCTGCGGCAATGGCTGCGCAATCTGCATCAGGAACTCCATGTCACCAGTATTTTTGTGACCCACGATCAGGAAGAAGCCATGGAAGTGGCCAGCCAAGTCGTCGTATTGAATCAAGGCCGTATCGAGCAACAAGGCGCCCCGGCGGATATTTACGATCACCCGGCCAATGCCTTTGTCTCTAAATTCATCGGGCAAACCAACGTCTTCGATCTATCGGAAACCGAAAGCAACTGGCTGCAACGTGCAGGGATTCTGGCGGAAAAACCGCAAGGCATCTTCGCGCACGTCCGCCCGCATCATATCGACATCGTCAAAGCCGAAGAAGCCTCCGGCTCGCCGGTAACCTTGAAGGACTGGCAACATCTGGGCGCGACGATACGCATCGAACTGTTCAATCCGCAACATAACGGTTCCGGTGCGACGCTGTTTGCGGAGATGCCCAACGAACGCTTCAAACAACTGAATTTAAACAAGGGCGACCGCGTGGCGGTGCATATCAAACAAGCGCATTGGTTTAATTGACAGCACCCCTCATAGTTCGGGCTATGCCAAACATAGCCCGGTACCGGCATTTGACCCGGTTCGCGATTGTTGCCCATCGCTCAAATCACCCCATGGAAAGACCGATATGAATCTAAATCAGCTTGAATTATTGCGCGTCCTCAAAGACACCCAGTTCAACCAATCCAAAGCCGCGGAAATCATGCATGTGGTGCAGTCGGCCGCCAGCCGACAGTTACAATTATTGGAGGAGGAATTGGGCTCGCCGCTCTACGAACGCCACGGCAAAAAACTGCTGGGTTTGACACCGCTGGGCGAGCAGGTCATGGAGCAGGTAGACAGAATCAATCAAGCCAAAAAGAACATCTTGTCGATAGCCGACGACTTTCGGGAGAATCGCAACGGCGCCTTGCATATCGCCACCACCCATACTCAAGCAAAATACTTGCTGCCGGAACCGGTGCAAAAATTCCGGGAGAAATATCCGGGCATCACCATTTACATGGTGCAATCCTCGCCACAAGAATTAATAGAGCAGCTCCATCAGCATCGGGCCGATATTGCCATCTGCACCGAAAAGCTGGACGAGGACGAGAAACTGGTCGTCAAATCCTGCTACGAATGGCAACACATCGCCGTAGTGCCGCGCCATCACCCCTTGGCGCAAGGCGATGTGACCTTGGGCCGGCTGGCCGCATTTCCGATTTTGACTTACTCGCAAGGCTATACCGGCCGTTCGACCATCGAAAAAGCCTTTAAGAACGCCGGCAAGGAACTGGACATAACGCTGTCCGCCGCCGATTCCGACATTATCAAAACCTATGTCAGATTGGGTTTAGGCGTGGGGATTATCGCCGGTACGTCTTACGAAGCGCGCAACGACAATGATTTGGTCGCCAGGGATTTATCGCACCTGATCCCGCGTTCGGTGACGAAAATCGCCTATTTGAAGCAATTATATCTACCCACTTATTTGCAATATTTCATTAACGAGCTGCTTGCCAAAGCCGCCAAGGAGCATGAATATTAAAATCCGGCACGAATTTCGGTTTTGATTTCGATATTTATCATAAGAACCGCCGTAAAAATTTCGACTTTGCGATCCTTCACGCAAAAACAAAGACTTACAAACCGCCCAACCACCGCCGCAAGCTCCTTGCACCGAGGTAAATCATATTTTTAGATTTATATATCTCAAATAGGCATTACAGATAACCGAACCAATCGAACCTGTATTGACAGCCTTCGTTTAAACCAAGTACTTTAAAAAAAATCGCTGACCGGACCACCGGAAGCCAGTACGCCTGAATTGATAAGCAGGCTGCTGGCTTTTTTTTTGGCCCGCAGAAATCCGACAGGGAGTAATACCGTCATGACGCATTGGTATCCAGATAACTCGCAATCAATAGGCAAAACCCCATTAGTCCGGCTAAACCGCATTACCGACGGCGCGCCGGTGACTTTGCTGGCTAAAATCGAAGGCCGCAATCCAGCCTATTCCGTGAAATGCCGCATCGGCGCGGCGATGATTAACGACGCCCAGCAACGCGGCTTGCTGACCGACGGCAAAGAACTGATAGAACCCACCAGCGGCAATACCGGCATCGCCCTAGCCTTCATAGCCGCCGCGCGCGGCATTCCACTAACGCTCACCATGCCGGAAACCATGAGTCTGGAACGGCGCAAATTATTGGTGGCTTATGGCGCCAAACTGGTCCTCACCGAAGGCGCCAAGGGCATGAAAGGCGCGATAGCCAAAGCCGAAGAAATTGCCGCGTCCGATCCGGACCGCTATGTACTGCTGCAACAATTTAAAAATCCCGCCAACCCCAGCATCCACGAACTCACGACTGGCCCGGAAATCTGGACCGACAGTGACGGTGCCATCGACATTTTAGTCTCCGGCGTCGGCACCGGCGGCACCATTACCGGCGTATCCCGGTATATCAAATTCAAACAACGCAAACCTATCGTTTCCATTGCGGTGGAACCCGAGGCCAGCCCGGTACTGAGCCAATTCCGAGCCGGCGAACCGCTACAACCGGCACCACACAAGATTCAAGGCATAGGCGCCGGCTTCGTGCCGGATGTGCTGGATTTATCCTTGGTTGACGAAATTGCCTTGGTCAGTAACGACGATGCCATAGCCTATGCCCGCCGTCTGGCGCGCGAGGAAGGCATCTTGGCCGGGATCTCCTGTGGTGCAGCCGTGGCTGCAGCGGTGCGGGTGGCCAAGCGTCCGGAACACGAAGGCAAAACCATCGTCGTCATCTTGCCGGACTCCGGCGAGCGCTACTTGAGCTCGGCCTTGTTCGAAGGCCTGTTCGATCCGCAAGGTGTAGCGCTATGACCTTAAGCGAACACGGCCAACGCTGGGAAATCGATGCTCTGGTTGCAGAACTGCGCGAACTGCGCCTGCAATCCCTGGAAAACCGCCACCGCCGCGAACATCCGCCCAAATTGCCTTCCCGTAAGATTTTGAGCCAGATCATCGACAACTTGGGCGCGGCGCTATTCCCAAACCGACTAGGAATGCCCGACCTGACTGACGAGGGCATCGATTATTTCGTCGGCCACACGCTGGATAGCCTGCTGCGGCAATTGCAACGGCAAATCGGCCTGGAATTGCAATTTGTCGCCGAACAGCAAGGCATATCCCTGGATACTCGCAGCCAAGCGACAGACATCACCCGGCAGTTTGCCGCCCAGTTGCCTGCTGTGCGGCAATTGATCGACACAGATATTCAAGCTGCCTACGAGGGCGACCCCGCCGCGCGTTGCGCCGATGAAGTGTTGGTTTGCTATCCAGGCATCACCGCGGTGATTCATCACCGACTAGCGCATGTGCTGTACCAATTGGGTCTGCCGTTGGTGGCGCGCGTGATCAGCGAAGTTGCGCATTCCGCCACTGGGATCGACATCCATCCGGGTGCGCAAATCGGCGACAGCTTTTTTATCGATCACGGCACCGGCGTGGTAATCGGCGAAACCGCGGTCATTGGCCGGCGGGTGCGTTTATATCAAGCGGTCACGCTGGGCGCCAAACGCTTTGACAAGGACGACAACGGCATTCTGGTCAAGGGTAACGCCCGCCACCCCATCGTCGAGGACGATGTGGTGATTTACGCCGGCGCCACTATTTTGGGCCGCATCACGATAGGCCGGGGTTCGACGATAGGCGGCAACGTCTGGCTCACCCACAGCGTGCCGCCGGACAGCCTGGTAAGCCAGGGCCAGAATCGGACCGAAGTATTTGCCGGCGGCGGCGAGATTTAATCTCAACGGCAAATCGGCGCTTTTTCAAACCAACATTGATTAATCCGTCAGCAAAAACACTTTAACCAACCACCACCCACTAAGAAAGGAAAATCACCATGTCAGACATTCATCAAGCCCATACCGCGTTAGGCGACGTCGCTGCGCGCACCTTATCCAACGCTACCAAAACCGTGCCCATGATGGGTACCATCACCCCGCGCTGGCTGGTGCATTTGATGCACTGGGTGCCGGTCGAAGCGGGTATTTACCGGGTCAACAAAGTTAAAAGCGAAACCAGCATCGCCGTTGATTGCTCGAGCCTGGACGAAAAAGTGCTGCCGCAAACCTATGTGGATTACGAAGAATGGGGCCGCGAATACCGCTTGAACGCGGTCAACACCGTGTTGGACGTTCACACCCGCGTCGCTGATTTGTACAGCAGCCCTTACAACCAAATCCACGAGCAGCTGCGCCTGACCATCGAAACCGTCAAAGAGCGTCAAGAAAGCGAGCTGATCAACAATGCCGAATACGGCTTGTTAAACAACGTCGCGCCTGCGCAAAAAGTCCAAACCCGCAAAGGCTCGCCAACTCCTGACGATCTGGACGAGTTGATTGCCCGAGTCTGGAAAGAACCCGCTTTCTTCCTGGCCCACCCACGCGCCATCGCCGCGTTCGGCCGTGAAGCGACTCGCCGCGGCACACCGCCACCTACCATCTCCATGTTCGGTTCGCAATTTTTAACCTGGCGCGGCCTGCCCTTGATTCCGACCGACAAGCTAAAAATCACCAACGGCAAAACCAACATCCTGTTGTTGCGCACCGGCGAAAGCCGTCAAGGCGTAGTCGGTTTGTATCAACCCAATCTGACCGACGAACTGAGCATGGGCCTGTCCGTGCGTTTCATGGGCATCAACCACAAAGCTATCGCCTCCTATCTGGTATCGCTGTATTGCTCGCTGGCGGTGTTGACCGAGGACGCCATCGGCGTATTGGAGAACGTCGAAATAGGCAACTACTATGACTACCAATAACAGTGATCTGGCTGGCCTGGCGCAACAAGCGCTGAGCGGCGGCACCGTGCCCGCGGGCTTGCCGGATGCCGCCGAATTGACGCGCTTGGCCAATCAGATTTTCCTGGAAGTGCCTAATGCTGGCGAAGCCATCGATACCGTGCCGGTCTCGGCGGCAACTGCCGTACCGTTTAATAACGTCAGCTCCGGTTTCGACTCCCGGCCCGGCATTGACGACACGGCTATCTCAGCCCTGGTGCAACGCAGTTTTGCTTTGCCTGGTACAGCGGATTTGCAAACGGCCCTTGCCACACCGTTTGGTAAAAGCCAACCCACCACGCCCAGCGCTTCATCGTTTTATTTTTTAAACGACGTATCGGCATTGGCTCGCGCGGCGCAAATACCGGGTTTAGGTTCTGCGCATCCGCCATTTGATGTGCATGCAGTGCGGCGAGACTTTCCGATTTTGCAAGAGCGCGTAAACGGTTATCGGCTGGCCTGGCTGGATAACGCCGCGACCACGCAAAAGCCGCAGGTAGTGATTGATCGGATTTCCGAGTTTTATCAGCACGAAAACTCCAACATCCACCGGGCCGCGCATGAATTAGCGGCACGAGCTACCGATGCCTATGAAGGCGCACGACAAATCGTCGCGCGTTTTATCAATGCCTCGTCCGCCGATGAAGTGGTGTTCGTGCGTGGCGCTACCGAAGCCATCAACCTGGTTGCCAAAAGTTGGGGCAAGCAAAACATTGGCGCGGGTGACGAAATTGTCATCAGCTGGCTGGAACATCACGCCAACATCGTGCCCTGGCAGCAATTGTGCGCGGAGACCGGAGCGGTACTCAGAGTCATTCCGGTCGATGATAACGGCCAAGTGATTTTGTCCGAATATCAAAAACTGCTGAATGCCAAAACCAAGCTGGTGTCGTTTACCCAGGTCTCTAATGCCTTGGGCACCGTCACGCCGGCGCAAGAAATGATCGAACTGGCTCATAGGGCCGGCGCTAAAGTATTGCTGGACGGCGCGCAATCGGTGTCGCATTTAAAGGTTGATGTACAGTCCTTGGATTGCGATTGGCTGGCATTCTCCGGACATAAGATCTTCGGTCCGACCGGTATCGGCGTGCTGTACGGCAAGGCGGAAGTTCTGGAGGCTACTCAACCTTGGCAAGGCGGCGGGAATATGATCGAAGACGTCACCTTCGAGAAAACCGTCTACCAACCGGCACCCGCCAAATTTGAAGCCGGCACCGGCAATATTGCCGATGCGGTGGGTTTGGGTGCGGCGCTGGAATACCTAAACAAGATCGGTATCGAAAATGTAGCCCGCTACGAGCATGAGTTGCTGGTTTACGCCATGCATGCGTTACAGGCCATTCCCGGACTGCGGTTGATCGGCACCGCGCCGGAAAAAACCAGCGTGGCGTCGTTCGTGATAGACGGTCATAGCACTCAAGATATTGGTAAAGCCTTGAATGAGGCCGGCATCGCCGTGCGCTCCGGCCATCATTGCGCACAGCCCATTTTGCGCCGCTTTGGCTTGGAAAGTACCGTAAGACCCTCGTTGGCGTTTTATAACACTTACGAGGAAATCGATAGGTTAACGGCAACCCTAAAACGGTTGCAGTGCACTTCTCGGCGATTTTAGCCTACCATTTTGGGGTCAAGGCGGCATACAGTCTTGACCTCAAATATTCGCGCTGGACATGCCAACCTATTTTTAACAGCATTTTCAATGTGAGGAAGTGCGAAAAAGCCGCTATAAAACCATCTTGGTTCTCGGGCCTTATATCTAAACGTATCGGTAACGCCAATTATCCTGGCGTTACCGAGCATTTATCTTAACTACGGGTTTCCGTAGCCAGTTCCAGCGCCGACTGCGGTCCGGCCGCCTTGCGTTTTTTTGGCTTAAAGGTTTTGACCAGTCTTTTCCATCCAACCACCAGCGAACTGGCGCCCAATACCAAACCGAAACCCACCCAAGTCAACATCCAGGCATCCCAGATCGGCCGGTGATACAGCCAACCGAAATCCCAATGATGCAACCCCGAATACAGCCAACGAAACACCCGGCGACTGCGATCCAGCTTAGCTAACAAGCTACCGTCTTGCGGATCCAGATAAAACCGTGTGCCGGCTGCGTCCGCCAGCTGTACCGCTACCACCGGCAGGGGCTTTTCCACCAAGCTTTGATAATGCCGCGGGTAATAATAGCTATCGTAATCGTCCAGCAATTCCTGGCTGGCGATGGGCATATCTTCTGCCACACGCTGAATCGCCTCGGTTACCGAGATTTTATTGAATTGGTGAACCGCCCCATCCACCGCTTGCGGCAATCGCTGACCATCGCGACCATAGGCCAATAACACCGCTTCGCCGCCCAAACGCCGCCAACCCAACTCGACGATGTCCTTACCCTCGGCCGTATTCAGCGGGCCGGGTTGCCAATTGCGCATCGCGTCGGGTAACACCTTGCCCAAATAACGGTTCAGCTCTTGCCGGGACGGATTGGCTTCGGAAAATAATTTGCCGGGATTGGTATCGATAAATCCGCTCAGCGCCCAAGACAGCGCCACGGTCCCGCCGATCAAACCGCTCCAGAAATGCCATTTAAACCAAAACTCGCGGTAGGGTTGCGTGCGGCCTTGCGAGTAAGTGGGCTTGCCGTTAAATCCCGGCCGCCAGCGCAACCAACCGATAATCAAACCGGTGATGCACGCAATAGTCGCGCCCAAGCCCGACCATAATTGCACATCGTGGCGATATTGCCCCAGACCGATAGCTTCCAGAGGTTTGAATAAATGCAGCCAGTTGCCGGCATAGTAAAACGCCCTATCGACGCGGGTCGAAGCATGCAGCACTTCGCCGGTACGCGCCGAAATCAACAACTCGTCGCCGTCGTCACTAGCTACCCGATGAAACGGCCGCAAAGCCTCCTGATTGCGCAGAATAATCGGCGCTTCCACCGTTTCCACTACTTGCAAATTATGGTTAATACCCTCGCGCTTGAACCAGTCGTCGGCGATGCGTAACGCCTGCTCCACTGAAGTTTCGCGCAAGCTGCCGTCCAGTGCGGACAACGCAAAACGCGCGCCTTGGGTATCTTCCACCAGCCAAAACGGCTCGTCGTTCCGTCTTACCAAGCGGGCATCGGCTATACCGGCAGTCTGTTCGGCGCTATTACCTATCTCGGCTTTTGCTTGCGCGCCATGTTCGCCCATGTTGGCCGGCTTGGATTGATGTTGCACGGCAAACAGCTTGCGTTGTTCGGCACTGCGGTCCCAGGCTTCGCCAAGGCTCAACCAGCCTACTTCCGGTGCTAGGCTTTCCGCGTGCGCCAATTGCTGGCTGCGGCTTTGTGTGGTCGGCGTCGAATAAATAATCGCGATGCCGGTAAAAAACCAGAAAAACATGAACAAAGCCAACACCACCCCCAGCCAGCGATGGGTTTCATATAACAACCAATTCAAAGACTTTTTCATTGCCGCCCTCCTAAACGCCCTTTGTTGATGACACTATCCGTTGAAAACTACTTTGCACTTCGCCCCCTAAACCCTTCCTTAAACCCATATTGACCTGCCTGCGCGGACTTACCCAAACCTTGCACAATCTCCAGGGCCTTTTCGACATTTTCGGCCGGTTGCAAGTCGCCGACGCTGGCGACGATCCTGCCGTCCGCCGCCACCACAAACGTGGTCCGGGCGATAGCGCCGTGATTGACTTGTACGCCGCGGCTGTCCAAGCGCCCGGTTTTCGATTCATCCACGCTCAAGCCGTAAGCATTGGCGATCTTGCCGTCCGCATCCGAGGCCACCGGAAATTTACTGGCGCAGTAATCAGGATCGGCCGAGAACTCGTTCAACCGCTCGATGCTATCCAAAGACACGCCCACAATCGTCGCACCGGCGGCGGCGAATTTGTCGTGATTGATCGCAAAGGTTCTTGCCTGAATATTGCAGCCGCGCCCGTAAGCGGTCGGATAGAAATACACCACCACCGGACCTTTGCCGCGCGCTTCCTTCAAGGAATAGGCAAACGGCTTGCCGGCAAACGAGGCTTGGGTCTGGAAATCCGGTGCCACATCGCCTTCTTGCAAGCCGGCCAGTGCCGAGAACGCGACTAACAGCAATAGTGCGCTACCCAGGAAAAAACGTTTCATATCAACTCCGTAAAAAGGATGGGAATAAGCTTCCGGCGGCACACTCCTCTGCTTACAAGCCCGATAGGTATTCGACCAAGGCATTCAGCTCGTCGTCGTTTAAAGACTTGGCGACCTTGTTCATCACGGCTTCCGGGCTATTTTTGCGTTCGCCCAGCTTCCAATTGGTCAATTGACTGCGCAGATAAACCCGACGCTGGCCACCTATCACCGGGTAAATGACGTTATCCACCACCTTGCCTTTACCGTTTTCGCCGTGACAACTGGCGCATGCCGGCAAATCCCGCGCCGCATCGCCGTTTACAAACAAATTTTTAGCGAGCGGATTGTCGGCGATCCGCTCGCCTCGCATGACTTTTTGGCTGGCAAAATATGCGGCGATGTCGGCCATGTCTTCTTGTGTCAGATCGGCGGCCATCACATTCATGATTTCGTGATTGCGAGCGCCGGATTTAAAATCGCTGAGCTGTTTAACCAGATAGCCGGCGTATTGACCGGCGTGGCTGGGAATTCTGACATCGCCACTGTTGCCGTCCTCACCATGACATTCCTGGCAACGTTCGTCAGCCGACTTTTGTTTACCGGCGACCGGATTGCCGTTGCCGATGCGTTGCAAAGAAAGTTCATCGCCCTGCTCTGCAAATACGGTTTTCGCCGAAGCCAACAAGGCAAAGGTACTAACTGCCAGCCACGGACTGCGGCGGCGCCAATGAACCCTTGCTCTGCGGCGTTTGGTTTCGGGCGACACAGCACTTAGCCAACGGCAAAACCCCATGCCTAGTTCGCCTTCGGTCGCTCAGCGGCGAGCTTTTCCACGATTTCCAGTGCTTTGGCGACATTTTCTTCCGGCTTCAAGCCGCCCAAGGTCGCGGCGATTTTGCCGTTCGGCGTGATCACGAAGGTCGTGCGCTCGGCAAAGCCGTGGTTGATTTCCACGCCCCGGCTATCGGTTTTACCCGGCGCGGCGGCTTTCACGGCAATATCGTAATTGCCGGAGATTTTGCCGTCGGCATCCGATGCCACCGGAAACTTGCTGGCGCAGTAATTGGGGACGGCGGAAAAGTCGTTCAGGCGTTCGATGCTGTCCAGTGATACACCGACGATACTGGCGCCGGCGGCGGCGAATTTTTCGTGATTGACCGCAAAACTATGCGCCTGCACATTACAGCCGCCGGTATAAGCGGATGGATAGAAATACACCACTACCGGACCTTTTTTCAAAGCCTCTTCCAGCGTGTAATTAAAAGCCTTGCCGGCCAAGGAAGCTTGCGCTTGAAAATCCGGAGCTGGATGGCCTTCCGGGAGCGCGGCCAACACCGGCAAAGCAAATACGGCAGGCAGGAGGCTTTTCAAAAATAAGTTTTTCATAATGCTTCAATTAGAGGGGTTTGTATTTGTCGTGGCAGGCGCCGCGGCATTGTTTGGAAAAGTCGTTGGCGGCAACGGCAGCGGTATCGAAATCGCCGGCCGTCAGCGCATTCTGAATATTCGCCGCCTTGTCCTGATATTCCTTGGCGTTATGCGTGGCATCGTCGGCATTGCCACGCTTGGCAAAAAATCCTTCGACCAGTTTGAATTCGTCCTGTAATTGCTTGGCTTGGGTTACCGCGGTGTTGGCGTCCTTGGCGGCAATATTGTTTTGCACTTCCTGAATTTTGGTTTCCACGTCATTCATTAACTCTTCGAAATCGAATTCGCTTTCGGCAATCACCGCGCTGCTGCTAAGAACCAAGCCAATTCCGAAAAGATAAATCGTCTTTCGCATATCGTTAACCCTGTCGCGGCATTACCCGCCGCATTAAATAATGTTCTCGGAACATCTCTAAAATTCCCTCTTCTCCAAACAGGACTCAGACGAAACACTGTCACCCAAGGCCCCCACAAAGGCCCGGCTGCGCGTATTACCGGGAGATATCCGGTCTGCCGTCCATTGGCCCCAGCCTCCTTGCCGGGATAAACGCTCACCTGACAGCGTCGTCCTAACGCCCTGTTTGATAAAGAAGGAATTTCAGAGATGTCCACATTGATTCAAATTCGCGTTACACCAGGCTAATAGCCGGCTCGGCGAATCGCTTACCCGAAAGCGCCACGCCTTCGGGTAAGACTCTAAAGCCCGACCTTAGGCAATCAATTCCTTGATCACTTTGCCGTACACCACGGTTGGACGTTCCGAACGGCCTTGATACTTGTAAATCAGCTTCAAGTGATCCAGACCCAACTGGTTCAGCACCGTCGCATGCAAGTCATAGGTATCCACTTCGGTACCTTTGATAGCTTGTACGCCCAGCTCGTCGGTGCCACCATGGGTGTAGCCGGCTTTGACGCCGCCGCCCGCCATCCATTGGGTGTAGCCCCAAGGATTGTGGTCTCGACCGTCGCCGGATTCGCTCCATGGCGTGCGGCCAAACTCGGAGGTCCACACCACCAAGGTTTCATCCAACAAACCTTTGGCTTTCAAATCTTTCAACAAGCCGGCGATCGGTTTGTCGATAATTTTTGAATGTTTACTGTGGTTGTCTTCGATGTTTTGGTGCGCGTCCCAATCGCGGCTATCGCCTTTGATGTCGGTCGGGCCGGATACGACTTGCACGAAGCGCACACCGCGCTCGGTCAAGCGTCTGGCACGCAATAACAACTCGCCGTATGGGCGGGTGATTTCGTCGTTCAAACCATACAGCGCTTTAGTGGCTTCGGATTCCTTGCTAAAGTCAACCGCTTCCGGTGCGGTTTCCTGCATGCGGTAAGCCAGCTCATAAGATTCGGTGCGAGCTTGCAGCTCACTATCGGTCGGATAGTTAGACGCATGTGTTTGGTTGATCTGTTTCAACAGATCCAACGCATGGCGTTTTTCCGCGTTAGCCAGATATTCTGGGTTATTCAAATGCAGGATCGGCGAATTGCCGGGACGGAACGGCGTACCTTGATACACCGCCGGCAAAAACCCGGACTCCCAGTTGGTCACACCGCCGCGAGGTTCGCGTTTGTCGTTATATAACACCACGTAGGCAGGTAGATTCGGGTTTGCCGAACCCAAGGCATATTGCACCCAGGCGCCCAATGTTGGCCGGCCGGGGTTTAAACCGCCGGTGTTCAACTTCATGATAGAAATATCGTGGGTGGCGCCAACGGTCACACTGGATTTAATAAAGGCTAAATCGTCGGCATGTTCCGCTAGGTTAGGCAACCAATCGGAAAACCAGGCGCCGCTTTGACCATGCTGTTTCCAGTCGCGTTTGGTGGCGATCAATTTGGTGATGCCGCCTTGGGTACTGGTTTTGATACCTTGCAAAAACGACGCCGGAATACCGGTCCCGGCTTGTTTGACCAATTGCGGTTTGTAGTCGTACAAATCCAGCGTGCTGGGCGCACCGGACATATGCAGCCAGATGACGGTTTTGGCTTTAGGCGCAAAATGCGGCGCTTTCGGCGCTAAAGGGTTGGCACCCGCCAAGGCTTGCAAGGCGGGGTCATCGGCAAAGGCGCTGGCAATGACGCCACCGCCCGGCAGGAAACCGCTGACGGCCAAGCCGCCCAAGCCATAGCCGGTTTTTACTAAAAAATCGCGACGTGATTTGTTGTTCATTATCTAAACCTCTTGAATATAATTTTGTGTCGGCAACCATTTTGGTTTAAGTGAAGCGCCAGCCGATTTGGCAGACGCCCACTTAGACCAAGTCGTTAGGTGTATTAAAACCGGTAGATAAACTCGTTGGAGTTGGCTACGACGTGCACTAAATCCACGAATGCAGCAGCTCTAACAGGGTCACCCAGCGGCTTGTCCTTGACGCCCGCCGGCACGTTCACTTCAAACTTGCCATCCGCGGCCTTGGCGCGAATGATGGCTTCCTGTTCATTCAAGAAGGCCTGCAGCGACTCTTTTTCATCATCCTTCGGTTGCCGCGCAAACAAGATTTGATACAGTCTGCTGATCCGATCTTCCTCATCTTCACCCGCCTCATTGATCACCCGGCCAGCCAAGGATTTAGACCAGTCGAATATCAGTTCGCTGTTGTACAGGGTCAGCGCTTGCAACGGCGTGGTGGTAACCTCGCGTTTGCTGTGCGCTTCCTGCGGCGACGCCATGTTGAAGGAGTCCAGGATCGGATAAGGAATACTGCGCCGAGTAAAGATGTACAAACTGCGACGGTTCTGATCATGCACATCCTTCGAGGTTTTCCAGGCCGGATCGCCTTGGAAATTGCCGCTGGCAGTGTTAATCGCTTTCGGCAGCGGCGGATACACGCTAGGACCGCCCACTTTTTCTTCCAACTTACCGGCTGCGGCTAATAAGGAATCCCTGACCTGCTCGGCTTCCAGACGTTGGCGCGGAAACACTGCCAGCAACTGGTTTTCGGCGTCGGCTTTGGCCACATCTTCGCGATAATCAGACGATTGGCGATAAACGCTGGATAGCAGGATTTCGCGGTGCAGTTTTTTCACGCTCCAGCCGTCGTTGACGAATTTGGACGCCAGGTAATCCAACAACTCGGGGTGCGTCGGTTTTTGGCCGGCTTTACCGAAATCGCTGACGGTGGTAACGATACCTTTACCGAAATACTGATCCCAAATCCGGTTGGTATACACCCGAGCGGTCAAAGGATTGGTCGGACTGGTAATCCATTTCGCCAGCGCTGACCGGCGGCCGGATGAAAACGGCAACGGTTTGATGTCCGGTTTTTCGTCGGTAATCGCTTCCGGAAACGCCGGCTGCACTTCTTCCAATGGCTTTTCGTGATCGCCTACCGCAAACACATAACTAGGCGGCGCATCCGGATGGCCCAGTTCGGTCATCGCCGAAATGGTATTGGAAGACGTGGTAGGTTTCAGATCGTTGAATTTTTTAAGTTCTTTATCCAGTTTTTCCAACTCGGCCCATTGCTCGGCGATTTTTGGATCGCGAGTTTTAGCATCGGTACTTTCACCTTTTTCCCGGAAATAAGATTCCAAGCTACCTTCGTCGGTCACATTGGCCAAACGATGGTTTACCCAACGGTCGCGCGCGTTCCATTGCTCCTTGGGTTTGAAGATCGCTTCCCGCGAGTCAGTCAAATAACGTTCCTTGTGATATTTAAGCGCCTCTTCCCTATGCGTATCGATAATGGCTTTTTTCTTGGCGCGAATATCTTTAGTCGCCTCTTCCCATTTGGCGTACTGTTGTTCATAGGCTTTTTCAACCTCGCCTTTTTTAGCGGGGATGTTGTCTACCGGTGCGATGTTGGCAAAGAACGACTGTAGCGAGAAATAATCTTTCTGGCTGATCTTGTCGAATTTGTGGTTATGGCAACGCGCGCATTCCACGGTTTGCCCCAGCACCACCTTGCCCACGGTATCGGTAATATCGGTGGTAATTTGGTATTTGCGTTGCACCAAGTCGCGGGAGTTGCTGTTATCCGGGAATTGCGCCATAAAACCGGTGGCAACCAAGGCTTGTTCGTCGCCCGGCCACAATTCGTCGCCCGCTAATTGTTCTTGAATGAATTTGCTGTACGGTTTGTCCTGATTAAATGAATTGATCACGTAATCGCGGTAACGCCACATGTTCAAGCGGTCGTTATCGTTTTGAAAACCAGTACTGTCGGCGTAACGCGCCAAATCCAGCCATTTACGGCCTTGACGCTCGCCGTATTTCGGCGAAGCCAACAAACGGTCCGCCAATTTTTCGTAGGCATCAGGCGATTTATCATTAACAAACGCATCGACTTCTTCCGGAGTGGGAATGACACCCCACACATCCAGCGTAGCCCGGCGGATGAACGACGCCCGGTCGGTATCCTGTGAAGGCTTGATACCTTTCGCTTCCAAAGGTGCCAGCACAAAAGCGTCGATAGGGGTTCTCACCCAATCCTTCTGTTGCACATCGGGAACAGCCGGCGCCTTAACCGGTTGATACGACCAGAGTTTGGACTTGGATGATCCGGCAGGCGAAGCCGCTTCGGTGGCCGGTTTTTCGTCGGCTGCTTGAGCGGCATCGGAGAGCGCGAGCGCCAACCCCCAGACCACCGCGCAATATAGTTTGATTTTCATTGAATTCCTCCAAAATATCAGCTTGATGGAACGAAACCGGGCATCACCCGGCTTCAATCCGGAAATTAACCTTTGTGCTTATGACCTTTGTCGTGCTCTTGATCTTTGGCATGTTCTTCGGGCTTAGGCGCGGGCGGGACAATTTTGGTAATCTTGCCGCCCTCTTCTTCATAGTTCTGCGAACCTATCGCACCAACCACCTTGAAACCCTTTTCGGCCAGCAAGTCGGCGGATTTGCCGGCCCGGCCGGCGTGATTGGAAACGGTGACTATCGAGCGTTCCTTGGGAATAAACGGCAAAACCTTATCCAGCTGATCGATTTGCACGTTCAAATACACCGGAAACGTACCGATCTTGCTGATTTCATCCGGACGGCGCACATCGATAAACAACACTTGCTCAGGCTTGGCGAGCAAGGCATCGATTTCGGCGCGATTCAATTTTGGGGTTTTATAGGTATAAGGCCGCGCGGCCGGCGCCTCGGTTTTTTTACCGGCGTCCGCGTCGGCGGCAAACGCTACCGGAGCCGCCAAGATCAGAGCCAAAAGAGCCGCTGTGGTCGTGTTTTTCATTGCTATGTCTTCCTGTTATTAGTTGCTAACTGCACGGTTTATCGCGCTTGAATAAGGTTCCTCATTTGGTAAAAGGCAACTAGCATGCCACTCGAAATATATCCGCCATAAAAAACCATCACTAGCTTGTTAATCATTGATTTAACACGTGATATTTATTTCAAACTACTCTCGATAACACTTGATAAATCCCTGAACATTCAAGCACAGCCCAAGCAACTGATGGAAATTCAGCAGGGTCGCAACACGGGCTGTTGCTGGGCTAGCACCGCGCCAACCATTTAACGTTGTTTGGTATTTAGAAAAGTAGTGTGCGGATAGGCCAGGCAGGAACTTTGTACCCTCCCGATCTGCGAAACTTGAAGCCCGGCAAAAACGCCGGACAAAAAAAACGGGCTAAGGATCAATCCTTGCCCGTTAGAGGTTATCACCACGAGAGCTTGATGAATGGTTGCGGTGGGACCTTAAATTGGCTATGGCGACGCTATGTTAAGAACCCGGTTGAAGCGATTGCGTACTTCACCCAAACAGCGCTATTTCGGCCGGCTGCTAATACCAGTAGTCAGTAACGGAATTTTGTAGGCCGCGCCGCGACCGACGACATAAAGGGTTTTCTTATCGATACCCGCAAAGGCCAGATTTTGCGGCTTTTTGGGTAATGGAATCACACCCAATAACTCACCTTTGGCACCGATGATTTCCACGCCGGAATTGGAAGCGACATACAATCTGCCGTCGTTATCCAATGCAAGCCCATCGGCGCCGCTGGACCACGTACCGTCCTCGCCTTTTTTCCAACCGTCCAGTTTGGCAAAATTGCGGCGATTCTGGATCGAACCGTCCGCGGCAATGTCGTAAGCCAGAATATGTTCGCCTTGGGTATTGGCGACGTACAACACCTTTTCGTCTTTGCTCAATTGAATACCGTTGGGACGCTCGATGTCCGTTGCCAGCTGTTTAAGATCTCCGCCAGGCGAAATGTAAAACACGCCGGGATGCGACGGTGGCGGATTGGGATTTTCCTTGCTAGGCCGGGTGCCGCTATCGGTAAAGTAGATACCGCCATTGCTGGCGCGCACTAAATCGTTGGGACGTTGAAATGCGGTGCCTTGATAATTTTCGGCCAAGGTATTTTTCTTGTTGGCCGGATAAACTACGCCCACTTTGGTTTTTACGGTTTGTACCGCGACGATGTCGCCATCCGGCGTCAAAGCCAAACCGTTAGCGCCATTGGAGCTTTCCAGAAATGTCGATACTTTACCGTCCAAGCCGATGCGTATAATTTTGTTGGCTTGGGTTTCCGTGAACAATAAACTGCCATCGCTGTAAGCTATCGGCCCTTCCGTACCGTTAAAACCATCCTTGATTAGCTCGGCTACCACGCCACCGGCGGAGACGCCGGGAATAGCCGGCGTAACCGGGTCGTCGGCATGAGCGGCCGCCCCGTAAATCAACGCGCCAAAACCAAGTAAATATAAGTGTTTAGATAACATAAGTATTTCCTTTGCAAATGTTTCGATAAATCGGTTTGCCGGACGGCATTCTGGCCGCCCGGCGAGTATACAAATTAGAATTTGGCTCTAAAGTGCACACCGTAGTAACGCGCATCGCCGAATGAAGCACTCGCCGCGCCGGTACCGGAAAAGTTACTGGCATTGGTAAAGTAGATGGTGTCAAAGATGTTTCTACCGACCAAGTCCAGGTTGTACTTGCCATTTTTAGTACCCAATCCAATCCCGCCATCGGTGACGTGATAGGCGTCCTGCTTGCCATAGCGCGACAAACTGGCGTTGTAGTTGGCTGCGGATTTAAAGCTGTCGATCAAATACGCATGCCACTGCAAACCGTAGTCGTTACCGTAACCAAAGGTTAAAGGCGCCCGGTAATCTATCCCGTAGTTGGCAGTAAACGCCGGTGCGTTCGGGATGGTTTTGCCGGTTTGATCGCAATATCCGCTGTTATTCGCTTCCGGTGGGCACGGCGCGTTGGCAAAGTCGGTGTAAATGGCTTTGTTATACGAACCGTTCAGGAACACATTCAACCCTTGGGTAATATCCCAATTGGTTTCCAACTCGATACCGCGTAATTGAATACCGCCTATATTGCCCAGTTGCGTCAAGAATTGACCGGCCCGTAATGGATCGGGCGCCACCAACTGCGATTGATAACTTTGAATGTCGGTTTGATACAAGTTGACGTTGAATACCAGCTTGCGATCCAGCAAAGTGCTCTTGAAACCAAATTCGTAGTCCATCACATCTTCCGGTTTGACGTTTTCCGTAGCCCCAGTGTTAAAGTTGAACTGCGCAGCCCCGGATTTTTGACCGCCGGCCACCGAACCGTAGACCATCAAATCTTTATTCACTTTGTAACTGGGGTTAATCAACCAGTTTTGCGAATTCTGATCGAAACCTTGCCGCGGAGCATCCCATTCCGGACCCAGACGGTTACTGCGAATAGCCTTGGCCGCAGCAATCTGCGCGGCATTGGCACCCACGGAGGCACCCAAAGCATCTAAATCCACACCGCCCAAATTCCGGCTATAACCGGTGTTTTCCCGACGTTCAAAGGTATTGCGCAAGCCTAAGGTCAAGGTCGCATCATCGGTGACATGCCAGTTGATCTGACCGTAGCCGGCATAGCTATCGGTGGCAGGCACCACGTTTTGCGTCAACATGGTATCGCGCATGGACGCCGCCAATAATTGCCGGGACGCTGGGCTGGCATTCAACAGCGCGTACTGGCTATTGCTGGCATGGAACGCGCCGGCATCCACCCCAAAAAGGCGTTGATTAAAGGTATTGGCGATAGCACGCATCGCAAACACCCCGAACTGGTAATCGATGGGTCCAGGGTCTTTAGACGCCAATCTGAGCTCCTGCGACCATTGCTCATTTTTAACCGTCCAACCGGAAATCCGTTCAACGTCTGCGGTACTTGACTCGCCATCATGATTAGGTTCAAACAACGCATCCCGATAAGCGGAAATCGAGGTCAACCGATGTCCCGCCACATCCCAGTTTATTTCCGCCGACACACCCGAACCATCACCGCGCGATTGGCGCCTTTCGTTGTTCGCCATCGCTCTAGGATCACCAATCACGGTCACCGGTTGACCATTGGTTCGCAGGGTATTGAACCAATCCCTGGCTAACCGGCTGCTGAAGGTAGTGGTTCGCAGAGTGCCATCGTCAAAGCGCGTAGGATCGGCGATGAGGGGTTGCACGCTCATGGTTTGAGTCGAGGCAGTTTTATCGACAATCAACCGCGCGCTCAAATCTTCGCTCGGCGTAAACAGAAACTGCAAACGCCCGCCCAACGCATTGGTTTCACCTAAATCCCCCTCACTGCGATGCACATCCACATTTTTCACAAAGCCGTCGCGCTTATCGATAAACCCGGAAGCGCGATACGCCAACAAACCCGGCAAGATGGTACCGGTAGCGCCGAATTTGCCTTGCAGGGTATCCCTATCCCCGGCAAAGCCATCCACGTAATAACTGTTCTTGAATGAAGGCGCTTTAGTGGTAATGTTCAGCAAACCCAGGTTGCTGTTTTTACCTTGCAGCGTACCTTGCGGACCGCGCAACACTTCCACTTGATCCAAATCGGCAAAGTTGGCCCACGCCGCCCCCGCCCACGCCCGCCAGACGTTATCCACCATCACGCCAACACTGGGCTCCATGGATTCGTTACCGCTGTTTTTGCCCAAACCCCGCAAAGCAATACTGGTTTGCCGGGCATTGGCCGAGGTCACACCCAAGTTAGGCGCACGCCGGGAAAAATCTTGTACCGACACCACGTTATCCCGCTCCAGCGTTTCCCGATTGATTACCGCCACCGGAATCGGCACTTCCTGCAACTTCTCTTCCTTACGCCGAGACGTTACGACCACTTCCGACAGGTTTTGCGGCTCGTCGGCTTTCTCTTCCGGCTCCGGCTCAGCGGCGGCTACGACATTGTCCGGCTCCTGACTGGTTTGCGCAGCCGGATCGGTAATACCTGGCGCCGGCGCGGCCGCCACACTTCTTTTAAGTAAATCCTGCTCACGCCGTTTTGAGGCTTCCAATTCCCGGCTCAAGCGTTCAACCTGCGCTTGTAAATCGTTCACTTTGGTATCGGCAACCGCTTTATTGCCGGCCTTTTTCGCGCTTTTTTTCACCGGCGCCGTTTGGGCGGTCGCATCGCTAGCAATCAGCATTGAACCACCCGCTATAGCCATTGCCACACATACCGACAAACCGCGCCGATTGCTAATGTGCAGCGGCACTTTCACCGATTCAATGCTGTCTGCCGACAGACTCCCAATTAAATTTTCCTTCACGATCTCACCTATGCGAATGTTACAAAAACCAATTCGAGCCAACGCCAAGACGGCGTCCGCCATTCGAACTTTCTGTAACGCTCTACGCAACGACCATGCCACAGGATGATAAACATCCGCCTAGCCATCCATTAATGAGATTTAAACAATTGAATTTAATAACTAACTTTAAGACCCAATTTATCTATCTTGCTAACATCATGAGAACGCCGCCAGCTGAAAAACTGTTGAAAGGTCATCAGCCTTTGCTGACTAACTGCCCGCCAATCAACAGTTTCATTTCCAGGTTACGAACTGGTGTCAAGCGTGTTTTTTGGTCAACCTACCATCTTAAATTTTCCCGCTTAGCTGAATACCGAACCAACGCGGATAAGGATCCGGCGCATAGGAATTCCAGCCAATTTCGTGATTTCTATCGTTGAAGATGTTTTTACCGATCAGGCTCAAGTCCCAGTGCTTGTCGCGGGTACCGATACCGATCGCCGCGTCCGTTCTGGCTCTATCCCCTACCCAACCGTAGGCCGATAAGGTATCGCTATTATTGAACTCGGTTTGGTAGTTGGTATTAAAGCTGGTGTGCGCTATGTATTTGCTCTCGAAAATCGGCTTGGAATATTCGGCACCGACGTTAAAGTTCCATTTGGAAGCACCGGGTAGATACTGGCCGGTCATATCGACGTAATCCCCGGTCAGATAACCCAGCTCATCGGGTTTAGGTGCATTTTTGTAATCCAGATATTCGGCAACGTTATAGGCGCCGTTGAAACGGATCGACAAATCGGGAATGGTGTTGATCACGCTGTCCAACTCCACGCCGTGCACCCGCACCCGACCGACGTTGCCTTGCGTCGTGGCGTAGGCTGTCAGGCCGGAACCACCGGGCGCCAGGTTGACTTCGGTTTGGAATTGGTCCACCACCTGAACCGCTTGCTGGTAGTTCTTAATATCCATGACAAACGCATCGACATTAAGCACCACCGACTTATCCAGCCAAAAGGATTTAAAACCGAGCTCTAGGGCATGAGTTTCTTCCGGTTTGACGGTGAACGGCAGACCGTTGACCGGCGCAATCGATCCCGATTTCTCGCCGTATTGCCAGGACAAATACGTCGTCAGGTCTTCATTGATTTTGTAGCTGGGCGTCAATTGCGCGGTATACAGTACATCCCGGTAGTTATCCTCGACGGTTTGATTCAAACGGCCGATTTGCGAGGCACGCAAGGTTTTGGCATTGGCGACCATGGTTTTTTGCGCGGCGGTCAACGCCGAATAGCTGGAGCCGCCAAAGTATCGAGCCGCCAAGGAGTCGGCCAGCGCGGTTTGCTCGGCGCTGTTCACCACAGTATCGCCGGCTACCACGCCGGTTTGCGCAGCGTTGAGTTTTCCGTAATTGCTTGTCGATCCGTAGAAGGTGTTGGTCACTGTTTTATTGGACCCATCGGGATTTTTGTCGATCACCCCGTCGCCATCCTGATCGACGGTAAACGACTGCGCCGTATCGGAATTAAAACCGCCGGTGGCCACATCACGCACCGCCACTGGATTAAAGGCGCCACCAACGCCATTTCTGGCAATGTTCTTAAAGTTGCGCGACGTACGGTCTTCATGCGTGGCGCGTACCCCGGCGGTAAGGGTGAAATTGTCGGTAAAGTGCAAATCCGATTCGCCGTATATGGCACCGGATTGGGTACGAATCTCGGTAGACTCGAAGGTGCGCGCATCCTGCAACAGGTCTTTCAGGATAGCCTCGCCGGCGCCGCGATTGGTGCCGGCGTTTCTATATAAAGCATTGTACTGGCCGTTGGTGGCAAACCAGGCCCCGGCGTCGGCGCCCCAGCCGGCTTTCGAGTCCACATTATCCTTGGTCCACAAACCGATCACGCCGGCCTTGTAATCCAAAAAGCCGCCCGGTTTGTTGACGATTTTAAATTCCTGCGTCCATTGATTGTATTTAACCCCGCCGCCGCCATCGACGCTGATGTCAAACGGCGTACCTTCGTCGTTGTGCGCATCAAAGCGATATTCGCGCACCCCGGTTCTGGAGCTCAACACATGATTGCCGACTTCCCAGTCGATTAACGCCGCTGCGCCCTGGTTATTGACGGTTTGGCCTTTGTTTTGATCGAACCAGACGGTGCCGCGTTGTTCGCCGCCGATATAATCGTTATAGGTAAACCCTCTGTTGGCAAAGTACTGGCCGGCCGCCGCTCTTGAACCGACGGCGCTGATCGCCCCCGGACTGGTGGTATCGGTCAGCGCAAATTGGTTGCTATGACTGAAATAGCCATTGAGTTTGGAGTAGGCGGATGTGCCGTTTCTATCCGTGAGACTACCGTCGGCAAACCGAAAAGGCTGATCATGATAGAAGGTCAAACCGTTTTGTACCTGTGGTTGCTTCGGCTCGAAGTCGGCGATAAAGCGTGCCGTTAAGTTTGAGGTTGGGGTAAACAGCAACTGCGCGCGCCCGCTCAGGCGATCGCGGTTATATAGTGTGTAGTTTCTGTCGTATTCGTTTTCATAAAAACCCCGCGCCTTATCGACGATGAATGATCCACGCCAGGCCAGGCCAGAAAATTATCGATCACCGTCCCGCCCAAAGCACCTTGCAATATCAAGGACTCCCGTTGCCCATAAGCGGCGGACAATTCCGCTGTCGGCGCGAATGTCGGCAATTTGGAGGTGACGTTCACTTTACCCGAGCTTGCGGCCAAGCCGCCCTCGGTACCGCGCGGCCCGCGCGTGACTTCCACCGCTTCCACGTCGTAAAAACTGAAGTTAGCCAACTGCGTCAAGGCATACGGTACACCGTCCACCGTCACGCCGACGCTGGGATCCTGGGTTTCCGTAAAACCTTCTTTTCCCCAAACCGCGCACCGATAGCGAGGCGCCGCGCGTGTTGTTTTGATTGAATTGCACGTTGGACGCGCGGCGGGTGATGTCGCCCAAGTCCCTGGACAGTTCCCGATTAAGTTCGGTGCCGGATACCACCGATACCGATTGCGCGACTTCGTGTAATTTCGCCAATTTGGGTTTGGCCTTTACTACCACTTCGCCCAAATCCGCTTTTTGATCGTCATCGTTCCGGGCTAACTCGGTTGCCTGCGCTTCGTTCGGCGCGGCAACTGTTTCCGCGATTGGTGCACCGGCATTAGTAGTTCCGGCAGCTGCGGTGCCCGCTGCGCCTTTCTTGATAAACTCCAATTCTCGTTGTTTGGCGGCGGCAAGCTGCTGACGCAAAGCTTGATTTTCCGCTTCCAAATCGCTGACCACTTTGCTGTTGACGGTTTTGGTTTTGCTGTTTTTTTTCGGTGCGGCTTCCACATCGACTGCAGACGCCATGGACACACCGGCGATAGCCATTGCGACGCAGGTCGATAATCTACGTCGCGCACTGATTGCTTGAGGAACCCCATCCTGTCGAGTAGCGCTTATTGAAAAAGCACTTGTTAATTTATCGCTCACTGTGTCACCTAAACGAATGTTAAAAAAATCGATAAAAACTAACGCTAATACTGTGCCGTCTAAAACCATATCCGGCTTTAACATCGTTTTTGCAATAGGCATGCCAGCAATATTAAATGCGCATTGAAGGGAAATAATCCCGGAAAATATATTTATAAAATACTGTTTTATATGAACATTTAAATTAATTACTCGTGATCAACCGGAAATATTAACAGCCAATTCACGCGCTGTTTTTATCAAACGCTGCTGAAACTCAAACAATTACTGCTGGCGACATGAACGGCCTTTGCTGTTAGGCTGAACGAGCATTGCTGCTGGTCTGAGTGACATCTGCTGAATTGCAAATACTTTTTGCTGATGGCCTGCACTTGGCTCAACAAGTTTGGCCAAATCCATCGAGCCCCTCTGCCGTTTACCCTAAGGCTTACCGGAAAAATACCGCGCGTGAGCACTGGCGTGCTAATGACAAAGCCTTGAAATACCGACCCTTTTAGAGTTTGTGACTATTTGCGACCAGATTTTTGGTGACCAACCCGGATAAAACAACATATTGGCTTGATCATTGCTTAACACCAAAAGCAATAGCAAACACCCCTATATAAAGGAATAAAAAGTGACACAAATCAGACCCTCTGTAAGCCCGCATGGACGCAAAAAAAACCGGGCATCGCGTAAACACCAGACTTGGCAACAAGCCACATTGATAGCCTTAGGCACGGCCCTCAGCGTCTCGGCATTATCGGGACCGAGCGTTTTTCCCACTGGCACCACGCGCTACGATCCCAGCAAAGCCTACAACTCATTTGTTTTGTTCAGCGGCGGCGACAACATCGCGCATTTGATCGATTTAAACGGAAACGCCGTGCACGAATGGCCGGATGCCGCCAGCCACAGCACTTTAATCAACCCGGCATTGACTGGCGGCAAACTGGGACATGTGTTTGTGACACAGGAAACCACCGAAGGCAAAGGCACAGACCTGGTACCCGGCCAAGTTAGCAAGAAAATCACCAAAACCATTGCCGAGCTGGATTGGGATGGCAAAACCGTGTGGCGTTTTGGCGACAAAGCCCCCGGCGGCGCGGCGCAACAACATCATGACTGGGCCAGATTGCCCAACGGCAATACGGTGGTGTTAGCTAACCTGGTGCATCCGGTTAAGGGGTTTAAGCAAGCGCAGGTTTTGGACGATGTGATTTATGAAGTCAATCCGGCAGGCGAAGTGGTCTGGAAATGGATTGCCTCGGAACATCTTAATGAATTCGGCTTTACGCCGGCAGAACTCAAACTGGTCCGCAACGCCGAGATCACCGACTATCTGCATGTCAACAATCTGAAAGTAGTCGGCCCAAATCATTGGTATACGGCCGGCGATAAGCGCTTTCATCCGGATAATTTGTTGATCGACGCGCGTAACGCCAATTTCATCATCATTATTGATAGAAAGACCGGCAAAGTGGTCTGGAACCTGGGGCCGCACTACCCAGCCGCGTCCATTGAAGAACAACAAGCCCGCAAGGTGCCGCGCCCGGTCGATCAAATCAGCGCCCAGCACGATGCGCATATCATCCCGGAAGGCTTGCCCGGCGCCGGGAATTTATTAGTGTTCGACAATCAAGGCATCGCCGGTTATCCGCCGGCGCCCGTGCCACGTACCGGCGGTTCGCGCGTATTGGAGATAGATCCGATCAAGAAAGAAATTGTCTGGCAATACACGGGCGAGAGTTCCGGCGGCCCCAGTTGGTCGTTTCGTAGCACCCATATCAGCGCTGCCCGCCGCTTGCCTAACGGGAATACTTTTATAGACGAGGGCCAGAGTGGACGCTTATTTCAAGTGACAACCGACGGCGACATAGTCTGGGAATATATCAATCCGTATTTTCGTACCGGTAAGGATGCTTTGACCGGCCGGGCCACCGCCAACAACTCGGTATATCGCGGCCAACCGGTACCTTACGATTGGGTACCGGCTGGCACACCGCATAGTGAGAATCCGGTCAGTGCGCCTGATTTGAGCAAATTTCGACTACCGATAGCCAACAACAAACCCTAAAGCAACTTGGTAATAAACCCAGGCACGCGGTATGCAATTTTAAAACCATGGGTTTCGGGGTATCCGGTCGTGATGTTTGGTAGACGGGTTACTACCATTAAGTTTAACGGAACGGACACTCCACAACCGGATACCCCGAAACCCATGGCGCTAACAACCTATAATTTGGAGACTAAAATGTTAGGTAAACCTATTCGACCAACGTTATCGCTACCGATCTTGACGGTCGCGCTATGCTGCGCGTATAGCTCGGCGGCAGCTTTGGAACTCGACCCCAAAGCCATCAACATCAAACTGCCCGAGCAGATTAATTGGGTGGCAAACCCCAGCGGCTCGGAGAGCGCGGTATTGGTAGGCGATCCCAGCAAGCCAGGCCTGTATGTGGTGCTGAACAAGTGGAAGGCCCATCACAATAGCAAGCCGCATTCGCACCCGAACGACCGTTTCATAACGGTGATTTCAGGAACATGGTGGGTAGGCACCGGCACGGATTATGATCCGGCGCATTTACAAGCAGTGCCGGCGGGCAGCTTCGTCACCCACTACGGCAACGAAATCCATTATGACGGTGCCAAAGACGAAGACACGATTCTGCAGATTGTCGGCATCGGCCCGGCTACGTCTACCCCGGCCCCTGCAAAATAGCAGACAGCTCGCCGTCAGCGAGCTGCCAGAGATTACTCTTCGCTTTCTTCGTAGGCGACGGCCAATTTTCTCTGACCATTGGCCAACATGCCATACAAGCCTAGTTTGTGCCGTAGGACATTGCGGCTTATATCCAGCAAGCGCGCGGTTTGCACCTGGTTTTCTTCGCAAAACTCGAACGCCGTACGAATCACGGTTTCTTCGATAATATCGAATAACTTAGGCGGCGCTTGTTCGCACAAACGTAGTAGCGAACTCTCCAGCGACGAAGTGGAAACTGTCGGTCCGGTCTGCGAAGCTCGCACACCGGATAACTTAAAGTCCTCCGGACGCAAGCGATTGCCGGGGCAGACCAACAATGCTCTATGCACGGCATTTTCCAACTCACGAATATTGCCGGGCCAATCGTAATTTAACAAGGCCAACTCGGTGGATGGCGATAATTTGATTTCGCCGTAGCCCAGGCGGTCGCCGTAGACTTTCAGAAAGTGCCTGGCCAAAGGCAAAATGTCGCCCGGACGCTCCCGCAAAGGTGCCAGGTGAATCGCCGCCACATTAAAACGGTAATACAGATCGGCACGAAAATGCGACGCCGCCACCGCTTCTTCCAAATTGACGTTGGTAGCGGCGATGACTCGGACATCCACCGGCGACGGCGTGCGCGAGCCCACCTTGACCACTTCCCTTTCCTGCAATACCCGCAATAATTTCGCTTGCAAGCCCAGCGGTAAATCGCCGACTTCATCCAAAAACAAACTGCCTTTATTGGCGGTTTCGAACCAACCTTCTTTGGTATTTAAAGCGCCGGTGAAAGCACCTTTTTCGTGGCCGAACAATTCGCTTTCGATCAGGTTTTCACTGAGTGTTGCGCAATTTAGAGCCCCGAACGGTCCTTTGGCGCGCTTGCTCAGTGCATGCACATGTCTGGCCACCAATTCCTTGCCGGTGCCGGTCTCACCGATGATCAGCACTGTCGCATCGCTAGGCGCGATTCGCTCGATGTGCTCCAACAGTTTTCGCGAAACCGGATCCTCGAACACCATCGCCGTGGCCCGCACCGTGTGCGACAGCTGTCGCAATTGCAATTCGTCAAATGCCAATAATGTCATACGGTTTCCCCTTTACTGCGAGCAACGATGCCGCCACTCAAAAATTGTTCCATGAAAACTCTTTTCCTGAGATGTCAAAAATAGTAATTCGTCAGCGGCAGCGCAAATCAACTGCCGATACGCCAACGCCAAACAAAAATCAGCCCTACCCGTGCCGAAAGTCAACCTACACACCGGCACCAGCGCCGAGCACAGGCCAAAAAAAAGCCAGCAGTCCTTTGGGGACACACTGGCTTCCGGCGATCCGGTCAGCAGAAGTGGATGTTATGGAGACAAAATGCTCGGAAAATAACAGCGAGATACCAGGTTCTAAGCATGGTTCATGCCACTTCGTGTTTTCAGCACATCATAAAGGATTACAGGTTTTTGCGAAACCCAAATGTTGCCACAGCAACATAATCTGCTGATTTAGTGTTGATATTTCAACATATTTTCATAGGCCTGCATTTTACTGGCCGGGCATTGCGTTTTTTCGCGCTAATCCAATGAACTTGGGCTTTTTCAACACGCCCGGTCAGCCAAAATCACTGCTTAAACATGCCCACTATGTTGCAGCCTGTTCGTATACCAGCAGCATTTGCTGACTTCATGCTGGTAAATCAGCATTTTTTTGGTTGCTTGCCGTTGACCCGCCTGCTTCCATGATCGGTAACTAAAACCAGTGTTGTTGATATGCCTGGAACACAGCGGCACTTAGGCGTATTCCAGTGCTCACTCGGCAGATTGGCCCTTATCTTGCTGAAGACCGCCTTGAAAAGACTAAGTCAAACTCATTAAGCGACTTAATCTAACATCCGCAACTTTTAACTTTGGAGCAAAACATGGGCTTGAGCATTCCCCACCTATTAGTAGTTTTAGCGATTGTGGTCTTGGTATTCGGCACCAAGCGCCTGAAAAATGTCGGCGCCGATCTGGGCGATGCGATCAAGGGATTTCGTACAGCCGTGAAGGAAAGCGAAGAAGCCGAGGAGGCCAAGGCGATGACCCAAATCTATCAGGAACAATTATCCGACGAGTTGATAGGTAAAGCTGAGCGCACCAAGGCTTGATATGCCAGGCGACAGCTCTCAGGCTAAAGACGCTTAGACCAGCATTCTGCTGCCAGAGCAGCAGCTTTTGATCCCCGCCTGTTTGCATACCAACAGCTTGGAACATTTACCGGCAAAAATTATGCTGCTGATTCTCACCTAAGTTCAAGCGCCTGCAGGACACTATGCTTGGAAAAACCGGTGGAGATTGCTTGGTATAGCACTTGCTTAAGACAAGCACTAAATTGCCTTTGCCGGATAAACGCTAGTTTTAAAACCGGCCAGACCTCGCTAACCAATCGGATCTCCCGAGAAATCCATGTGGATCGTTAATATTGCTTTACGCCGCCCCTATACCTTTATCGTGGCGGCGCTGTTGATTCTATTGTCTACCCCCTACGTGCTGCGGAAAATGCCCACCGATATTTTCCCAACCATCGATATTCCGGTGGTAGCGATGCTGTGGCAATACAACGGCATGACCGCCAAGGAAATTGCCGACCGCTTAACCACCACGGTCGAGCGCTCCATGGCCTTGATCGACGGCATTGAACACAGTGAATCTTTGTCTTACGGCGGTGCGGCCGTCGTTAAAGTATTTTTCCATCCAGGCACCGACATCCGTACTGCCATCGCCCAGGTGATGTCCAGCAGCAACTCGGTTTACCGCTCGCTGCCGACCAATGTGGCACCGCCGCAAGTCATTCAGTATTCGGCCGCCGATCTGCCGCTGGTGCAGTTGGGCATTTCCAGTAGCGTTGTCCCGGAAACCGATGTCAACGATCTGGTGAATAATATCGCCAGAACCGCATTGCAATCCAAACCCGGCGTGGCGATGACGAATCCGTTCGGCGCGAAAAGCCGGCAGATTACGCTGGATGTCGACGCCCCGGCCCTGTTGGCGCGCGGCCTGTCGCCCGCCGACTTAAACGATACCCTTGCCGCGCAAAACCTGATCCTGCCCACCGGCACGGTAAAAATTGGCAGTAACGAATACGACGTCAGCCTGAATGGCGCAGTGGCGGCGATACCGCGGCTAGCCGACCTGCCGGTCCGCACCGTGAACGGAGTGACCACGCTCGTTCGCGACGTGGCAACGGTGCGCGACGGCGCGGCACCGGTCACGACCATTGCCCGGCAAAACGGCGAACGCGGCATCCTGACCTCAATCTTCAAGGTGGGCCGTACCTCGACGCTGGAAGTGGTTGAACACGTCCGCCAAACCATTCCGAAAATGCTCGACCTGATGCCGGATGGCATCAACATGCGGCTAATGTTCGACCAATCGCTGTTCGTGAAAGCCGCCATCGGCAACGTGCTGCACGAAGCATTGATCGCCGCCGGCTTAACCGCCGCAATGATCTTGCTGTTTCTGGGCAACTGGCGCACCACCTGCATCATCGCGGTATCGATACCGTTGTCTATCATGTGCTCGCTAATTGCCTTGTATCTTGTCGGCGAAACCATCAATCTAATGACGATGGGTGGCCTGGCCTTGGCGGTGGGGATTTTGGTGGACGACGCCACCGTGGAAATCGAAAACATCGAGCGGCAAATGCTGCTGGGCAAGAACCCCCATCAAGCCATCCTGGACGGAGCCGCGGAAATCGCGATGCCGGCGCTGGTCTCCACGCTTTGCATCTGCATCGTGTTCGTACCGATGTTTTTCCTGTCCGGCGTGGCCCGTAGCCTGTTTGTGCCGATGGCGGAAGCGGTGGTGTTCGCGATGTTGGCCTCTTATGTGTTATCGCGGACCTTGGTGCCGACGCTGGTGATGTATGTCATGTCCGGCCATCACGGCCATACCGATGCGCCGCCGACCAACGCACTGGCAAGAGGTTTTCAACGCCTGCATCACGCCTTCGAGCGCGGCTTCGAACAGTTTCGCGGCCACTATCTGATCCTGGCCAGCCATTTGCTGAAACACCGTTTGCGTTACAGCTCGGCGATTTTAGGCTTTTGCCTGGCATCGCTGGGTTTGGTGCCGCTATTGGGAGAAGATTTGTTTCCGGCGGTGGACGCCGGGCAGATTCGTCTGCACGTCCGGGCGCCGTCCGGCACCCGCATCGAGGAAATGCCGCAACACATCGATGCGGTGGAAAAAGTCATTCGCGGCATTATTCCCGCCGAAGAGATCGCCGATTTGTTGGACATCATCGGCGGCCCCTACAGCACCCGTAACACCTTGTTCGGCAATTCCGGCACCGTGGAAACCGCCGACACCGAGATCATGATTTCACTGCGTCCCGGCGATCATGCGCCCGGTGCCGACTATATCAAGCGCCTGCGCGCGGAATTACCCAAACAATTCCCCGGTCTGGAGTTTTTCTTCCAGCCTGCCGACCAGGTTAGCCAGACCCTGAAGTTCGGTGTACCGGCGCCTATCGACATCCAGTTCATCGGCGGCAAGCCGGACGAGGTGATGCCGCAGGTGATCGCCTTGCAAAATCGCTTGCGGCAAATCCCCGGCATCGTCGATGCACATATTTACCAGCGCATGAACCGGCCGGCATTGGATTTGGAAATGAATCGCCAGCAATTGCAGCAACTGGGTTTATCCGCCCGCGATCTGGCGCAAAACCTGTTGCTGACCCTGAGCGGCAGCATGCAGACCGCGCCGTCGTTCTGGCTGAATCCGGCTAACGGTAACTCGGTGAATATCGGCGTGATGGGTAATCCGTTGGATTTGGATAATCTGGATGCCTTGATGCGCACGCCGGTGGGCGGCGGTAACGGCCAACCGCAATTGCTGGGCAATCTAGTCAAATTGAAACGCACCGTGTTACCCGTCGCGGTGACGCATTACAACGCCAATAACGTGTTCGATATTTACGCCAGCGTGGAAGGGCGCGATTTGGGTTCGGTGAGTCGGGAAATCGAAACGCTGGTTGCCGACAGCCGCAGCCATTTGCCGCGCGGCGTCGATTTGAGCGTGCGCGGCCAGATCGAAACCCTGAAAAGTTCGTTTACCGGCTTGGGCGCCGGCTTGGCCGTAGCTATCGTAATGCTGTATCTGTTGCTGGTAGTCAATTTTCAATCCTGGCTGGACCCGCTGATTATCGTTAGCGCCCTGCCCGCCGCGCTGGCCGGCATCGCCTGGACCTTGTTTTTGACCGGCACCACCCTGAGCATCCCGGCTTTGACCGGCAGCATCATGGCCATGGGCGTGGTCACCGCCAATAGCATTTTATTGGTGTCGTTTGCTCGCACCCGTCTGGCAGAAGGTGTACCGCCGGTAACGGCCGCGCTGGAAGCAGCGGCTACCCGGCTGAGACCGGTGTTGATGACTGCCTTTGCGATGATCGTCGGCATGTTGCCGATGGCCGTCGGCTGGGGCGAAGGCGCCGAACAAAACGCACCGCTGGGCCGCGCGGTGATAGGCGGCCTGGCCTTTGCCACCGTGTCTACTTTACTGTTCGTACCGTTGGTGTTTGCCGGCACCCACCGCTGGCTGGCGCACCGCCTTTCGCATCGCACAAGCTTTGTAACTCCCTAAAATCCTATGAATAGCATCCCTTCATCACCCTTTGCGCGACCGTCCACCGACCATTCGCACCGCACCCTGCTGGTAGTAAAACGGCTGGGTTTGGGGCTATTGTTATTGCTCCTGCTGGCCGGTGCCTGGCGCCTGACACAGAACCTGCAACAAGCGGAAACTTTGCAGGCGCAAACGGCGGCCAGCCAACAGCGCAGCGTCATCGCCGCGCATTCAAGGCCTGGCGAGGCGACCCGCAAACTGGTATTACCCGCCAGTTTACGCGGCAACACGGAAACCCAACTCTATGCGCGCAGCAACGGCTACTTAAGCGCCTGGCACAAAACCATAGGCGATCAGGTTAAAAAAGGCGATCTGCTGGCGGTCATCGACGTACCCGAGCTAGAGCAAGAACTGGCGCAAGCGCGCGCCGCGCTGTCCCAGGTCAAAGCCCGGCTGGAGCTGACCCGCACCACCCTGCAACGCTGGACGCAGTTGAACGGCACCGACAGCGGCACCCAACAGGAATTTGACGAAAAACGCAGCGCTTTCCTACAAGCCGAAGCCGACTTCTCAGCCGCGCAAGCCAATGTCAAACGCTTGGAAAATATCGAAGGCTATCGGCGCATCGTCGCGCCGTTTTCCGGCGTGATTACTCGGCGAGCGGTTGATGTCGGCAGCTTGATCGTCGCCGGCAGCCAGGAGTTATTCGCGTTAACCCAAACCGAACCGTTGCGGTTGACGGTTTGGGTGCCGCAAGTCTATGCGGACGACATCAAGGCCGGCCAGGAAGTCTCGGTAAAAGTCCTCGATTCGCAAAGTAAACCGGTGAACGCCCATGTTGATCATGTCGCCGGCGCGCTAGACCCGGTCAATCGTTCCCGGCAGGTGGACATTATCCTGCCCAACAAAGACGGCAAGTTACTGCCCGGCTCCTACGTGGAGATCTCGATCAACGCCGCCGCCATATCCAGTCCCTTGGTGGTGCCGGCTAATGTGTTGGTGATCGATCAAGCTGGCCCGCATGTGGTAGTGGTCGATGCGGAACGTCGTGTGGCGTTTCGCCCGGTAAAACTGGGCCGAGACTTTGGCCGCGAACTGGAAATCTTGGAAGGCATCTCCGCCAGCGATACTTTGGTCGCCAGCCCCTCCGATCTGTTAGTGGAAGGCGAAACGGTAAGTGTCGTGGAAGCCCAAGCAAAACCGGCGGAGAAAGCCAAGGACAAAACCGCCGGCAAATCGTGAAATATTACAGCAGTCCGCGGCAGGACGGGCCATCCGGTAGAGAAATGGCTATCATCGCCACGATGCGGCGTTTAGCGCTGAGCTTGGCAATTGCATGGGCACAAATGCCACGCCTTTGTCCTCTATCTTAGGCCCCAGCGGCTGAAAGCCCAACCGAACATAAAACGGCACAGAGGGCAGCGAGGCATTCACCGTGAAGGTCTCCGACGGGCATGCGGCCAACGATAAGTTGATGGCGCGCAACGCCAATGCCGTGCCGATACCTTGGTATTGGCAGTCAGGCGCCACAAACAAATGAAACAGATGCCGGGCATCGCGAACTGCAACCACACCGGCCAGCTTACCGTTTAGCAAACCGACGAGATAAAGGAAATTAGCGTCGGCGATGTAGCTGCCAATCGCTTGCGGGCTGATGCTCGAATAAAATAACTCGGCACCGTCGCCCGTTGGGGAAATCGTACAACGGTTGGCAACACTGCCAATCAGTTGGCTGACGCATTCGGCATCGGTCGCTAAGGCGGTACGGATGATCAACGGCGAGTTTGTCGTCATTGCTCGGTAGCGGCAACGTCCGGCAAGTTTTGATAAACCTGCTCGACGGTTTGGTGTTCGGTTAAGGCTTTAATGACGGCCGTTAGAGGTTCCGCATGGATGTCGGGCAAGTCTTGTTCAAAGGAATTCACAATCGGAAACGCCAATTTCTCCAGCGGCGGGCAAAAGTCCGCGTTCACACCGGGCTTATTGCCGCGCGCATCGATCCGGTACCAACCGTGTTGCGGCAGGTAAACCGCGTTCAAACCGTGCAGGCAATAAGGCGGCTGGTCGCCGTCTAGCGTCAAGCGTTGGTAACACAGCGCGGCCGGGATGCCGTTGGCGCGCAGCAGTGCCGCCAGCAAATGGCTTTTGGCGTAACAGTAGCCGGTGCCGTGGATCAACACCTCTGAGGCTTTGCAGGTCACTGGGTTCAGCCGGTAGTCCCAACTATGTTTGATTTCGTCGCGCACGAACTCGAAACAGCGTTTGGCGATGGCTTCCTCATCGGCGCAGCCCTCCGCCAACTTGGCGGCTTGAGCGACGATAGCCGGATGTTGGCTGTCGATATAAACACTGCAGCCCAGGAAGGACTTCATATCCGGTAACAGCTTTACCCTGCGTTGGATTTTGGTTAATACGCCGGTCAGTAGTGAAACGATTTCCGGCATCGCCAACAGCTCCGCTCCGCCAATGTTGGCGCTCGGCAGCGGCAAGGCGATCGAGGCGACTTCGATCAGCGTGGCCGACATGGTGACCAAGGTTTCCCGGAGCGCGGCATCGGCGTGATGGGCGCGTGGCGATGCATTCAATACCACCACCGGTTTGTCCACAAAGCCCTCGAATGCCACCAACCAATCCAGCGCATTTTTGATGGTGCCGGTGACGCCGTGGGCATATTCCGGGCTGGCGATCAGCAAGGCATCCGCCGAGGCCACTTCGTTGCGTAATTGCAGGGCAACGGCCGGCGGCGCGTTTTCCAAATCCGGATTGTATAAGGGCAAGTCGCCAAGCCCGGAAAACAGACCGACTTCAATCGAAGCCGGTGCCAACTGTTTTACGACCCTCAGCACGGCGGAATTGATGGACACAGCCCGTAAGCTGCCGGATAAAGCCAGTATTTTCATGGCAAAGCTAGGTGTGGAATGTCAGGGAAAAGTAATGGCAAGCAATAATAGATCGCTTGGCACGGCTTAATAATGACGTTGATTTTCGCATGCCATACAAAGAGGCGGGGCCATTTCTAAAAATCATCGACCTGCTTGGATTACTTGCAAGCTTAGCCAAATCCAAACCGTCATAAAGCAAAACCCAAGCGTGCCCGGAATACTATTGATTTATCGGAAAACAGCCTGGATGCATTTCGGCGTTTGCTTCCGCTCCAGGACTTAAAAAGTGAGATCCGTCATTTGCTCGCTCCTCGCGCCGCTGCCGGCTTGGCCCGTGAGCCGCGCGCGCTGTTCATGAATACGATAGCCCCGATGATGATCGCCGCCGCACTCAGAACGCGCGGCGTGAGCGGTTCGTTCGCGAACCAGCTGCCTAAAAACACCGCCACCAGCGGATTGACGTAGGCGTAGGTGGCTACCAACGGGATCGGCGCGTTTTGCAGCAACCAGGCGTAGGAGGCGAAACCGATCATCGAGCCAAACACGATCAGATACGCCAAGGCCAACCAGGAGTTAACCGATACCTGAGCCAGGTTGAAAACATCCCATTGTTCGCTTAGCGCACTGACCAGCAACAAGGCAAAGCCGCCGGTCAGCATTTCCGCGCCGGTTGTCATCAGTGCCGTCTTCGGCAAATCCGCAGTTTTGCTGTAGATTGAACCTAAGGCCCAAAGCAAACTGGCGAGCAATAGCGCCGCCACACCGGACAGATTTACCGGGATACCGTCTGAAAACGCCGTCGGACCGACCAACAAATAAATCCCCATGAAGCCGATGACCAATCCGACCAGTACGCGCAGCGTCGGTCTGGTGCCGTTAGGTCTGAGTGCGTCGGCCATTACCAGAAACATCGGCACCGCGCCGATGATCAGCGCGGCGACGCCGGATGGGACGGTTTGTTCTGCCCAACAAACCAAGCCGTTGCCGCCGAGCAATAACAAAATACCGACAACAGCGGCCGAACGCCACTGCCGAAAAGTCGGTGCGGCATCGCCGGCCAGACGCCGCCAGGCCAGCAAAATAGCGCCGGACACCAGGAAACGCAATCCGGCCGACAAAAATGGCGGCAGCGTCTCGACGACAAAGCGGATCATCAAATAAGTTGATCCCCACACCAGATAAACGGCCAACAACGCGGCCCAGACCTTAGCTTTCATTCTTAAAACGCCTGGCTATTACCATTCGCCCTGGAGTTGTCGAAGGACGCGCCAAATCAGGCTTCGACAGGCTCAGTCCTAACGGTGTAACCATGTTAAATACGGCCGGATTCATAATTTCGGCTGCTACTTGCGCCCCTACCACCCACGGGCGTAACGGCCGGGGCGAATACTTTTTGTTGCCGCTGATTGAGGTTGGTACCATGCGAAAGCCTAACGGTAGGAAAATTGCTTGAAAGTTATCGAAGTGTAGACGGCTGGTCCGCTGTCAGTCGCCGTGTTTAGGCGCAGTTTATACGAAGCGGCCTACCCGTTCTGAATAGTCAAAGCCCCTCCCCAACCGAAAACGCCGTCTTATCCACCACCCGCCGCAACACAAAGCTGGTATGCACCCCGCTGACGCCGGCAATGCCGGTGATGCGCTTCAGCAGCAGTTCCTGGTAGGCATCCAAGTCCTTGACCACAACCTTGAGCTGATAATCGGCGGTTTGGCCGGTGATCAGCAGGCATTCCAGGACTTCCGGAATGCCGGCGACCGCCGCTTCGAAAGTGCTGAAGCGTTCCGGCGTGTGTTGGTCCATCGAAATATGGATCAAGGCCATCAGCGTCAGTCCCAAGGCTTTGGCATCCAGCAGCGCCCGGTAGCCGACGATCAGCCCGCCCTCCTCCAACGCCCTCACCCGCCGCAAACACGGCGACGGCGACAGGCCGATGCGGTCGGCCAATTCCTGGTTGCTGATGCGGCCGTCGGTTTGCAGGATGTTCAAGATTTGCCGGTCGTATCGATCCAGTTCCATAAAATGCCCGCTATTCATTTAACAAAACAATAAAATAAAACATTATCGATATTTACAGCAATATTCTATCAACATTCAGCCTTTTAAATCGCATAAACGCAATCGAGTGGCGGAGAGTTTAGCCTATCCTATCGGCTACCGTTTTGAGGAGTTAAAAGCCATGTTGACCGACCCTTCCCACAAATACCGCCCGTTTCCGCCGATAGCGCTTGCCGACCGCCAATGGCCCAATCGCACGATCAGCCAAGCGCCGATCTGGATGAGCACCGACTTGCGCGACGGCAACCAAGCCTTGTTCGAGCCGATGAACGCCGAACGCAAGCTGCGCCTGTTTCGCACCTTGTGCGGCATCGGTTTCAAGGAAATCGAAGTGGCGTTTCCGTCGGCCTCGCAAACCGATTTCGACTTCGTGCGCCGCTTGATAGACCAGGCGTTGATCCCCGACGACGTAACCATCGAAGTGCTCAGCCACGCCCGCGAACCGTTGTTGCGCAAAACCGTAGAAGCCTTGCACGGCGCGCGCTCGGCCATCGTCCATATCGTCAACGCCACCTCCCAACCGTTTCGCGAACTGGTGTTGGGCATGAGCCGGGCCGAGGTGTTGGCGATGGCCGTCGATGCGGTGCGCTTGGTCAAACAATTGACCGCCGACCAGCCGCACACCCATTGGCGCTTGCAATACAGCCTGGAAACCTTCACCGCCACCGAGCCGGATTTCGCCGTCGAGTTTTGCGATGCGGTCATCGCCGCCTGGGACGCAACGCCTGAGAACAAGATCATTCTGAATTTACCGTCGTCGGTGGAAACGGCGACGCCGAACGTCTACGCCGACCAGATCGAATGGATGCACCGCCATATCGCCCGCCGCGACAGCGTCATCCTCAGCGTGCATCCGCACAACGACCGCGGCACCGCGGTAGCCGCCGCCGAACTGGCGTTGATGGCCGGCGCCGAGCGCGTCGAGGGTTGCTTGTTCGGCAACGGCGAACGCACCGGCAACGTGGACTTGGTGACGCTGGCCTTGAATCTGTACACCCAGGGTGTGGCGCCGGGCTTGGATTTTTCAGACATCCAGAAGGTGGTGGGCGATTTCGAGGCGTGCACCGGCTTGAGCGTGCCGCCGCGCCAACCCTATGCCGGCGAGTTGGTGTTCACCGCGTTTTCCGGCTCACACCAGGACGCCATCAAGAAAGGCTTTGCCGCCCGGCAACCCGATAGCGTCTGGAACGTGCCGTACCTGCCGTTTGATCCAGCCGACGTCGGCCGCGGTTACGACGCGGTGATCCGCATCAACAGCCAATCCGGCAAGGGTGGCATCGCCCACTTGCTGGAAAGCCATTACGGCGTGGTGCTGCCGCGCCGTTTGCAGATCGAGTTCTCGCGGGTGGTTCAACAACACGCCGACCGCCACGGCGGCGAAATCGGTTCGGAAGCGTTGTGGCAATTGTTTGCCCGGACCTATCTGGATTCGGCAAAGCCTTTGCGTTACCGGGACCATCATTTATTCGAGCACGCGCAAGGTCAAGGCATACAACTGCAAATCGAATCGGACGGCGAACCGCACACATTAACCGGCGTCGGTAACGGCCCGATAGCCGCCGCCGTCCAGGCTTTGCATGGCCTCGGCGGCGCAGTATCGGTACGCAGTTACGAAGAACGCTCGGTCGGCAGCGGCGGCGATGCCCAGGCCTGCGCCTTTGTCGAACTGGCGGCAGCGACCGGGACCACGACCTATGGCGTCGGCATGGACGCCAACATCGTCAGCGCATCGATCAAGGCGTTGCTCAGCGGCTACAATCGCTTGGCCGACGATATGGGCTTATGCAATTTAACAAAATTGAACACGTCCCCAGCGACGATACCCGCAAATGCCGCATCCTAAACTGTCGTTCCAGGTCGTCAAAGCCAATTTCCTCGCGTTAGCTGCTAATCGGCGTACCCGATTACTAAACGGCCGGTATCGAAGTGCGGCGCACTATGACGCTCCGCCACGTAAAATATCGGAGATTTATGACGAGCCGGTTCGATTTAATTTGGACGGATAGGGATCCAGAACTGTCTTAAAAACCCAACATCGTTAGCTATCGAACAGCTGTTTTACGTCAATTAGTCGGTTTCAAGTCGCGCTGCGGTTTCAGTTCCAGTTCCAGTAAAGCCGCTAGTCATTCGACGACCATACGCGCCGCATGTATAGGTACATCCAGTTCCGCAATTATTGGCGATATTGAGGCATATCATCAGCGAGCATGGACAGTTACTGCATTCGCGATGGTATGAATGCATGCCTGAAATCGGGATATTGAAAAACCTTTTTTATATCGATTCGATATTGTTATAGAATTTTACCGAATCCGTTGAAGCGTTTTCACCCCAAGGGGAACGTTTTTTGCGGATCTCTGCCGATGACGGATGTAAATCCGTCATCTCGGCATCTTTCTCATGACGTTGTCAAAGAATTCCGAACACCAAACATTCAGGGAATGCCTGACCAACGCCGAACCGAAAAACCGCATTGGACGTTTTTTATCTGGCCATTTTGTTAATGGCATCGAGCAATTTTTACTTTATTCATCCGGGAGTTTTTGATGGAAATCCACGTTTACGATACCTATGTAAAAGCACACGACAACCACGTCATGCACTTTGATGTATTTACCGCCAGCAAGGACAGTGAGCAAGCCATTCAGTATGCCAAACAGTGGCTATCTTCAATTGGTGAAAGCGATGCGGTAGTCTCCAGCAAAGAATGTCGGTTTTGCCATACTCAACAAGCACCGGCTAATGTGATTGACACGATCAATCGCCAAGGTTACTTCATATACAAAATGGAAGGTTGTCCGGCTTGATAGCAATATTGCTGTCATGCCAAGAAATTCCAGGCCTTGCCTTGCAAGGCCTTAACGTAAGTAGGAGGAAACACCTGTTTTCCGAAAAGCATTAGTAACGACCTCACCGGCATCCTCGTCAACAGCGACACGGCTACCAACATCGAAATTACACGCGCCGAAAGGGTGATCTGACCTCAGCTAATAGGGTTGTCGTTGCCATGCGACCCCGGGAGAACGATGGCGTTCACCCAAACAAAACCAATCAGACTATCTCAAAACGATACGTCGGCCTTTTCCAGCATCTCCAACCAATCCCTGCCTAAAAACACCAGAATTAAAATCTAACTAGCTTGAACGACAATAATCTATTGTAAAATAATCGTTTTTATATATCGCGTTAATCGACAGTTTGTGCGCACTAAGCCGAGTCTTATCATTATCCATGTCCCCGCTCCCCACTAGACAAGACTTTCAATGCGCGCGCTGATCGTCCTAGGTATGCTGTTGATGCCTTTGGCTACCGCGCAAGCGGCCGGCAAGGCATCGGAAGATTTAACTGAACTGTCCATTGAGCAATTGCTGAATGTGGAAATCATCAGCGCTTCCAGGCTGGGTCAAAAAGCCAGTCAAGCCCCCAGCTCGGTTTCGATTTTAACGGCAAACGACATACGCACTTTCGGCTGGCGCACGCTGGCGGACGCGCTGAACAGCATGCGCGGTTTGTTCACCAGCAATGATCGCAACTATAGCTTTGTCGGCGTGCGCGGCTTTATTCAGTCCGGCGACTACAATTCCCGAGTGCTGTTCATGATCGACGGCCAGCGCATGAACGAAAACATCTTCGACTCCGGCAATATCGGCCAGGAATTCATGCTGGACATGGACTTGGTGGAACGTATCGAATTTATTCCCGGTTCCGGCTCCACCATTTACGGCGCCAATGCGTTTTTGGGCTTGATCAACGTGGTCACCAAAAAAGGCAAAGCCTTGAACGGGGCGCAAATAGCCGGTGAAGTAGGTAGTTTTGACACCTACAAAGGCCGCGTCAGTGTCGGCAAGCAATTCGATAATGGCGCCGATGTGCTGGTGTCGGCATCGCATTTCGATACCCAGGGCGTGGAAGATTTATATTTCCCGGCTTTCGACGACCCAAGTACCAACAACGGTATCGCGCATAACTTGGATACCGAACGCGCGGACCGCTTGTTCGGGCGCATGCAATTCGAAGAATTCACCCTTAGCGGCGGTTTTGTTGATCGTTACAAGCGGGTGCCGACCGCGGCTTTCGGTGCCGTTTTCAACGATCCCACCTCGCATACTTACGACAGACAATTTTTCACCAATCTGAAATATGAAAAAGCCTTGAACGCGAAGACCTCGTTCATGGCTAAGGGTTTTTATCAGGGCTACGATTACATGGCCGAGGACCCGTTTAATGACTTCGGTAATTACGTTTATCACGACCAAACCAGCGGCCGCTGGTGGGGCGGCGAAGCACAACTCACGACTAGCGTATTCGACGGACATAGACTACTTTTCGGCTTGGAATATCAATACGACCAAACCCAGCGCCAATTCGGCTATGTTACCGACCCTTATCAGATTTATCAGGATAGCGACCTCAGCGGCCACCGCGTCGAACTCTACGCTCAAGACGACATCCAGTTACTGGACAATCTGGTTTTCAGCGCCGGCCTGCGCCTGGATCAGACCCACATGCTCAAACGCCTGCAACTCAATCCGCGTCTGGGCTTGATATGGAACCCTTTGGAGAGTACCACCTTCAAGCTGCTGTACAGCTCGACATTTCGCGCTCCGCATGCCTGGAACCTGGATTACAACAACTACTATTACGGCGTCAGCCCCGAGCTTAGAGAAGAGCAAATCAGAAGCTACGAAGCGATTGCCGAATGGCATTCCCATGCCGGGCTGAAACTGCTGGTTTCCTTGTTTTACAACGACATCACCGAGTTATTAAAAGCCAACCCCGATACGGCGCTGCTGGACAATGTTGGAAAATACCACGCCTACGGTGCGGAATGGGAAGCGGAAAAACGCTGGGACAGCGGCAGAATGTTCAAGGCATCTTACACCTACAGCTTGTTTACCAACGAAGCCAGACAAGGAGTGTGGGCTTACGGTTCGCCGCAAAATATTTTCAAATTACACTATGCTGAGCCTTTGTTCGACGATTTTGTCCGGCTCGGCATCGAAAATATTTACATCGGCGACCGCAAGACATTTCAGAGCGGCAAAGCCGATGCCTACAATCTGGTCAATCTGAATGTGAGCACGGATCGATTGATGCGTGGCCTGGATGTATCCTTTGGGGTTTATAACCTGTTCGACAGCCACTATGAAATGCTGATCAACAGCGACCGCTTCGACCTGTTACAGATGAACGGCAGGGAATTTCGTTTGAAACTACAGTTGACGTTTTAAAAAAGGGCCGATCATATGAAAAAGGCGTTTCATCGACGAAAATCTTGGGCTATCGGCCTGGGAGCGCTTTTGTGTTTGGGACAATCCACCTCGCACGCCGCCAATCAAGAGCCTGAACGCGATAATTTACCGGATTTGACCGGCCTCAGCGTCGAGCAATTGATGAATCTCGATGTGACCTCGGTAATGAAGGTACCCACAGACATTAAACACGTTCCCGCCGCCCTGTTTGTATTGAGCAACGAAGAAATCCGCCGAACCGGGGCTACAACCATCCCGGAAGCCTTGCGGGTGGTGCCGGGCATGCACGTGGCTAAAGTGGACGGCAACAAATGGGCCGTATCGATGCGCGGCTTCAGCAGTCAGTTTGTCAATAAATTGTTGGTGTTAGTGGACGGCCGCAGCGTGTATAACCCGCTGTTTTCCGGGGTGTGGTGGGATCAACAAGATGTGATGATGGAAGACATCGAACGCATCGAGGTCATCCGCGGCCCCGGCGCCAGCTTGTGGGGCGCCAATGCGGTCAACGGCGTCATCAACATCATCACTAAATCAGCCAAAGACACGCAAGGCGGTTTGCTATCCAGTCATGTCGGCAGCCAACGCTACGGCGGCGGTCTGCGCTATGGCGCCGATTTGGGCGGCGACGCCTATCTAAAAGTCTACGGCCGCCACACTAACTACGGCGACTCAAAAACCCTGGGCAGCAGCGCTAAGGCCGGCGATGAAGGCGAGATGAGCAAAATCGGTTTTCGTTACGACAAAGCCATCGACTTTACCAACAAACTCAGTTTGCAAGGCGATGCATTCCTCGGCGAGAGCAATGGCGCACTGCAATACTTCCCATCATTAACATCCCAACAGACGCCGGTGCTGGCGCCGCCCTTTTCTCGGGAATTACCGACGGACCAATTGTTCTCCGGCCATTACATCCAAGCACGCTGGGAACAACATCAAAGCTCGGACTCGAATACCGTGTTACGCATGTATTGGGACAGGCACAGCCGGAAATCGCCTTACTTGAATTCGGAATATCAAATCGACAATATCGATGTCGATTTTCAGCATAACTACAAGCTGAACGATAGCCACATGTTGGTGTGGGGCAGCGGCGTGCGTTTCAATCTGAATAATTTTGAGGACAGCGCGCAAATCTCCATGAGCGCCAACAATCGCACCGACCGTATCTACAGCCTGTTTGGGCAGGACGATATTACCTTGGTGCCTGATCGTTGGCATTTGACCTTGGGCAGCAAGCTGGAGCACAACCCGGTCACGCAATTCGAAGTGCAACCCAACGCACGCTTGCTGTGGACGCCCGACGACCAACATTCGTTTTGGGGCTCGGTATCCCGCTCGGTGCGCACGCCCAATTGGGTCGAGCAAAATATTTCCTACGGCTTGCAACCCCAGCCATACACGATACGTGGCAATACTGTGCCTGTGCTGCGCAACCTAACCGGCAACCCCGACTTGACCGCCGAAAAAATGCTCGGCTTCGAACTGGGCTGGCGCGGCCAACTGAGTCGCCAACTCAGTACTGATGTAGCCTTGTATCATTACAGCTACGACGATTACGCCAGCTTGACCCCCAATACCCAACGCTTCGCCGGCTATATGTTGCAGACGCTGGATTACAACAACTACGGCCATGTACAAGTCTACGGCGGGGAAATCAGTGTCGATTGGCAAGCGACTGAAAATTGGAAACTGCGCGCCACTTATAGCCACGAAGAAGAACGCTTCCGCCTGTCTCCGCTGGCACCTGCCAACACCACGCTGATCTCCGGAGACAGCTACCCGGCCCATAAAGCCATGCTCTGGTCTATGTACCAATTCTCCCCGCAACTCAAGCTGGATCTGAACTGGCGTTATTCGGATGCAACCGGCCTTAACGGCGCGCAATCCAGAGCCTATCAAGACCTGGATGCGCGTTTGGGATGGGACTTGGGCGCGGGCGTGGAACTGGCGTTGGTGGGCCGGAATTTGCTGAACAGCAGTCATTTCGAATACGGCTCGGATATGTTTTCCACCGCCACTGCCGTGCAACGCGAGGTATACGGCACCTTGCGCTGGGACTTCTAAGCGGCCGGACACTATGCATACAGCGAAGAACCGGTGTCGAACATGAGTCGAATCTTGCGCCATCGCTATGCAAGATTGTGCCGAAATCGCAGTTGCGATGCGTCGTACCTGTGCGCCCCGGAAAAACCAAGATTCACAGCCATCACGCTAGTCAGCAAAATGCTGTTGCTGCCTTTGCTGTTTAGCGGCCATCTATGCCACGCCGAAGCGGCCAGCGAAGCAGCGGTAAAAGTGGCATTTTTATACAATTTCTTTAAGTTTATCGAATGGCCCGAGCCTGCAACCGCACCGAATCGTTATACCTTGTGCCTGAGCAGTCATACCGATTTCGGCGACCATTTATTGATGTTGGAAGGCAAAACGGTGAACGGCAAGCCCTTGGATATCGTCCGCAATATATCAGCCAAAGATATAAAATCCTGCCATCTGATCTTTATCGATACCGCCGATAATCCGGGCGATTACGCCCGCGAATTAAAAGGCTCGCCGGTAGTCAGCGTCAGCGACAAAGCCGGGTTTATCAACCAGGGCGGCACCATAGGTTTGATCCAGGACGGCAACCGGCTCAGCTTCGAAATTAACTTGGAAACCGCCAACGCCGGCAACACGCGCATCAGCGCCCAGCTGCTGAAACTGGCTAAAAACATTTTGGCCGGTAAATAAACCCGCATGCAGATGACATCTCGACGCCACCCATGATTCGCGACAAACTGGCCAATCTGCCGATGACCTACAAGCTGCAACGCTTGCAAGCCATCACTTTGGCATTGGCTCTGCTGTTTACCTTGTTAATTACCAGCATGACGCATATCTGGCAGGAGCGGCGCGAACTGTCAATGGAGGTGCGTTCGCTCGGCAAAATGATCGGCTTTAATGCCAACGCTGCACTGCTGTTTGGCGACACCAAAACCGGCACCGAGATTCTGGCCACCTTACGCGGCAAATCCGAAGTCATCTCCGCGCAACTCTACAAAAATGACGGCGAAATTTTCGCCCATTACCCGGCCAAGGCTGCACCGGACAGTTTCCCCGCCACCTTGAGCGATGCGGAACAACAACAACGCAACCAGGGTTTGCGGATATTGAGCCAAGTCATATTAAACCCCTTACCCGACGATAACGGCGACGTGATCGGCACCTTACGCTTGCAGCTCGACTTAAAGCCCATGTGGCGTATGGTGATTATCAGTCTGGGCCAAATTTTTTTGGTGATGGTGGTGTCGTTTATTCTGGCGGTTTTTTTCGGCCGGCGCCTCGCGGAATCGATTGCCGCGCCGCTAATCAGGCTGTCGTCCCTGGCCAAACAGGTATCCAGGGACAACAACTACATGGTGCGCGCCCAAGGTGAAGGCGAAGATGAAATCGGCCAACTGGTAAGAAGCTTCAACCAGATGATCGAGCGGGTACAACAACGCGATGCCGAACTGGAAAATCAGCGTGGCAACCTGGAAAAACAAGTCGATCTGCGCACCGCCGACCTGCGTCAGGCCGTCGTCGATGCCCAAGCCGCCAATATCGCCAAGTCGCAATTCCTGGCAACCATGAGCCACGAAATCCGCACCCCCATGAACGGCGTGCTGGGCATGACCGAATTGCTGTTGGGCACCGACCTGGACACCACGCAACGCCAATACGCCGAAACCGTGTTCAGTTCCGCCGATTCACTGTTGACCGTAATCAACGACATTCTGGACTTTTCCAAAATCGAAGCGGGCAAGCTGGAATTGGAAGAAATCGATTTTAATTTGATCAATCTTACCGACCAACTCGCTGCCTTGTTCTTCGAACGCGCCAGCAGCAAAAACATTGAACTGGTGTGCACCGTCGATAAGCGGGTGCCGCGCGACGTCAGAGGCGATCCTTATCGCTTACGGCAAATACTCACCAACTTGTTATCCAACGCCATCAAATTTACCGAAGCCGGCTCGGTGAAAATGCAAGTGAATGTGGCCGAATCGGATCGCTGCCCATCCGCTGATGGCATGTGCCTGGAGTTTTGTATTAGCGACACCGGCATCGGCATCGGCCCGGACACTCAAGCGAGGCTATTCAAATCTTTTAGTCAAGCCGACGGCTCCACCACCCGCAAATACGGCGGCACCGGTCTGGGATTGGCCATCAGCAAGGAACTAAGCGAATTGATGGGCGGCAATATCCAAGTGCAAAGCCGTGCGAACAGCGGCTCGGTATTTACCCTGCATATCCCGCTCCGCCAAGCTAGCCAAGCCCTGCCTGCAAGCTTGCCGGGCAACGATCTGCAAGGCAAGCAGGTCTTATTGGTTGAAGATAATGCCACCAATGCAAAAATCCTGGAAAATCATTTGACTGTTTTTGGCATGTTTACCCGCGTCGCCAAAAATGGCGCTCACGCCTTGGAAATTCTCGATCAGTCGGCACACTTGGGCCTGTTCTTCGATATTGCCGTGCTGGACATGAAAATGCTGGGCATGAACGGCGTCGAATTAACCCAACGGATTCGTATAGACCGGCGATTTGCCAATATCCGCATCGTCATCATTACGTCCAGCAACGACGAGGACGTATTAGCCAAAATTCGCGGCAGCGCCTGCGATCTGTACCTTCACAAGCCCCTGCACAGACGCACCCTGCACGATGCGCTGCTCGGGCTGATGTCGCAAAAACCGCAATCGTTCAGTGCGCCGGCTTCTGCTGCCGGCGCCATTCGAATCCTGCTGGCCGAAGACAATCCGGTCAACCAGAAAGTTTGCAGCGCCATGTTGCGCCAGTTGGGCTACACCCTGTCGCTGGCGAATAACGGCCGGGAAGTGCTGGATATTATCGACCGTGAGCCGGTCGATCTCATACTGATGGATTGCATGATGCCGGTCATGGACGGTTACACGGCAACCCAATACATCCGCAATCGGGAAAGCAGCCGCAATTTGCCTCGAATCCCCATTATCGCCCTCACCGCCAACGCTATGGAAGGTGATCGCGAACGCTGTTTGCAGGCCGGCATGGATGATTATCTTAGTAAACCGTTTTTACAAAAAACCTTGCAAGACAAAACCCAGGCGTTGGCAGCCCCGCTGCCCACAACCGCCCTCAATACAGCCGCTCCCGAGATCAAAGCCACTGCCGCTACTCTAGACCCGGCCGCACTGAATACCTTGCGGGAAATTGGTGGCAGCGCGCTGGTCGACGACGTCTTGGCCTTGTTTAGGACAAATGCCGAGCAACATATCGCCACACTCCGCTCCGGCCTGTTGGAGCGCAATACGGAAACAGTGCGGCATGCCGCGCATAGTCTAAAATCGGCCGCGGCCAACATCGGCGCACTAAACCTGTCGGAACTGGCCCGTGCGCTTGAACATGCAGCGCGGCACAACACTTTGCAATTCGATAGCCGGGTTGCCGAAAGCCTGCAAACAGAATATAAAGAAATTCTCCAGCGGCTTTCGCAACTCAAACCCTCATAATGCAACGATTACCTGCCCGCAGCCTGATTTTAGCGATTGACGACGACGATATGGTGCGTCTGATGTTGCAAGAAATTCTGCAAAGAGAAGCGTTTGATGTCATTTGCGCGGCTAGCGGCAAGCAAGGCTTGGCATTAGCAGCCAGCGAACGGCCCAACCTGGTATTGCTGGATGTCATGTTGCCGGACCTTAACGGCTTCGACTGCCTACAAGCCATCAAAAACATGCCCGGCAACAGCCTGCTGCCCGTCGTGATGCTGACCGGCATGGACGACCTGGAATCGGTCAATCGCGCCTTTCAATTGGGCGCGACCGACTTTATCTCCAAACCGCTCAATTGGCCGACCTTACCGCACCGCTTACGTTACTTGCTGCGCTCGGTCGCCACGTTAGAAGAACTGGCCCGAAGCGAAGCGGCACTGCGCCAAGCGCAAAAAATAGCGCAACTGGGCAGTTGGTACTGGTCTATTGCCGACGACAACATGCAATGGTCGGAAGAAGTCTTTAATATCCTCGGCACGAATCGCTCATCGTTCGAACATAAATGCCGCGACTTATACAAATCCATGCAGCCATCGGAAGTCGGCAAACTGCAACAAGCCATTGATCTTTGCGTCAAAAACCGACGCAGTTTTCGCCTGGAATTATCGATTACTCGTCGCGATGGCGCCAACCAAGTGATTCATATTCAAGGCAAACCCGTGATCGCCGATGGGCAGGTAAGCCATATTCACGGTACGCTGCAAGATATTACCGAACGCCGGCACATAGAAGAACGGGTAAGGCTTTTATCTTACTACGACCCGCTAACCGGCCTGCCCAACCGGACGCTGTTCAAGGAAGTTCTGGCGCAAGCAATGGCCTATTGCACACGCTACGGTACGGTCATTTCCACTTTATTTATCAGTATTGATCGTTTCAAACGCATCAACGAAACCCTGGGCCCCAAAATCGGCGACCAGGTGTTGAAATTGTTCGCCGAGCGCTTGCTCGCCGAAGTGCGGGATTGCGACTACATTTCCATCAACGCCGATTACGATTTGGCGGACATGACGGTCTCCCGGCTGGGCGGTAACGAATTTACCGTGTTGCTGAATCGTATCGAGGACACGCGCGATAGCGTCAAAGTGGCTAAGCGGATTTTTCAGGTGATGCAGCACGCTTTTACGGTGGAGAACACCGAACTGTTTCTGGGTATCAATATCGGTATCGCCGTCTATCCGGGCGACGGTCAGGATGAAGACAGCTTCATCAAAAACGGCGAGTTTGCGATGAACCATGCCAGCGAACACGGCCATAATAATTATCAGTTTTTCAGTAAATCGCTGAATGTTGCCGCGTTTCATAAACTGGCGATGGAAAACAGCCTGCGCCGCGCCATAGAACGCCATGAATTGCAGCTTTACTATCAAGCCAAAATTAATATCCGCCGCCAGCAAGTCGTCGGCTGCGAAGCCTTGATTCGCTGGCAGCACCCGGAACTGGGTTTGATCGGCCCGTCGCAATTTATTCCCATTGCCGAAGATTCCGGCCTGATTGCCCAAATCAGCGATTGGGTGCTGGAAAATGCCAGCCGGCAAACCTTGGAATGGCAACAGTCAGGACTGAGCCAAGGGCTGATCATGGCAGTGAACGTATCGGCGACTCAATTCCGACAATACGGCTTTGGTAATCACGTCCGCGACGTATTGACCAGCATCGGCTTGGAACCTCGCTACCTCAAGCTGGAACTGACCGAAACCATCTTGCTCGACCATATCGACGACGCTTTAGTGACCTTGCGGGAATTACAAGCCCTGGGCGTCAAAATCAGTATTGACGATTTCGGCACCGGTTATTCATCCTTGTCTTATTTGAAAAAACTGCCTATCTCGGAATTGAAAGTCGATCATTGCTTTGTCCGCGATCTTCCGCACAATGAAGACGACATGGCGATTACCGCGGCAATATTGGCTTTGGCCGACGCGCTGTCCCTGGAAGTGGTCGCGGAGGGCGTGGAGAATGAAGATCAAGCCAACTTCCTGCTGGATAGCGGTTGCGAGGTAGTGCAAGGCTTTTTGTACAACAAGCCCATGCCCGCCAATGAATTTGCCGCATTTGTCCGTGCATTCAATGCGCAACGCTTGTTAGCCGACAAAGTCTGACATGTCCGTCAAGCCACGCATCCTGTTAGTCGACGACGATCCGATGGTCCGTCTGCTGGTCAGGCAAATCTTGCAAGCCGACGGCTACGAACTGATCGAAACCGACAACGGCCGGACCGGATTGGAACAATTTATCGCCGCCGAGCCGGATTTGGTTCTGCTGGACGTGATGATGCCGGAGATGGATGGTTTCAGTTGTTTACAAGGCATGCGTGCCGCCAGCGACAAATCGGTGCCGATTGTCATGATGACGGCTATCGAGGATACGCAAGCGGTGGAAGACGCCTTTCGGCTGGGGGCTACCGACTTTATCGGCAAACCCATCCAATGGCCGCTGTTGCCGCATCGCATCAGCTATGTGCTGCGCTCGCACCGCACTACACAACGTCTTATAGAGCAACAAACGCTACTCAAGCAAAGCGAGCAACGCTTTCGGGATTTGGTGGAAAGCATCGGTAACGAATACTTCCTGTATTCTCACAATACCGAGCGTATTTTTACTTATCTAGGTCCTTCGGTGGAGCATATCCTCGGCTACAAACCCGACGAACTACATTGCGACTGCTTCGATATAACGACCAACAACCCGATCAATCGGCTTGCCAGGACCTACACCGAGCAATGCCTGGCAGGCATCAAACCACCGAACTACGAAGTGGAAGTACGCAGCAAGGATGGCAGCCTGCGTGTACTCAGCCTCAATGAGTCGCCCATGTTCGACGACCATGGCCGAGTGGTTGCGGTGAACGGCCTGGCGCACGACATCACCGAAATGCGCAGCACGCAGCAAGCCCTTGCCGATAGCGAGGAACGCTTGCGGCTATCCATGCAGGCAGCCAAACAAGGTTTTTATGACATCAATCCGCAAACCGGGGCCATGATCATCAACGCCGAATATGCCAGCATGCTCGGCTACAACCCAGCCGATTTCGACGCCACTATCGACAGCTGGATCATGCGCTTGCATCCCGATGACCGGCAGCGCGTTTCCGACGCCTACCGGCAGTACATCGCCGGGGAACTGGCAGAATATCGCCTGGAATACCGGCAGCGTTGCGCCGACGATAGCTGGAAATGGATATTATCGATAGGCAGTATCGTCGAGCGCGACGCCAACAATCAGCCGGTGCGCATGCTGGGCACCCACACCGACATCACCGACAGTAAAACGGCAGCCGAACGCCTGAATTTGCTGGCCAAAGTGTTCGAAAACAGCGGCGAGGCCATTTTCCTGTGCGATCCGGATACCCGCATCGTGTCCAGCAATCAGGCCTACACGACGATTACCGGTTACAGAGCCGAAGAGGTGCTACAGCAAACGCCCTCCATTCTCGATGCGCGTCATCTTGACCTCAACCACTATCAACGTATCTGGCAGGCCTTGCGCGAAAACGGCTACTGGCAAGGCGAAATTTGGGATACCCGCAAGAACGGCGAGACCTATCCCGCATGGCTGGGTATTTCCGCGATGTACAACACCCACGGCGTGATCAGCCATTACATCGGCATTTTTTCGGACATTACCGAGCGCAAGGCCGCCGAAGCCCAAATCGAATATCTGGCACGTCACGATCCGCTCACCAACCTGCCCAATCGCACCTTGTTGCGCGACCGCTTTGACCAGGCCATGGCCCATGCCGTGCGTAACAACACGCTGGTCGGTTTGCTGTTTCTGGACCTGGATCATTTTAAGAATATTAACGATACGATGGGACACGACGTCGGCGACCGCTTACTGCAAGGCATCGCGGAGCGTCTGGTGCAATGCGTGCGCGAGGTGGATACGGTTTGCCGGCAAGGCGGCGATGAATTCATCATTATCCTCACCGACATTCCCGACATCGACGCAATCACGCAAATTGTGCTGAAAATTCTCGATCAACTGACACAACCCTTTGTCATTGAAGGTGTCACGCTTTGCACCTCCTTCAGCATAGGCGTCAGTTTGTATCCCAATGACGGCCTGAATTTTCACGGTTTACTCAACAAAGCCGACACGGCGATGTATTCGGCGAAAAACGAAGGCCGCAATACCTTCCGCTTCTTTTCCAACGATATGAACCTGGCGTCTATCGAGCGGATGAATATCGAGAACGGCCTGCGCATGGCTTTGAAGCGCAAAGAACTTCGCTTGCATTATCAGCCGCAATATTCCATACACAACAATACGGTGATCGGTGCGGAAGCCTTGCTGCGCTGGCAACCGGAAAACAGCCCGATGATCCCGCCGGCCAAGTTCATTCCTATCGCCGAGGACAACGGCATGATCGTCCCGATAGGCGACTGGGTGTTACGTGAAGCCTGCAAGCAAAACAAGCTTTGGCATGACGCCGGTATGAAACTGCTGGTTACCGTCAACATCTCGGCCCTACAGTTCAAGCGCGGCAACTTATTGGAGTCGGTGCAAAGCGCATTGGCGGAATCAGGACTGGAACCGCATTATTTAGAGCTGGAGTTAACCGAATCGGTCCTGATGTTCGATACCAATGCCGTCATCAATACGATTGCCCAGTTGCGCGCCTTGGGCGTCAGCTTTGCCATCGACGATTTCGGCACCGGTTATTCCTCACTGAGTTATTTGAAGCGCTTTGCGGTGAACAAACTAAAAATCGATCAATCATTTATCCGGGATTTAACCTCAGGCAAAGCCGAAGACACCGCTATCGTCAAAGCCATCTTGCAATTGGGCGATACGCTGGGCCTACTGACCTTGGCCGAAGGCGTGGAAACCAAGGAGCAAGCCGAGCAACTGCATCAACTCGGCTGCCGCAAAGCGCAGGGTTTTTATTGGAATCAACCCTTGCCCGCCGACGAATTCGCCCGGTTGTTTACGCCTGGTTAAAATAACTGCCAAACCGGCGCCGCGCCGTCCGGCAAGGCCGCCAGACGCCCCAGCTCCAGCCATTGATTGCCCGGCGCATGAAAATCCGAGCCCATCGATGCATGCAATTGATGTTTGCTGGCATGCAAATAACTTAAGCGGATATCATCGACGCTGGCCCGACCCGTCACCACTTCTATGCCCTGCCCGCCTGCCGCCTTGAATGCCACCAATGCTTTGTTAATCCATTTGCTGCTGAGTTTGTAACGCAAGGGATGCGCCAACACCGCCACACCGCCGGCGGCCCGAATCCAGCCGACACAATCGGCCAGACCGGCCCAAACCGTCGGCACATAAGCCGGCTTACCCTTGCTCAAATAGCGGTCAAAGGCATCCTGCTGAGTTTCGACCACACCTTGATTGACCAGAAAATCGGCAAAATGCAGGCGGGTGATTTCGCCGTTACCGGCGATTTGCCTTAACGTGGGATAGGCGTCGGCTATGCCCTTCTTCGCCAGTTTTTCGGCAATTTTTTGCGCGCGCTGGTCGCGGATCGATTGTTGCTTGGCAATACCTTCGAGTAATCCCGGATGCTGCGGATCGATATTTAAACCTACGATGTGCAGACAATGACTTTCGAAACTAGCCGACAGTTCGATGCCGGGAATCAAGCGGATGCCGGCTTGCGCGGCGGCTTCGGTCGCTTCTTGTAAGCCGGCAGTTGTATCGTGGTCGGTCAAAGCCAGCGCAGTAACCCCCTGCTGTTGAGCACGCAACACCAGTTCGGTGGGCGACAACGCGCCGTCGGACGCGGTGGAATGACTGTGTAAATCGTATAATTCCGACACTATTGATAATCACCGTAAAGTTTGGCGTACAAGCCGTTTTGTTGAATCAAGGAATCGTGTTTGCCTTGTTCGCAAATCTGGCCTTGTTCAAAGACATACACATGATCGGCCTGTTTCACCGCACTGAGCCTATGCGCAATGATGATGGTAGTACGGCCTTCCAGAAAGGTGCTCAAGGCTTGGTGCAGTTTATACTCGGTTTCGCTGTCCAGCGCCGATGTGGCTTCGTCGAGAATCACCACTGCCGGCTGGCTGACTATCATCCGGGCGATGGCCAGCCGTTGCCGTTGGCCGCCGGATAAGCGCATACCCTGTCTGCCCACCACGGTGTCCAAACCCTGCGGCTGTTCTTCCACGGTCGACTTCATTTGCGCAATCTCCAAAGCTCGCCACAATTCAGCATCGGCAATCTCCCGGCCCAAGGTCAGATTGGCGCGTATCGTATCGTTTAGCAAAGCGGGATGCTGTAAAACGGTCGCGACATGTTCGCGCACCACATCCAAACCTATCCGGTTCAGCGGCACGCCGTCGAAATAAATCATGCCGCCGCCCGGCGGATATAAACCGATCAAAGTTTGCGCCAGCGTCGACTTGCCACCGCCGCTGGCGCCGACCAGGGCAATTTTCTCACCGGCCGGTATAGTCAGATTAATACCGTTCAGTACCGGTTCGTCCTTGTAACTAAAATGCAAATTCTTGACGCTGACCGACACGGTTTTACGCCCGATAAACGGGTTTTGCAAATGCGGATAATACGGTTCGCGCTGCAACAGGGTCAGCTGGTTGACGCGGGCCAACGCGGCTTTGGCGGCATAAAAAGACTGCTGAATGCTTAATATCTCCTGCACCGGCGCCATCATGAACCACAGATAACCGAATACCGCCAGCATTTCGCCTATGGTCAGATTGGAATACAGCACCATCAGCATCGCGGTGGCGCGGAAAATATCGAAGCCAAATAGAAAGGTCAAAAAGCTCAAACGCACCGTCGCATCGCTTTTCCAGGCATAGATGGTCGAGTGGTTTTTAACCGCCAGTGCGCTGCCGATCAACTGCCGGCAATAGTGCTCCTCGCGGTTGCTGGCGCGGATTTGATGAATCGCCTCCAGCGTTTCGCTCAAAGCTTGCTGGAATATCGCGTAGGCTTTGTTTTCGTTAGCCTTCAGTTCCTTCACCCTGGAACCAACAGCCCGAGCCAGATAAATGACCAGCGGGTTCAAAAAGATAATGAATAAACCCAATTGCCAGTGCATCCACAGCAGAATTAAAGCGGTACCTAACACGGTCAGAACTGCCACCAATAATTTACTGATCGTGGTGCCGATAAAATTATCCAGCGTATCGAGGTCGGTCACCATGTGCGAACTGACCGTACCGCTGCCCAGGCTTTCATACTCGGACATCGAGATGTGTTGCAAATGTTTCACCAAACTTTCGCGAATGCGAAAAATCACATCCTTGGCAATATTGGAAAACTGCCGAGTCTGCATAATGTTTAGCACCAAGGCAAACAAGCGCAACAGCAAGCTCAGCAGCAAAATAACGGCAATGTAAATGGCAGGTTGCTGCCACTCGCCGGGCAGCCACGGATTGAGGCTATTCAGCACCACGCCCGGATGGTTCAGCAAAACCTCGTCTACCAATAAAGGCATCAATAAGGGTACCGGTACGCTGGCAACCGTTGCCAAGATGGCGACCAAATGCCCGTTGATCAGTTGTTTTTTATGCTGCTTAGCGATGCTGTAAATATACTGCCAGGAATATTCGGCTTGCGCCGCGCGCTGTGAGGTTTTCAAGGTAATGAAACAAATTCGATGAAGTTTAACGATTATAATGGTCCGACCCACTTTGCAAAAACTTCTTGCATAGGGTTTAGTCTCGGCTGTCGTGGAAATTGATATGCATGTTATCCCGTGTTTTTTACTGCTTGCCGCTCTGACCGGCGTTTTACCGAACAGTGCCCAGGCGGATGAAATCTCTTTGGCCAGCCAACGTCAGCTATTTTTGCGTGCCGAGCAAGCACTTGACCAGAATCGCGATGCCGAATATTTCGCGCTGGCTTCAAACCTAAAAGGCTACCCGCTATATCCTTATCTGCAATACCAATGGTTAAAAAATCATTTGGACGCCGACGCCGACATCAAGCAGTTTTTAAACGAGCACGCCGCCAGCCGTTACGCGGCCGGGCTGCGGCAAAAGTGGTTGCTGGCTTTGGGTAAAAAGCAGCAGTGGCTAGTGCTGTTGAATAATTATCAAGGCAGTGACGATCCCGAGCTGCAATGCTACGCTGGCCTGGCTCAATTGCAAACCGGCCAAGCCTTGGAAGCCTTCAATCAAGCCCGCGCTTTATGGTTAAGCGGTAAATCGCAACCGGATAATTGCGATGTCCTGTTCGAAGCTTATAAATCATCGCCGTATTTCAATAAGGAACTGATCAACCAACGATTTCACGCCGCCCTCAAGCGCGACAATCAAAGCCTGGCCAGCTACTTGACCCGATTTTTCAGCGACGCGGAACTCAAGCAGGCCAATACTTGGTTAAAACTGCACCGACAGCCGGAAACCGTTATTGCTGATACAGGCTGGCGCGAGAACCCTGAGCAAGCCGGAGAACTGTTTGCCCATGCGATTGACCGCTGGCTGGAAACCAATGTCGAAACGGCCATGACGACTTGGGACAGTCATAAATCGCAAATCGCCATTACGCCGGCAACCGCCGCTTTTATCGAAAAACGCATCGCTATCGCCTTGGCCTTAAAACACGACAGCCGCGCTTACGCCCGCTTGTCGCAACTGGAAAACAGCGACGAATCGGCCCGGGAATGGCGAGTTAGAGCCGCATTGAATATGCAGAACTGGCAAGACGTCGCTGTGGCGATTACCGGCCTTAACGACGACGAAAAATCTCAGGAAAAATGGCAGTACTGGCAAGCCCGCGGCTTGGCGGAAACCGGCCAGAGCGCAGCAGCCAATGCCTTGTTTCTACAGTTGGCAAAAAATCGCAGTTTTTACGGTTTTCTGGCTGCCGGCAGATTAAGGCAAGCCATTGAACTGGTGGACAGACCTTTGACGGTATCAAGCAGCGACCTCGAGACTTTACAAAATCGACCCGATTTCCAGGTATTTTCCGAGCTACTCGCTATCGACAGAAAACCGGAAGCCAAACGCCAATGGTGGTACGCAATCGCCAAACTTGACAGTCGCCAGCTACCCGTCGCTGCAAAACTGGCCCAACAAGCCAATTGTCCGGCTTTGGCGATTGCCACTATAGCCAAGGCTAATCAATGGGACGACGTCAATTTGCGCTTTCCGCTGATATATATCCAGCCCATCCAAAGTAACGCTGCCGCACAACAATTGGATCCGGGTTTAATTTTGGGATTGATCCGCCAGGAAAGTGCGTTCGATGAATTTGCCGACTCGCCGGCTGGCGCTAAAGGTTTGATGCAGATTATGCCTAACACCGGCCGGCAAATTGCCGCCGAATTGCGCGATAGTTGGGATAGCGATTACAGCCTGTTTAAGCCGGAACTCAACGTCAAATACGGCGCGTTTTATTTCAAAAAACTCTTGCGCCAATTCAATGGCCACGTCGCACTAGCCACGGCCGCCTATAACGCCGGCGCCAATAAAGTGAAGCGCTGGCTACCGGAAAACCGAGCTTTGCCGGCCGACATCTGGATTGAAAACATCCCTTACAAGGAGACTCGGGGGTATGTTGCATCGGTGTTAATGTATAGCTTGATCTACCAACAGCGGCTGCAACGCGACAGCTTAAAGATCGACGATCTAATGCGCGAGGTCATGCCCGGCTAAAAATTGAGCTGATTTTTTAAGCCGATTATTAGATAATGCCGCAGTTTTTGAACCCACCAACCAGGTAAAAATCAAGATGGAGAAGCAGCACAGTTTCACGCGCGAAGAATTATTAATGTCCGGCCGAGGTGAATTATACGGTCCGACCAACGCGCAGCTACCGCTTCCCAATATGCTGATGATGGACCGCATCGTCCATATTTCCGATGAAGGCGGCAAATACGGCAAAGGCGAAATCATCGCCGAGCTGGATATTACCCCCGAATTATGGTTTTTTGATTGCCACTTTCAAGGCGACCCGGTCATGCCAGGCTGTCTAGGTTTGGACGCGATGTGGCAATTGGTCGGTTTTTATTTATGCTGGCTAGGCGGCCCTGGCAAAGGCCGCGCGCTGGGTTGCGGCGAAGTTAAATTCACCGGCCAAGTGCTGCCGACAGCCAAAAAAGTGACTTATAAAATCGACTTGAAGCGTGTGATTCTACGCAAATTGGTCATGGGCATCGCCGATGCGACGATGGAAGTCGATGGCAAACAAATCTACGAGGCGACCGATTTACGAGTCGGTTTATTCACTTCCACCCAAGATTTCTAAGGAAACCATCATGAAGCGCGTCGTTGTAACAGGTTTAGGGATAGTTTCCAGCATCGGCAACAACCGGGACGAAGTGGTTGATTCTTTACGCGCCGGCCGTTCCGGTATCGTTCACGCACCGGTCTATGCCGAAATGGGCTTTCGCAGCCATGTACACGGCCCGGTTAATATTGATCTGGATGAAGCGATAGACCGTAAAGTTAAACGCTTTATGGGCGACGGTGCCGCATACAACTACCTGGCTATGGAACAGGCTATTGCCGACTCCGGCCTGGAAGAGTCGCAAGTGTCCAATATCCGCACCGGCTTAGTGATGGGCTCCGGCGGGCCGTCAACGTCCAATCTGGTCGATTCCGCCGACATTCTGCGTTCCAAAGGTGTAAAAAAGGTCGGACCCTACATGGTGACGCGCGCCATGTCCAGCACCAACACGGCCTGCTTGGCCACGCCCTTTAAAATCAAAGGCGTCAATTACTCCATCAGCTCCGCTTGCGCCACCAGTGCCCACTGCATCGGCCACGCCATGGAATTGATTCAATTAGGCAAACAAGACGTTGTGTTCGCCGGCGGCGGTGAAGAACTGCACTGGACCATGTCGGTGATGTTCGACGCGATGGGCGCCTTGTCCTCAAAATATAACGACACGCCAGAAACGGCCTCTCGTCCCTACGACGAAACCCGCGACGGCTTCGTCATTTCCGGCGGCGGCGGCGTGTTAGTCATCGAAGAATTGGAACACGCCAAAGCCCGCGGCGCCAAAATCTACGCCGAACTGGTCGGCTACGGCGCCACATCTGACGGCTACGACATGGTACAACCCTCCGGCGAAGGCGCAGTGCGCTGCATGCAGCAGGCAATGGCTACCGTCACCGATAAAATAGACTACATCAATGCGCACGGCACCAGCACCCCGGTGGGTGACACCCGAGAATTGGAAGCGATGCGCGAGGTGTTCGGTGCAGAAAACGTGCCGGCGGTCAGCTCGACTAAATCCCTGACCGGACATGCCTTGGGTGCGGCCGGCGTCAACGAAGCCATTTATTCCTTGCTGATGATGCAAGAAAACTTCTTGAGTGCCTCCGCCAATATCAACCAACTCGATCCAGGCGCGGCCGGCATTCCTATCGTTAGAGAATATCGGGATAACGTCACGCTGAACACCATTATGTCCAACAGCTTCGGCTTTGGCGGGACCAACGCCACGCTGATTTTCCAACGCTATAACGGCTAACTTTGGCGCGGCTGCAACTTTGGTTCAGCCGCCCTTCCCTGCACCCATGTCCGATCCAGAACACAAATCCCGTACCCAGTTTAACAAGCTGCAAAAACGCCTGAGACGTTGCGTTGGCGAAGCCATCGCCGATTTCAACATGATAGAGCCCGATGATAAGGTCATGGTGTGTCTGTCCGGCGGCAAAGATTCTTACACCATGCTGGACATTCTGCTGAACTTGCAGAAAACCGCGCCAATCAATTTTGAGATTATTGCCGTCAATCTGGATCAGAAGCAGCCAGGCTTTCCGGAACACGTGCTGCCGGAATATCTACAATCGATAGGCGTGCCTTACCACATTATCGAGCACGACACTTACAGCATCGTCAAACGCATCATCCCGGAAGGACAAACGACGTGTAGTCTGTGTTCAAGGCTACGCCGCGGCACGCTGTACGGATTTGCCAAGGAACATAAGATCACTAAGATCGCCCTCGGCCATCACCGTGACGACATCATCGAAACCTTTTTTCTGAACATGTTCTACGCTGGCAAACTGAAAGCCATGCCGCCGAAGCTGCTGAGTGACGATAAGCAAAACATCGTCATACGTCCGTTAGCATATTGCCGGGAAAAAGACATCAACCGCTTCGCGGCTTTCAAACAGTTTCCGATCATTCCTTGCAATTTATGCGGCTCGCAAGAAAACCTGCAGCGCAAGGCGATGAAACAAATGCTCAACGCTTGGGATAAACAATTCCCCGGCCGCATCGAGACGATTTTCGCCAGTTTGCAAAATATCGCGCCGTCGCAAATGGCCGATACCAGCTTGTTCGATTTTGCCGGCCTGCGCCGCGACCCCGAATCCACTATTCCGCGCGTCGTATCCGATGAAGCCGGACTGGACATCTTAGAGCGCTAACCAGGAATTACAACGATGAAACACACCATCTTAGTGACGGGCGGCGCCGGCTATATCGGCAGCCATACCTGCGTAGAACTGCTGAATAACGGTTTCGAGGTCATCGTTGTCGATAACCTGAGTAACAGCAAAATCGAATCGCTGAAACGTATCGAAACCATTACCGGACATAAACCCGGTTTCTATCAAGCCGACATTACCGACCAAGCCGCGCTACGCGAGATTTTTAAAGCACATAAAATCGATGCGGTGGTTCATTTCGCCGGCCTGAAAGCCGTCGGCGAATCCTGCCAGCAACCCCTGAGCTATTACCGCAACAACATCTACGGCACCCAAGTGTTACTGGAAACGATGGACGAGTTTGCAGTGAAAAGATTGGTATTCAGCTCGTCGGCGACGGTTTACGGCGATCCGCATAGCGTACCGATTCTGGAAAGCTTCCCGCTGCAAGCCACCAATCCTTACGGCCGTACCAAACTGTTTATCGAGGAGATCCTGCGCGATGTCAGCAATGCCGACAGCCTGAACGGCAACAGCCAGCCCTGGCAATTTGCAATACTGCGCTATTTCAACCCCATCGGCGCGCACAGCAGCGGTTTGATCGGTGAAGATCCCAACGGCATCCCCAATAATTTGATGCCGTTTTTATCGCAAGTTGCCATCGGCAAATTACCGGTCCTGTCGGTGTTCGGCAACGACTACCCCACCAAGGACGGCACCGGCGTCCGCGATTACATCCACGTAGTTGATCTGGCACAAGGTCATATCAAAGCCTTGCAATACCTGCTCGGTAAATCGGCCGATACCGCTATTTGCGATGCGGTTAATTTAGGAACCGGCAACGGCTACAGCGTATTGGAAATGGTCAATACCTTCATTGAGGTGACGGGCCAAGCGGTACCCTACAAAATCGCACCACGCAGAGCCGGCGATGTCGCGGCCTGCTACGCTGATCCCAGCCTGGCCGAAGCAAAAATTGGTTGGAAAGCCGAGCGGGATTTAAAACAAATGATGACCGACACCTGGCGCTGGCAGAAAAACAATCCCAACGGTTACCACTAAGCAGGCTCGGTTACTAACACCAGCCCGCCATTCTCAATACGGTTTCTGCCTTTACGTTTGGCTTCGTACAAGGCAGCATCGGCGGTTTGCACCAATTGCAACGCAATCTCGGCGACAAGCTTTTTCTGCGCCCGGTTAGGCTGGTAAGTCGCCACACCAATCGAAATAGTCACCGGGATGGCTTGGTCGCCATACTCCACCTGCAAATTAGCAATACTCAAACGAATCCGCTCGGCAATTTCCGAGGCCGTACTTTCATCGGATTGCGACAGCAAGGCCACAAACTCTTCCCCGCCGTAACGCGCCAGCACATCGTTATTGCGCAGCAATTTCTTGATGATACCGGCCACCACAGCCAGTACATGATCCCCGGCCTGGTGTCCAAAACCGTCGTTGATGCGCTTGAAAAAATCAATATCCAGAAATAGGCAGGACAAAGGTTCGCGATTGCGTTGGCTGCGATCCAGCTCTTCCTCTATACGCTGCTCCAAAAACCGCCGATTGTTCACGCCGGTCAAGGGATCGACCAAACTGGTGCGCCGCATGGTTTCGACATTAAGATTGTTTTCCAGGCAAATACTGATGACCGAGGCGATGTGCTCGACAAAATCGGTCGCCATACCTTGCATGAAACGCTCGTTGTGATAACTGCCCAGATTCAACGAGCCCAAATACCGATCCCGGCGAATCAGCGGCGCAATGACTACCGACGCCGGTTTTTGTTGATTGGATTCGGAGAAAAACTTCTCGCAAATCGTGGTTTGATAGCTCCCCAGAAACGGCTGGTCGGACAGACCAAAACTATGCCGCAATTGCCATTCGCTACTTGCTAAAAACAGCCCTTCCCGGTCCCGATAATTATAATTATCCACTTCCAGGTAACCGGCGATTTCGTTTTTAGGGTCGATCAAACACAAGCTGATTACGTCCAACTGGAACAGGGCCTTGGCTTCACCGAGAATGAACTCGATCATCTCCGCCAACGAACTAAGCCCCAGTAAACGCATTTCAAAGCTTTGCAATCGCTTCAAGGTCAAGCTGTTGTGTTGGACGCGGTTGAGCATACCGTCCAAATGACTTTCCAACACCCGCAGATCTGTTGTTATATCCTGTTCCAAGCTCGGCCCCACCCGCTTAATCGAGGTGATAAGACTAGCAGTTTTCGCAGAAAAAGTGTGTAGTTGTAGGCACTTCCAGCACACATCTCCCGTCCACTCTGATTGCAAATAAATCAGGCATTTCACCTATTAAAACGGCATATGCCATACCCTGCCGCCGGGTGCCATGTGATTTTGTCTTTCAAAATCAACACACTTGTTTATTGGTTCAAATATTGCTGTAAATCGGCTCTATCGGGTTCCAAGCACGCCAAACACGTCTTCGCCATGAACAGCCTCACCTTCAACATCGACGATTTATTTTTGAGCCATCGCGATTCGTTGATTCACACTATTTTCGGCATCGTCGGCTGCCCGCAAACCGCCGAAGACTTGGCGCATGAAGCTTACATAAAAATGCTGCACGCCCTGGAAATCCAAGACATCAGTTACCCGCGGCCGTTTCTGTACCAAATCGCAAAAAACCTGGCACTGGATCATCTGCGTAAAGAGCGTATTCGCCAACGCGCCGACGACTCAAAAACGGCCGATACGGACGAAGATATATCGCTGCTGGACAATTTGCCGGACGATACCCCGACGCCCGAGCAGCAAGCGTCCGATCAACAAGAACTGGCATTGATGCTGGCAGCGCTTGAGCAATTACCCGAACGGCGCAGGCAAATTCTGGTGTTGCACAAATTTCACCATTGGAATTACGAGCGGATCGCCACCTATTACGGCATATCGCGTAGCGCGGTAGAGAAGAATGTACAGGCAGCTCTGACTCATTTATTAGCCAGCCGGCAAGACTAGCCGTAACCTTAGGCCATACTGATTTTCCTGAACACAGCACCAATACTGATAAAATTCGCCCCATTACCTAACCCACCAACCGCCATGCCTTTACGTTTTGATCAGGAAGTTCCATCGCTGGGTAATGTCCAAGATCAAGCACTTGCCTGGTTTGCCCGCTTACAAGACCATAAAACCGGTGCGACCGATCAAGCCGAGTTTGCCTGCTGGTTAGCCGCCGACCCCACGCATCAAACCGCTTACGACAAAGTAGTACAACTCTGGCAATCGCCGGCATTGAACGCCGCCCTAAGCCAATACGCCAGCATCCCACTTCGGCCGCCCGCACAGCGTAAATCGACCATTCGGCGCTGGGCTGCTGCCGCCAGCATTACCTTAATCAGCGGCTGGTTCCTGGCTTCAACAGATTGGTTGCAACGCTGGCAAGCAGACATTACCACCGCCACCGGCGAACAGCGCCGAGTAATACTGGCAGACGGTTCCGCGCTTGTGCTTAATACCGACAGCGCGATAAAACTGGATTACGCCGGTCAACAGCGCGGCGTAACCTTATTAAGCGGCGAAGCGTATTTTGAGGTGAATGCCGACAAAAGCCGACCGTTTATTGTGACGACAGAACAGGGAACAGTGCGCGTGGTAGGCACCCGCTTCAGCGTCAAAACCGGCGATACTACCCAAGTGAATGTCGAAAGCGGCCTAGTGATTTGTAGCGCCGAACAAGGCCAAAACCGACAATTAAGCGCAGGCCAGCACACCGAGATCGATGCCCACAGCGTTGCGGAAATCAGCAACATAGATACCGGTAAAACCTTTGCTTGGCTAAAAGGCCGCCTGATCTTTCAAGATCGAACCTTGGCAGACGTGATAACGGAACTGGATCGCTACCATCCCGGCGCCATCGTCATCGCCGACGCCAAATTGGCAAACACCCGGATAACCGGAAATTACAAACTGGAAGATACCGCAGCCCTGATCCGAACCCTAGCGGACATTGCGGGAGCCAAAACCATCAATATCTCGCCTTATCTGACGGTGTTGAAAAGCTAAGTCCAAAACCTCGCCAACCGTTTGCCACTCCGGCTGCACGCCGCTTCAAACCTCAGCTCAATTACCTGCGTATTAGGCGACGCTAAGCTTGCCGATAAAAATATCGCTTAACTAACTGTGTATTCCGTTTTCTGAAACGTCTCGGTAGCCATGTGCTTTTTTGCACTGACTATTCAGTTCACAGACCAGGAGTATTCATGTATCGGCTACCACCCATCCCACCCGCCGCATTACGCAAACTCGCCATGGCAATCGCTTTGGCTTTGCCGGCTATTCGGCCGCTACCAGTTTATGCCGCCGAGACCGGCCAAACCGATACTCCCGGCGCCACGCGAACCTTCAACATCCCGGCCCAAGCCTTGACCGACGCATTGAACGCCTTCATTGCCGCTAGTGATTGGCAAGTCGGTTTTCCGGCGGAAATTGCCCAAAATGCACGTTCCAGTGCGGTGAACGGCCATTTTTCGCCGCAACAGGCGCTCGACAAACTATTGCAAGGTACCGGCATTGGTTACCGGCTTACCGGTCCCGGCAATGTAATGTTGGAGAAGAAAGCAATTACCGAACCGCAAACAGCCACCACTCTACCGCCGGTGACCGTGGCCGGTAAAGCCGGCTATGCCGACGACGACCCGCAAAATCCTTTCTATAACCGGACCATTGCCAGCTCGGCGACTAAAACCGACACGCCGATCATGGATACGCCGTTATCGATTCAGGTGATTCCCAAAGCGGTTCTCGACGACCAGCAAGCCATCCGGGTCGGCGATGCCTTGCGCAACGTCAGCGGCTATTTTGATTCGCGTGGTGAAGAATATGTTTACGACACCGCTTATTTACGCGGCTTTGCCACCGACAGCCGCCAGTATATCGACGGCCTCCGCGACTTGGCGCAATCGCATTCCCTCGCGATGATCGACCGGGTGGAGGTGTTGAAAGGTCCGGCCGGCGCATTGTACGGCCGCATAGAACCCGGCGGGTTGATCAATTATGTCAGCAAACGCCCTCTCGACAAGCCTTACTATTCTCTGCAACAACAATTCGGCTCGTTCGATCTCTACCGCACCCTGGCCGACGCCACAGGCCGGATAACTAAGGACGGCAGCTTGTTGTACCGGGTAAACATGGAGTACTTAAGCAGCAATTCTTATATCGACGTCGTCAACAAGGAACGCGGTTTCATCGCCCCATCGCTGACCTGGAAAATTTCGCCCCGCACCCAACTCGATCTGGATTTTCGCTACCACGACGTCAACGGCCCCACCACCTTCGGCGTTCCGGCCGTCGGCAATCGACCGGCTAACCTGCCAATTAGCCGCTTCATAGGCGAGCGAGCTACCGACGATGGCGATTCCAGTCTGCTTTACGGTGGCCTGAGCCTTAGCCATGCTTTTTCCGATAAATGGAAACTGAACGCCAAGGTCGGCTACAACTACGAACACCAATTCTCGGCGGGCACTTTCATCAATACCCTGGACGAAGCCACCGGCGACGCCTCCCTGTTCTACAGCGACTACGACTACAACGAGGACAGCATCCAAGGTATTGTCAATCTCACCGGCAACTTCAAAACGTTCGGCCTGGAACATACCCTGACCGTCGGCGGCGATCTTTATAAGACCGACGGCCGCACCAACAGCAGTTATTTCCTGTGCGACACCTGCGGCACCAGTTTCCCATCACCCATCAATATTTTTCAGCCGATTACCTACGACCGGCCCGGCATCAATCTGGCGGCGGAAGCCTCCAGCCCGGTATCGACCAGTCGTACCTCTTGGTGGGGCTTGTACATTCAGGATCAAGTCACTATCGCCGAGGATTGGCATCTATTGTTCGGCACTCGTTACGACCAAGCCCACAGCAGTAGCGACGGCGCGGATGTCACCGACGACGGCGAATTCAGTCCACGGGTAGGTCTGCTCTACCGGCCATTGAACTGGCTCTCGCTTTACACCAACTACGTCAAAGCCATGAATGCCGCCAACACCAGCCGGCTGGTGCCGGGCAGTCAACGCCGCCCGGAAATGTCCGAGGGTTGGGAAGCCGGCGTCAAGGGCGAGTGGTGGGACGGCAAGTTGAATGCCGGCCTGACTTACTACGAGCTGACCAAGAAGAACATCAGCCACTCAGCCGCCGATGCCGCGTTGGCGGCGCAGGGCTTCAACGTGCTGGTCGGCGAGGGCCGCAGCCAGGGTATCGAATTGGATGTATCTGGACGCATTACCGAGTTCTGGAGCCTGATCGCTAGCTATTCGTTTACCAGGACGATGTTCACCAAGGACGTCACGGACATTCAGGGTAAGCAGTTCGCCAATGTGCCCGAGCAAGCCGCCAGCCTGTGGTCTAAGTACGATTTCGCCGGCCTCGGCTGGCAAGGCTTGTGGACGGGCGCCGGGGTTTATCTGGCCGGCGAGCGCCAGGGCGACTGCGCCAACAGCTTTCAACTGCCCGGATACGCTCGCGTCGACGCCGCCCTGGGGTACGCCTTCAACGCCGGACCGTCCAAAATCAGCCTGCAATTTAATGTCGATAACCTGCTTGATAAACGCTATTACTCGGCCTCGATCTGGGAAACCCGCAGTTTCGGCTCGCAACCGGGCATGCCGCGGACTTTTTTAGGTTCGGTCAAGGTTGAATTTTGACATCGGCACGCTTACGACGGCTGAAATCCCGGCGGCAAATCTGGTTGCGGGTGCATTTATACCTGGGATTGTTCGTGGGCGCGGTATTGGCGGTGGTGGGTTTTACCGGCGGCATTCTGGTGTTTTACGAGGAATTACAGGACGTGCTGAATGCCGAGCAGATTCGAATCCAAGCGCCGCCGGCTAGTCAAAGACAGCTTTGTCCGCTGGATGACATCATCGCGGCGGCGGAGACCATCAAACCGCCCGGTAGCCGGTTTGACAAGCTATATTATCCGCGCCATGCCGACGCTGGCGGCAAAAACGCCCGGCAAAATCGGCCGCCGCCGTTATTGGCTATTTTTGCCCATCCCCTCGAAAAGGTAAAAATTAGCAACACCTAATATTAAGCATCGCTATAACCCTCAACAGACTTTCGCCAAAAATCAGGGTCGTTATATCGTGCGGCCAACGCCTCGATGTCAACCTTGGCATTTTCTTCCGTAAATTCAAACTTACCGATCAGATTCACATTTTGCCAGGCGACGGGCGACGTGCCTTTGATGATCTCGATAGCATCCTGGTCGCCGGCAGCCAGTTTTTGCTCATACACCCGCGACAAGATTAGCGTGTTGTAGTGGATGATGGCGTTGGCAATAAGTCGGGAACAATCGTTCCAGATTTGCTGCTCCGCTTCGGTTTTTACCCGGAATTTACCGCCATTGACATAGGAAATCGCTCGTCGCATACGGTGATACGCCTCGCCGCGATTAAGCGCCTTCTGAATGCGCTGCCTGAGTATTGGGGCATCGATGGAATCAAGAATATGAAGTGACCGATAAATATTGTCCAATTCCCATAGTGCCTTCTTGGTCTGGTTTTGCCGCTTATAACTGGCGAGTTTACGCACGATGGTCGCTTGAGTAACGTCCTTTTGTGCCAGCGAAGCCAGAATGCGCTGGATATTCGGCCACTCCTTGCAGATTAAGGTATCAAAGACTTTACGCGATGGTTTAACAGGCTGTTGATTTTATCGCTCCCGCAAGCCGCATTGATTGGTTGAACCAGATGC
>NZ_PIZT01000042.1:0-616 GCF_002834115.1 Methylomonas sp. Kb3 | reverse complement strand
GGCGCAAACTCAAGCTTTCGGCGTAGGCCGCCCGCGCGGCTTCCAGGTGGCCCAGGGCATTATCCACGTCGCCGATGTTGTTCAGCGACACACTCAAATCGCGCAGCGCTTGCGGACTGTCGCCCAGCACCTCCCGCAATTGCCGGCGCAAACTCAAGCTTTCGGCGTAGGCCGCCCGCGCGGCTTCTAGGCGGCCCAAGGCTTGCTCCACATTGCCGATCTTATCCAGCGAAATACTCAAATCACGCAGTGCTTGCGGACTGTCGCCCAGCGCCTCTCGCAGTTGCCGGAACAAGCCCAGGCTTTCGGCGTAAGTCGCCCGCGCGGCTTCCAGGCGGCCCAGGGCATTATCCACATCGCCGATGTTGTTCAGCGACACACTCAAATCGCGCAGCGCTTGCGGACTGTCGCCCAGCACCGCCCGCAGTTGCCGGCGCAAACTCAAGCTTTCGGCGTAGGCCACCCGCGCGGCTTCCAAGCGACCCAGAGCCTTATCCACGTCGCCGATTTTGTTCAGCGACACACTCAAATCGCGCAGCGCTTGCGGACTGTCGCCCAGCCCCTCCCGCAATTGCCGGCGCAAACTCAAGCTTTCGGCGTAGGCCGCCCGCGCGGC
>NZ_PIZT01000040.1:0-787 GCF_002834115.1 Methylomonas sp. Kb3 | reverse complement strand
AATCGATTGGCGAGCCATATTGATTGAGTTTTCAATCAAACGATAGCTAGCGAATGCCACGCCAACTGCTTACAGATACCCACTGGGAAAAGCTAAAAACGATTATGTTGAGTTTCAGCATTTACGACAAACCCGGTCTTCGGCAAACGGTCGAAGGGATTTTTTATCGCTTGCGTGTTGGCTGCCCTTGGCGAGACTTGCCCGTCGCTTTTGGCAAGTGGAATGCCGTGTACAAGCGCTTCAATGCCTGGTCACTGCAAGAAAAGCTGAGGGGTATCTTTCAGGCGCTAGTGATTGAGCCTGATTTGGAATGGCTATTTATTGATGGCAGCATTATTAAAGCCCATCAACACAGTAGCGGCGGCGCCCATGAAAATCCAACAGCCATCGGGAAATCGGTCGCAGGCAACACGACCAAAATCCATATGGCGGTTGATGCCGGTGGACTTCCCATCCAGTTCTCGATTACGGGGGGCGAAGTACATGACTGCAAAGAAGCGCCGGAATTTGTGGCCAAACTCCCCCAGGCGGGCTACATGATTGCAGACAAAGGGTATGACAGCGAGCCGTTACGGATTCAAATTCGAGACCAAGGCACAGTCCCCACCATCCCAAGAAAACAAAATTCAATAGTCGGGAATGAGGAAATGGACTGGTGTCTCTATAAATATCGCCACCTCGTTGAAAACGTATTTGCGCGACTGAAACATTTTAGAGCTATTGCCACCCGATATGACAAACTAAAACGCAATTTTGAAGGTGCTATCGCCCTGGCTTGTGCATTTAT
>NZ_PIZT01000064.1:0-1123 GCF_002834115.1 Methylomonas sp. Kb3 | reverse complement strand
CTAGTGCTTAGTTGCGTTATTAAGCGCTAATAATGTAATCTTGGAGGGATGTCACGAGTAGCCCCAAAAATTGAGTGTTCCGCGGACGTGCGGGCAGAGTTAGAGCGACGCGCAGCGAGCCGTACGGAAGAAGCTCGAGTAGTCGAGCGAGCCCGGATGATTCTGGGCTGCCTGGATGGCGCGCAAGTCCAAGCGGTTGCAGCGCAATGCCGAACGCGGGCCAATACGGTCATCAAGTGGCGAAACCGCTTTATGGCTCAGGGGCTTTTGGGGCTGTCAGACGAACCTCGGCCGGGCGCACCGAAGACGTATGATGAGCATTTTCGACAGCGTGTCTTAGCAATCCTTGAGCTACCACCGCCAAAGGGACAAGCCGTCTGGGATGGTCCCGCTGTAGCTCTGGCTCTGGATAGTTCGGTTTACGCGGTTTGGCGCGTGCTCCGCAAGGAAGGGATTTGTCTGCAACGACAGCGATCCTGGTGTGTGAGTACCGACAAAGAATTTGCGGTAAAGGCGGCGGACATTGTTGGCTTGTATTTGAGTCCGCCCGAGAATGCCTTAGTCATCAGTGTCGACGAAAAACCCAGTATCCAAGCGCTGGAACGAATGACCGGGTACGTTGAAACCGACAGTGGCAAGATCGCGCGCGGATTCCAGAGCACCTATAAGCGTCATGGGACACTGAATTTGTTTGCAGCTCTGCAGGTCGCAACCGGTAACATCATCGCCCAGATAACCGAAACGAAGCGGCGTGAAGATTTTCTCGGGTTCATGGACACGATTGTTGCCGAGACGCCGGCTGGCCAAGAGTTGCATGTGATTCTGGACAATTACTGTACCCACAAAAAATGCGACGCCTGGCTGGCTCAGCATCCGAATGTCCATTTCCACTTTACGCCCACCTCAGCCAGTTGGCTGAATCAGGTGGAAATCTGGTTCGGCATTCTGTCTCGTAAAGCTTTACGCGGCGCCAGTTTCCAAAACATCGCAGCCCTGCGGCAAGCGATTGAAGACTTTATTGCCGCTTACAATCCAACGGCTACACCTTTTCGATGGCGGAAACGCGAGGTCCGCGGTGCGCAATTACGAAATACTATCGCTAACTTACGGAATTAAGCACTAG
>NZ_PIZT01000044.1:0-1401 GCF_002834115.1 Methylomonas sp. Kb3 | reverse complement strand
TAACAGGCTGTTGATTTTATCGCTCCCGCAAGCCGCATTGATTGGTTGAACCAGATGCGAGAGTAATTCATAAGACATTGTTCTGCATGATAAAATAGTACCATCTCCAATATACTGCATTGATCCCATGCGCGGCGCCGACATCACCCAAGAAGACCTGTTCAGCTACCGAACCCTGGAAGCGCGGATTCCGAAAAAACATCCGCTCCGCAATCTACGCAAAGTAGTCGATCTGTTGCTCGCCACACTGAACGACGAGTTCGACGCGCTCTACGCCCGTCGCGGCCGGGATTCGATTCCGCCGGAGCGCCTGCTGCGCGCCAGTCTGCTGCAAGTGCTGTTCTCCATTCGCTCGGAGCGGCAGTTGGTGGAGCATATCGATTTCAACCTGCTGTACCGCTGGTTCGTTGGCTTGACCATGGACGACGCCGTATGGGATCACTCCACCTTCAGCGCCAACCGCGACCGCTTGCTGAACGAGCGCACTTGTGCCCTTTGGGTATCAGCCGTTTGTTTTTCGAACGGGTACTGGCCTTGGCGGAGTGGAAAAAGCTACTCTCCGACGAACATTTCTCCGTGGACGGTACGTTGATCCAGGCCTGGGCTTCGCACAAGAGTTTCGTCAAAAAGGACGGTTCGACCCCGCCGCCGGAAGACGGTGGACGCAATCCCACCGTCAACTTCAAGGGCGAGAAACGCAGCAACGATACCCACGCCTCGACCACCGATCCCGATGCTCGGCTGTACAAAAAGAGCGAAGGTGACAAATCTCAGCTGGCTTTCCTCGGCCATGCCTTGATGGAGAACCGCAATGGCTTAGTCGTCGACGTTGAAGTCACCCAGGCCACCGGCACCGCGGAACGCGAGGCGGCCGAAACCATGGTCAAACGCACGATCAGTAAACCTGGCGCAACCTTGGGCGCCGACAAAAACTACGATACAGCGGATTTCGTGGGCAAGCTACGCGGACGCAAAGTCACCCCGCATGTCGCCAGAAAAGAAAAAGGCTCGGCCATTGATGGCCGTACCACGAGGCACGACGGTTACCGCAAAAGCCTCAAAACCCGCAACCGGATCGAAGAAGTCTTCGGCTGGGCCAAGACCGTCGGTCCGCTACGGCAAACCAAGTTCCGGGGCTTGAAGAAAGTCGCCGCACAAACGTTTTTTACCTTTGCCGCCTATAACCTGACGCGAATGGGCGCCATTTTCGGTTGGCGTTACAGCACCGCCTAGGTGGTCGTGCGCCTAAAATCCGCCAAAAGGCGGAATTTAACCCCCTTAGGGGCGAATATAACCGGCCAAAACCGGTTTTTAAGGCCTAATCAGGCTTCCAGACCACCCGGCGCTTCGAGAAATGGCGCCGAAACCGAAGGTATATCGGTAAATTTCAACAGCCTGTTA
>NZ_PIZT01000041.1:0-2167 GCF_002834115.1 Methylomonas sp. Kb3 | reverse complement strand
CGGGGGTTTGTTCGGCTTGGGCTTCGAACAGCTGGTGGATGCAGCGATCTTGGGGATAAGCCACTTCGGTGGCGTTCCACTCGTGGAGAACTTGCCGACGTTCGGCTTCGGTCAGCAATGGCAATTCGGAAATCCGCGTTTGCGGCCGCTCAAACGCCGCTTGCAACAGTATCAAATAATGCCAAGCCAATCTTGCCACCGTCCCGGCGTCGAACAAATCGGTGTTGTATTCAAAGCTGCCGCTCAGGCGGCCGTCTGGCCAGTCCTGGACGTGCAGGGTCAGATCGAACTTGGCCGTTCGGTTGTCGTCTTCGAGCACGGCGATATCCAAGTCCGGCAAGCTCAAAGTCAAGTTGTCGTGGTTTTGCAGTACGAACATGACTTGGAACAACGGACTGCGGCTAGGATCACGCACCGGTTGTAAAGCTTCGACCAGTTTTTCGAACGGCAAATCCTGGTGGTTTTGCGCGTCCAATACCGTCGTTTTGATTCGTTCTAACAGCTCGGCAAAGGTCGGATTGGCCGATAAGTCGCTACGCAACACCAGGGTGTTGACGAAGAAACCGATCAAGTCTTCGATTTCCTGGCGATTGCGGTTGGCGACCGGGGTGCCGACGCAGAGGTCAGTCTGACCGCTATGGCGGCTCAACAGCATCTGGTATGCCGCAAGCAATAGCATTAACACCAGGGTGTTGACGAAGAAACCGATCAAGTCTTCGATTTCCTGGCGATTGCGGTTGGCGACCGGGGTGCCGACGCAGAGGTCAGTCTGACCGCTATGGCGGCTCAACAGCATCTGGTATGCCGCAAGCAATAGCATGAACAAGCTGACGTTACGTTGCTTACCCAAGGCTCTGGCTTGCAAAGCCAATGCCTTCGGAATTTCGAAACCGAAATGAGCACCCCGATAAGTCATCAGCGCCGGCCTTGGCCGGTCGGTCGGCAATTCCAAGACGCTGGACGCGCCTTCCAATCGCTCGCGCCAGTAGCCTATTTGCCTTTCCAATTCCTCGCCGCTCAGCCAATGGCGTTGCCAGCAGGCGAAATCGGCGTATTGGATCGGCAATTCGGCCAACGGCGAGGGTTGATGCCACGCAAAAGCCCGGTACAGCGCGGCAAACTCTTTGACCAAAACCGCCGAAGACCAGCCGTCCGAGACGATGTGGTGCACGGTCAGCATCAGGATGGCATCCTGACTGTCGCCGCTGTCGGCCAGCATCAGAAAGCTGGCCCGAATCAAAGGCCCCCGGCGCAAATCGAAAGGCTTGGCGGCTTCGTCACGGCACAATGCCTGCCAAACGGAAGACTGGCCGGTAGAAGTTAAATCCATACGCTCGATCTCGAGCGCCAAACTCGGCAATATCTTTTGCACCGGCTCGCCGTCCTCGCCCATCTCGAATATCGTCCGCAATACTTCGTGGCGGCGGACGATTTCGCTGAAACTTTGCTTCAAGGCGGCAAGGTCCAGACGGCCGGTCAAACGTAAAGCCACCGGAATGTTGTAGAGTGGACTCTTTGGCTCCAGTTGATCCAGAAACCATAGCCTTTGCTGAGCGAAGGATAATGGGATGGGACTGGTGCGCTGTCCTGACGCAACGACAAGCGCACGCTGTGTGGCGGACGAGCTAAACACGGCTATCAATTCGGCTTTTTTCGCCTTGATTTGGTGGGCAAGCTCATCGTTAAGAGCCCCCGGCGGCGCCTTGCATTTTAAGTTACCGTCTTCGACGAACAGCCTAACGTTCAAGTCGCGTAGCGTGGCAAGTAGTTGGTGCAACATTAGAATTCAATTTCCTCGAAATCGGTTTCGTTTAAATAGCCGGCATCCATGGCTTCCGACCGGGTAGCCCAGAGCAACACGTCGATTTTTTCCGCCAACGTAGCGACGTTGCCGGCCTCGAACACGCTTCGCAACGGCAGATCGATTGCAAAGCATTTAGCCACCCGCGACACCAGTTGGGTTGCCAACAGCGAATGTCCGCCCAGTTCGAAAAAGTCGTCTTCGACGCCGACTTTTTCCACGCCCAACACTTCCCGCCAAATTTCGGCCAACAGGGTTTCGGTTTCGGTGCGTGGAGCGACGTATAGTTTGCTGAGCTGTTCGCCGAGGTCCGGGGCCGGCAAGCGCTTTCTATCGAATTTGCCGTTAACCGTCAGCGGCATTTCG
>NZ_PIZT01000038.1:0-2276 GCF_002834115.1 Methylomonas sp. Kb3 | reverse complement strand
CCGGACAATGGACCGTCAACGAAAAAGGCGCTCGGCTATGGCGTTTTGAGGATGGCCTTCATATCGTCTGGCGTGCCGGTGCGCAAGACATCGTTACCCTGTTGGCCAAGGACAAAGTACCCGGCATTCCGCGCGACGAAGATACCTTGGCGGACATCCTGATCGAACGCGGCTTGGCAATCCCTAAGTCCTGGCCGGATGGCCGGCAATACCGTTATTGGCAAATGCAGCCCGAAGGCCTGGACAATCCGCTGTATCTATTGCGCCTCAAATCCGCGGAACTCATTTTCAGCGGCGAACCGCCGACTGTGGTTGAAGCGCGCGAAATCAACGAACCGGATCCGACTGCGCAAAACCCCGAACCCACTACTAATCCGGCACCGAAAACCAGTAAACCGGCAAAAACCAAGAACGTCGCGGCTCCGAATCAACCCAAACGCGCAGATAATCCTGCGTCAGTTTTGCCAGAAGCAACCTCACCAGAACCCGCATATGACCCAAGCGCCCTACCCGATTCGCGGCTAATCGAATCGGCACCACACACTTTGAATTCTCAAGGCGCGAAGGATCTAAATACCTTGCCATCAGATCCCGATCAACGACTGTCGCAAGCCAAATCAACCGATGACGCCCCTTCGTTGGATCAGACAGAACAACCGGAAAACGCAACGCCTGCCAAACCAACCCACTCAGAAAAAACGGCTTCAGCCGCAAAACCCGATCTCTCCACGACAGACACGAAAAGCATTTCTAATCCGGTCGATAGCGCCCGGTGCTGGTTACAAAACCACGGTGATGCCGGCCAATGGCTATTCGACATCTCTTCTATGCTTAATCAAGGCCAATGGAAGTTAGGCAGCGATCTATTGGAAGTTCAAGACAAATACTTGCTGCCGTTTCCGGCTACCCCTGAAAAACTCGCCATCGAGCCGCCCCAGTTCATCAAAATACTGGAGGAGACGGGGTGGCTGGTGACCGACGTTCTGTCACCGATGCGCAAGGTACAAACTATCCAATCCGTTCGCGGCGTCCTGCTGGCATTGGAACCGAGTTTGGCTTTGAAGGCATTATTTAAGTCTCAAGGCGAAACCACGCCAATAGAGTCATCCGCGCAATCTCCAAGCAGCAATACTGACAAGACCGTAGATCAAGTTAAGTCTTCTCAGCCTCAAGATGCGGCGCCTCTGGAACCCAAGCCTGTCCGGCCCAAATCAAAAGCGACAGGCAAGCAAAAATCAATCAGCGGCAACGCGCCAGCCAGTTCGGTCAATTCAGAGCCTGATAAGGCAAGTGCTCCACTAACAACTCTACCGGTAAAACCCGGAACTATCGACTTGCTGATCACACATGTGCGGCAACAAAACATCCCGCCCGAGGAATCATCGCCAGACGGTAATTGGCACACAGTATCCAATACCGAGCTGGAACAATTTCTGACCCAACATCCGACGGTCAAGCGAACTCGCCTGATGCTCGATATTGCTAACCATCCAGATTGTCGCTCGGTCAGTGCCACGGAGGGGATTCAGGTGAGATTACGTCCATGAAATCCGATTACGACTATCAATTTCCTTGGCGCCCGATTTTCGAGATTTATGCCTTCTCGGGTTGGTTGAGCGGCGCCGGTTTGGCGCATTTCACCAGTCGTTGGTCGGGCTTGCCACGCGAACCCTTCGACTGGTTGATGACGGCGTGCGGAGTGATGGCGTTTTGGCGATTATCACCGGCATTGAGTCTCTGGTATCGGAAACGCCGGTTGCGGCAGTTTCGTTTCCAATACCTGGATGCCGAGAAGCTGGTAACCCTGGTGAAGCGAAACCCCGAGGCTTTGTGGTTCGGCTGGGGATTCGATTGGGTGCAAAAGCATGCGCAATTGGCGTACGAGATTTTGAAACGCGATGTTTCGACGCTGATTCCCAGCGATCATCAGCGCATGGGCTCGGCCTGGATTCATGGCCTGGAAGTGTCCGAAAGTGACATCCGCCAGCCCTTGCAGCATACCGCCGGCCATACGCTGCTGGTCGGTACCACCGGCGCCGGTAAAACGCGCGCCTTTGATGTACTGGTTACGCAAGCCGTCTTGCGCGGTGAAGCGGTGATCATCATCGATCCCAAGGGCGATAAAGATCTGATGGTCTGCGCCAAACGCGCCTGTGCCTTGGCCAATCGCCCGGATCGCTTCGTGTATTTTCATCCGGCTTTTCCGGAAGGCAGCGTGCGACTCGATCCCTTGCACAATTTCAACCGGCCTTCGGAAATCGCCAGCCGCATCAGCG